>JAUIEM010000004.1 GCA_030428695.1 bacterium
AATGCTCGAGGAAGCGCTGCCGAAGCGCGACCCCGTCGACACCGGCAGCCTCCCGCGCCGGTTGTGGGAGCGCTCCTCCCCCGCGGACTGGGTCGGACGGCGCCTCGCCGGCGTCGAGATCGGCCACCTGGTCTCGAAGAGCCCGCTGTGCTGGCTGTTCCTCGGCATCCATCCGCAGGGCCAGCACCTGCGCGTCGCCCTGCTGCCGCCGTCCGCGGTCGAGGACGAGGACGTGCGTCGGCGTTTCCTGCGCCAGGTCGAGCTGCTCGACCGCGTCCGCTGCCCGTGGACCCAGGTCGTGCTCGCCCGGGGCTGCAAGGACGGCCTGCTCTACGCGATCATCGCCGACCCGGGCGGTCCCTCGGTGCAGCGCCTCGTCCGCCAGTGCGGGCGGCTGACCGGCCCGGCCGCGATCGAGCTCGCCCTGTGCGTCGGCCAGGCGATGGCCGAGAGCCACGCCCGCCGCATCGTCCACGCCGGCCTCGACCCCGCGTCGCTGTTCCTGCCGCCGACCGGCGGGCTGGTCTTCGGCCTCGTCGAGCGCGTCGTGATGGACCTCGGCGAGATCCCGAGCGAGGTCGGCCTGGCGCACCGCGTGCGGCCGCCCTTCTTCTCCCCTGAGCAGGCCCTCGGTGAGGACCTCGACGAGCGCTCCGATGTGTACGTCGCCGGCGCGCTGCTGTACTACCTCCTGACCGGCCAGCCCCACTTCCGCGGCAGCCGCAAAGAGGTCGCGGTGCAGATGCAGACGACCCCGCCGCCCTCGGTGCGGTCGTTCAACCCGCGGGTCTCCCGCACGCTCGACCGCTTCGTGCACTCCTGCCTCGCGCTCTATCCCTGGCAGCGGCCGGCCGACATCCACGCCTTCAACGAGACCCTGACGCAGATGCTCCAGGACAAGGGCTGGGAGCGCCGCACCCGCCGTATGGAACGCCCGGCTCCGGGGCCGGTCGCGACCGACTTCCCCGTCGAGCAGGTGCACGCCGAGCGCCAGGGCAGCTGGTGGCTGAGCTCCGCCTGAGGCCGCTTGCCGAACGGCCCTCGAAAGTCTAGATGTAGGGACTCCCGTCGCGATGACAGGAGTCCCGTTTTTGTCGACCTCCCGCACCGCCTCGCTCCGCCTGCGCGCCGAGCTGCTCGCCCAGCTCGAGCAGCTGTTCCGCGCCGGCATCGGGCCCCTGCAGGCCCTCGAGATGCTCGACGCGCCGTCCCTGCCCCTGGTCCATCAACGCCAGCTCGGGGAGGCCCGCGCCGAGCTTGCAGGGGGGACGAGCCTGGCCGAGGCCTTCGAGCTCGCGGGCGGCCCCTTCGCGGCCATCGACCTCGCCCACCTCGCCGCCGGGGAGGCCTCGGGACGGTTGCCGGAGGCGTGCCTGGCGGCGAGCGAGCGCCTCGACGAGAAGCGCAAGGCCGTCCGCAGCCTGTGGATGGCGCTCGCCTACCCGCTCTTCCTCCTGCACCTGGCGATCCTGTTCCCCTGGCCGGAGAGCGGCGGCGGCGGGATCGCCTTCCCTAGCTTCCTCGGCTGGGCGCAGGCGCGCCTGCTCGTGCTGTTCGTGATGTACGGGAGCGTCGGCCTGGCCGTCCTCGGCGTCCGGGCGCTGACCCGCAGCCGCGCCGGGGCCGAGGGCTTTGACGCCTTCCTGCTGCGGGTGCCGGCGCTCGGCAGCAGCCTGCGCCGGCTCGCGATCGCCGAGCTGCTCGACGGCTTCGTGTCGCTGGTCGAGGCCGGGCTGCTCTACTCGCAGGCCCTCGCCCAGGCCGGCGCGGCAACCGGCAACCGGGCGATCGGCGGCGCGGCGGAGCGGGCGGCCGAGCTGCTCGTCGACGGCGAGAGCCTGCCCGTGGCCTTCGCCTCCGAGCCGCAGCTCGGCGGGCTGGGCCAGGGCATCGCGATCGCGGACACGACCGGGGACATCGCCGGCTCACTGCAGCGCACCGCGCGCCTGGCGCGGGAGCGGGCGAAGACCGCCCTCCGGGGCCTGACCGCGGGCGTCTCCATCGGCGCCTACCTCGGGGTGGCGACCTATATCGGCTACCGCATCATCGCCTTCTACGCGGGCTACTTCCAGAGCATCACGGACGTGATGTAGCCGCGCGTCGGAACCCGTTCGACACAGCGGGTTGAATCCGCGCGCTGTCGCTTCGTCTGCAAGGGGCCTGTCAGGGAACAAATGCTTGTTCTCGGTGAGGGATCGTCGTCGCTGGCAAGGAGCGAGGAGCTCGCATACGGGCTGTATTCGGGCGACGAGCGACGCAGCCAGCGGCGGCGAGGGCCAGCGAGAGCAAGCATTTGTTTCCTGACAGGCCCTTAGGGTGCACCGCGTGGCGCCGATCTGCTACCCTGTGGGGCGCGCGCCGGCGGGCGCGAGAGGAGAACAGCGTGGCGAAAGGCCTGCGAGCGGGCGAGACCATCGCCGACAAGTACCGCGTCATCCGCCCCCTCGGCAAGGGGGGCTTCGCGACCGTGTACGAGGTCGAGCACCTGCGGCTGCCCGGTCGACGCTTCGCCTGTAAGGTGATGAAGGCCGGTCTGGCCGCCGATCCCCAGGTGCGGATCCGCTTCCAGCGCGAGTTCTCGCTGACCACCCAGCTCGTGCATCCGAACATCGTCGTCGTCCGCGACTTCGACGTGACCGGGGGCATCCTCTACTACACGATGGACCTGTGTCCGGGGGAACCGCTCGCCAGCGTCCTGAAGAGCGAGCGTCAGCTGCCGATCGAGCGCGCCTGCCGCATCGTGGTCAAGGTGCTCGACGCCCTGCAGATCGCCCACGACTTCGACATCGTCCACCGCGACATCAAGCCGGCGAACATCTTCGTCTCCGCCGAGGACGGCGAGGACGCGGTCAAGGTCCTCGACTTCGGCATCGCCAAGGTGCTGCAGGGCGACCCCCAGGCCCAGCACCTGACCGCCGAGCAGCAGGTGCTCGGCACCCCGATGTACATGAGCCCCGAGCAGGCCGACGCGAAGACCGTCGACGCGCGCTCGGACCTGTACTCGGTCGGCGTGCTGCTGTTCCGGCTGATCGCCGGGCAGGCGCCGTTCTCCGCCGACAACGCGATCGGCTACCTCGTCGCCCACATCATGAAGAAGCCGCCGCGGCTCGCCGACCTCGCCGACGTCCCCGACGCCCTCGACGCGATCGTCGCCAAGGCCCTCGCCAAACAGCCGGACGAGCGCTTCCCCAGCGCCGCCGCCTTCGCCGATGCCCTGCGCGCCTTCTGTGGGGAAGGGGTCGAGCTCGGGGCGAGCCTCAGCCCGCACTCGATCGAGCCCGGCACCGACTTCGACCGCTACCGGGTCGTGCGCGCGCTCGGCAAAGGCCTGGTCGGCTTCAGCTACGCGGTCGAGCACAGCGGCCTCGGGCAGAGCTTCCGGCTCGAGGTGCTGCCGAAGCTGACCGCCGAGCTCGGCCGGCACTTCTCCGAGCATGGGCGCAGCCTCGCGGCCTTCTCGCATCCCCGCGTGCTCGCCCTGCGCGACCTCGGCACCGCCCACGGCCTGCCGTACATCGTCACCGACCCGCCCCCGGCCACCTGCCTGGCCGACCTGCTCGCCCAGGGGCGGCTGCCGGTGCCGCGCGCCCTGCGCGTGGTGCGGGAGCTGTGCGAGGCGCTCGAGGCGGCGCACGCCCGGGGCGTGCACCACGGGGCGATCCGGCCGGAGACGGTGTTCGTCGACGAGCGCCAGCAGGTCGTGCTCGGCGGCACCGGCTACCGCGACCTGCTGCCGAAGATGCCGAGCGACGCGACGGTCGCCCAGTACCCGCCGCACTACAGCTCCCCCGAGGACATCCTGCGCGGCGAGCGCTCGCGGGCGGCGGACATCTACGCGGTCGGCGCCCTCGCCTTCCACATGCTCGCCGGCCGGCCGCCATACGCCGACTGCAGCGGCGCCCTGCTCGCGAAGATGCACATCGAGGGGCCGGTGCCCTTCTTCCCGGAGGAGATCTCCGACGCGCTGCCCGAGCACCAGCGCGAGGCGGTGCGCCAGGCCCTGAACAAGGACCCCGGCGCGCGCTTCGCGAGCTGCTCGGCGTTGATCGAGGCGCTGTTCCAGCAGCAGACCCTGAGCACCTCGCTGTCGCGCGCGCTGCCGAAGGCGCAGCTGACCGCGCGCCAGGGCGACGGTACCCTGCGCCGCGTCTTCCTGTACGGCGAGGTGCTCTCCCTCGGCCGCAACCGCGCCTCCAACGACAGCCGCGACCGGGCCGCGATCCGCCTGCTTCCCTGCCGCAGCCCCGACCTCGACCCGTACAACTGGCAGATGAGCTCGCAGATCAGCGGCTCGCACCTGACCGTGCGCTGGGTCGGCGACGGCTACGAGCTCGAGGATCACAGCGCCTACGGCACGGTGCTCGACGAGACGCCGCTGACGCGGGGGACGAAGGGGAAGATCGGGACGAGCGCCAGCCTGCTGCTCGCGGGGGTGTTCGAGCTCGAGCTCAGCCAGGTCACGGGTCCGGAAGAGCGGCCGGCGCTGGTCCTCGCCCGGCGCAACAACTGGCCCCAGCACAGCTACGTGATGTTCGACAGCCAGCTGCGCATCGGATGCGACGAGCGCTGCGCCGTGCGGCTGCCGGGCTCGGAGCCGGACAGCCTGGTGCTGACCCGTCGCAACGGGCGCTACTACGGACAGCCCGACGGTCGGGTGCACGTCAACGGCGAGCCGCTGCAGGCGGGCGAGAACCTGCCCCTGGAGCCGGGCTCACAGCTGCGGATCGGCAGCGCCGAGCTGGTGCTCGCCGAGGTGCGATCGGATGACTTCTTTGTGGTGTGAGCCGCCGGAGTAGCGCGATGAGCTCGATGATCGGCTGCGGCAGCTGCGGCGCCTCCAACCTGGCGGGGGCGCGCCTGTGCTCCCAGTGCGGGCGCACCTTCGTCTACGGCGGGCCGCCCGCCGACGGCACGATGTCCGGCGGAAACACCTTCGCGGGCGACACGATGAGCGGCGGCAGCACGGTCGTGCGCAGCACGGGCCGCACCCCGCTGCCGCCGGGCTACACGACCCCCGTGCCGCCCGGGACGCCGCCGCCGCGCGGGACGCCGCCGCCACACGGCGCGCCTCCGGGTCCGCCGTACGGGACGGTGCCGCCGCCGCACGGGACGCCTCCGGGTCCGCCGTACGGGACGGTGCCGCCGCCGCGCGGGACCCATCCGGGGCCTCCGCCGCCGCCGTACGGGACCGCGCCTCCGGGCATCCCGCATCCGGGGACGACCCCGCCGCTGACCACGCCGCCGACGCCGCGGGCCCCCGGGGACGCGCCGACGCGCATGCCGACGGACAGCCCCCTGCTCGCGCCGTTCGGCACGGGGCAGGTCGTCGAGGGCAAGTACGAGCTGCTCGACCAGCTCGGCCGCGGGGGCATGGGCATCGTCTTCCGCGCCCGCCACCTGTTGCTCGGCGACGAGGTCGCGATCAAGTTCATGGACCCCGGGCTGGCCGCGAGCGCCTCGATCCGCGAGCGCTTCTTCCGGGAAGCGCGGGTGCTGCGCAGCTTCCGCCACCGGGGCGCGGTGTCGGTGCACGACGCCGGCGAGATCCGCGGCACCGGCGTGCTGTACATGGTGATGGACCTCGCGCCGGGCGAGTCCCTGTCCGACTACCTGCGCCGCGAAGGGCCCCTGCCAGCCGGCCTCGCGGTCGAGCTCGGGGCGCAGATCCTCGATGTGCTCAGCGCCTCGCACGCCAAGGGCATCGTCCACCGGGACATCAAGCCGAAGAACGTGCACGTCGCGCCCGGCCCGCAGGGGCGGCCGCCGCGGGTGTACGTCCTCGACTTCGGCATCGCCAAGCTGCTGTCCGACGTCGCCGAGCAGGGGGACGTGCAGATCTCCCAGCCGGGCATGGTGATCGGCACGCCGGAGTACATGTCGCCCGAGCAGGCGGCGGGCGACGCGGTCGACGCGCGCAGCGACCTGTTCTCCACCGCGGCGGTGCTGTACCGGATGTTGAGCGGGCAGCTCCCGCATCGGGCGAAGACGCGGGTGCGGATGATCCACGCCATCCTGACCAAGGAGCCGCCGCCCCTGGCCGGCCTGCGCCCCGAGCTCCCGCCCGGCCTGATCGCCGCGGTCGAGCGCGGCCTGCGCAAGGACCTCGAGCAGCGCTGGCAGAGCGCCGAGCAGTTCGCTTCGGCCCTGCGCGGCGGGAGCGTCGCGCCGCCCCCTGCCGGCGTGACGGGGGTGACCGGGGCGACGGGGCTGACCGGGCCGGGCCCGGTGACGAGCAGCGACCGCACCATCCTCGCCCCCAGCGAGCCGCTGGCGGTGCCCGCCGCGCCTCCCTCCGGCGGCGGCTGGCTCGGCGCCTTGCTGCTCCTGTGCGCGGTGCTCGGGGCGGGGGCGCTCGGCTGGACCTTCCGCGCCGAGATCGCCGCCTGGTTCGAGCCCGAGGCGCCGCCGCCGCCCTTCCTCGAGGTGCTCGCCCCGCGCCCGGGTGCGGTCGTCGGGGAGGAGACCCGGCTGCGGGTGCGCTCCTCGGCGCGCCGCCTGCAGGCCCTGGACCGCCTCAGCGGCGAGGTCTGGGACATGGCGCGGGGGGTCGAGGCCTTCGAGAGCGACCTGCGCTTCACGGCCGAGGGGGCGCGCTGGCTCGTGCTGATGGAGGGGACGACGGCGCTCGACTCGGTGCGGGTCATCGTCGACACGACCGAGCCCGCCATCAGCCTGTTCTCCCCCTTCGACGGCGAGCACACCGAGGCGGCGAGCGTGCTGCTCGACGGGCGGGCGGACGATCCGCACCTCGCCGAGGTGACGGTCAACGGCGAGCGCCTCGATCCGGTCTTCGCCCGCGACTTCCCCCTCCGCGCCGGCGAGAACCTGCTCGAGCTGGTCGCCGTCGACGAGGCCGGCAACAAGGGGACGCGCTCGGTGCGCGTCGTGCGCCAGGGCGGCGTCGAGCAGGGCCCGCCGCTGGCCTTCGAGCTCGAGGCGCCGTCGGAGGCGCGCAGCGCGACGGTCGCCATCGTCGTGCGCTCGAGCGACGCACGGCTGCGGGCGGTCTCCTTCGGCGGACGCTCGATCGACTTCAGCGGCGGGGTGGTGACCCTGTCCTGGGAGCTCGAGCCCGGTCCGAACAGCACGACCCTGACCCTGCTCGCCGACGGCCTCGACGACACCGAGCGCGTGCTGCGCTGCGTGTACACGCCCCCGGCCCTGGCCCTGCGCGCGGTCGCGGTCGGCGCGACGCCCTTCGGCTTCTTCCTCAGCGGGGCGGTCGACGAGGGCGAAGAGGCGGTGATCGAGGTCACCTGGGACGGCAGCACGGTGACCCAGCTCGGCGCGAGCTTCGAGCACGAGATCTGGCCGCGCTCGGCGCCGAGCTGGTTGACCGTGCGCGCGGTGCGCGGCGAGGCCTCGGCGGAGTCGAGCTTCGTCGTCAGCTACCAGGAAGGCGCGAAGGCCTGGCTGCCGCCGCAGCGCGCCAACCTGCTGGCCGAGAAGGGGGCGACCGTGGCGGTCTCCGGCGGCGAGGACGGCTCGGTGCTGCACGACGACAACGCCCTCGACGGGCTGTCGCTGCGCCCGCCCTTCCAGCTCGAGCTGACCCTGCCGGAGGCGCGCGACCTGCTCGCCCTGCGGTTCGACGGCAGCTCGCCCTGGTCGGGGACGACCCGGCCCGCCGTCGTCGAGGTGCGGGACGCGACGAGCGGGCGGCTCCTGTGCGTCAGCCTCCTCGAGGACCAGGCGATCTCCGGCGCCCTGCTCCCCGCCGGGTTGAACGCCCGGCGGCTGCGGCTCGTCGTCGTCGCCGGGCAGCGCAGCAACATGCCGGTCTGGATCGGCGAGCTCGGCGTGCTCGGCACGGCGACCGAGACCGCCCCGGTCACGCCGGTCACGCCGCTGGTCGGGCTGCCGGACAGCGGCCCGGTGCGCGACGCGGTCGACTGGTACGAGCTCGAGACCTTCCCCCAGGTGCGCCAGGTGGCGAGCCAGCTGTTCGCCGACGGCCGCGTCGAGATCCCCGAGGGCTGGGGGTGGAACCTGTTCGAGTCGGCCGAGGTGACCGCCTACGGCGAGAATGACGGCAGCCAGTTCCTGTGCGACGGGAACCTGCTGACGAACTGGACCGCGCGCGGCAAGCCGATCGTGTGGAGCGTGCGGCCCGTGCTCCCGGTCACCCTCGAGCGCATCGTGCTGGTCAAGGGGCTGCTCGAGCGCGCGCGCGGCCCGCGATCGCTGTACGTCTTCGCGCGCGAGCCCGACACCGAGCGCTTCGTGCCGCTCGCCGAGCTGAGCAACAGCGTCGACCGCCAGGTGATCGGCTTCGAGCTCAAGCGGGAGTTCCGGGCCGCGGAGCTCTTGTTCATCGCCCACCGGGTCCACGGGGACGGAGCCCTGACCCTGTGCGGTCTGCGCGGCTACGGCAGCGCCTTCCCCGCCGAGCCGCTCGAGCGCGAGCTCGGCAGGTTCGCGGCGGCGGGCGCGCTGCAGCTGCTCGAGGTCCAGGCCCTGCAGTCGTCCCTGCCCGGCGAGGAAGACCTCCTGCGGCTCGCGCGCCGGGAGAACGACGACGGGCTGCTGATGCGACCCGAGGATGCACCGGTCGGCTTCCGGCTCGTGCTGTCCAAGCAGGAAGTGGTCGCGGGCATCGGCGCCCAGCACGTCCGGCGGCGCGCGCTGGTGCCCTGCGAGATCGAGGTCTACGCCCGGGTGGAGGGCCAGGAGGAGTGGGCCCTGCAGGCCGACCTCGGGGTCAACCGGCTCGCCGCGATCCGGTTCGCGGCGCCGGTGCGCACCCGCGAGCTGCTGGTCGTCTTCCGCCGCTTCGGGGTGCCCCTGCAGCTCAAGCAGCTCGGCGTCTTCAGCGAGTGAGGGGCCGGAAAGGAGAAGTCGAGCCCCGAGGGTGCGGATGCGGCAGGAATTGTGGTGTTGGCGAATGACGCATACCTGCACGGAGGTTGGTGCCGGTGGAGGTGTGAGACGAGTGTCCACAGTTGCGCCGCAGGCGCGCCCGAATGCCTGACCTGTCTCTTTCCGGGCCCTGAGAACGTGCTCTCAACGGACGAGTCGATCCGCCGTGTTCCGGCGGATCGTCCCGGCACCGGAAGCGACTCTCGCCTGTCAAGCGGTTTCCGCGGCACATCCCGCGGAGATTTGGGCGACGGTTTGGGACAACGGTCTGCCATGCCTTATACCTAAGATCACGCCCCCAGCGAGCGAGATCTATCCATGCACGAGTTTCTCCTCGACGCCGACGCCGCCCGGCGTCTCCTGTCCACGGTCTACTCCTCCTGCTCGGTCGAGCGCGCGCTGACGCCGGTGCGGGCGGGCATCTACCAGGCCCTCGCGACCCGCCTGGGCTTCGGCTTCCAGGAGCTCGCCGCCATCACCGGCCAGGCGTGCCAGAACCCGACCGGGAGCCGCAAGGAGGCCGAGGCGACCTTCCTGGCCGCGCTGGTCGTGATGTCCCGCGACCACCCGACCGAAGGCGAGAGGAGCGCGTTGCTCACGCTGGCGAAGAGGCTCGAGCTCGGCCTCGCGATTCCCGAGCTGCAGCGGCTCGCGTCCCAGCCGACGGCGCTGACGATGCTCAAGCCCGCCGAGCAGCCCCAGCAGGCGCAGGTCCGTTCGGTCAGCGTCGGACCGGCCGCGCCGGCGACGCCCGCTCCGGTGCGCACCTCGCCGCCGGCGACCCCGGCGCAGCCGGTCGCGCTGGTCACTCTGAGCCAGCCGGTGCAGCATCCCCCCGTCCGGGTCGCGCCCGCGCCCCTCGCGCGGGTCGAGCCGGCAGGGCCGCCCGCGCCGGTGACGAAGGCGCCGTCCGCGATCAAGCGACACACCGGGCGCACCCGCTCCGGCAAGACCCCGGCCCGGCCGCTCAAGCGCAGCGGTGAGCGGGCTCTGGCGCGCCGGAGTGGGGAGCGGGCCCTGGCGCGGCGGAGCGGTGAGCGCGGCGTGCGACGCAGCGGCGAGCGTCCGCGGCGGCGGCGGAAGGCGGGCCTCCCGGCCTGGGCGTTGCCGCTCGCGGCGGTCGCGCTCTGCGCGGTCGCGTTCGGCATCTGGTTCGTGACCCGCGACACCGGGCCCGGTCCCGACGAGGTCGCGCAGCGCGACGCGATCGAGACGCTGATGGACCGCTACGGCAAGCTCGCGACCGGGCGCGCGCCCTACGAGGTGCTCGATGCCCTGCGGGCCGACGCGCGCGAGGCCCTCGCCGACGAGAAGAACGCGGCCCCCGAGCTCGAGAACGAGCGCAAAGAGCTCGAGGAGCTGCTCGAGGACGAGCTCGAGCCGCGCTGGCATCGGGCTCGACAGCGGCTGATCAACCAGACCGAGGAGAAGCTCGACGGCTTCCTCTCCGAAGAGCGCTTCGAGCTCGCGCTCTCGGCCCTCGACAGCCTGCCGG
This sequence comes from bacterium, assembly GCA_030428695.1. The sequence goes on from JAUIEM010000004.1 coordinate 10,355, forward strand.
ACTCCGTCGCCGAGGCCGAGCCGGCCTGGCTCGCCGGGCAGCGGGAGCGGGTCGGGGCCTACCGCCAGGACGTCGACGATCTGCGGGCGTTCCTGCGTTCCCACGACGAGGCGGACGACGTCGACGACCTCGAGGACGCCTGGCAGCTCCTCGGCCGCTGCGAGGACAGCAGCGACAGCGAGGCCTGGTACGACCTCGAAGACTGGCTCGACGACCAGGACGCCCTGCGCGACGAGCTGATCGAGGAGATCTTCGATGAGGATGCGGACGGCCGCGCGCGGCGGCTGACGACCATCCTCTGCCAGGTCTGTCCGGGGGAAGAGCTCTCCGCCTGGCTGCTCGGCAAGGTCGAGGATGTCGCGGAGCTCGAGGACGAGGACGCCCAGCTCGCCGCCTACGAAGACCTCGACGAGGACCTCGAGCGGCTCGAGGACCTCGAGCCGCTGCTGCGGGACGGGCTGCGCGACGTCTCCCAGGCGATCTTCGAGCAGACCTCGGCGATCGAGCAGCGCCGCTGGCAGGCCGAGCGCGATCGCATGGTCGCCGAGGAGGAAGCGCGCGAGCAGGCCGAGGCCGAGGAGTTCTTCCGCCAGCTCGAAGAGGAGTTTGACCGGGCGATGGCCGAGCGCATCGAGCAGATGCGCGACATGGTCATCGGCACCGGCTTCTACGTCACCAGCCGCACGATCGTCACCAACGCCCACGTCATCGAGGGCATCGCGCAGGTGACCGGGGAGATGCCGAGCGAGGTGCGCATCGTGACTTCCGACGGCACGATCGTGGGCACGCTCGTCGCGATGGAGGACGAGCTCGACCTCGCGATCATCGACGTCGACGAGCGCGGCACGCCGCTCAAGCTCAACCTCGGCTCGATCCGCGAGGGGCAGCGCGTGTACGCCTACGGCTACGGCGACATGGGCGAGATGGCGAACACCCTGGTGCTGACGGATGGCCTGATCTCTGCCGTGCGCGAGGACCTCGGCCAGATCGTCTCCAACGTCTCGGTCAATCCGGGCAACAGCGGCGGGCCGCTGGTCGATCCCGGCGGGCGTTGGATCGGCGTGGTGCGCGCGAAGAGCCTGAACAACGCCCGGCTCGACAGCCGCGGCTTTGCGATCCACGGCGCCGCCGCGCGCGACTGGCTCGAGGCCCAGGGGATCAACATCCGGGTCGACGACGACGATGCGCCGACGGCGATGGGACCCGAGGGAGTGCAGGAGCTGCGGCCGTCGATCGTCGGCATCCAGCTCCCCGAGGACCTCGGCCAGGCCGAGCCCCACCGCCGCGGCCTCGACGATCCGGACGCGCCGGATACGCCGGATACGCCGGATGCGCCCGAAGAGCCGGTCGGTGACGGCCTGCTCGACGACCCGGACAACTGGAGCTGGCGGGGGCAGCGCGGCCCGGGCAGTGAGGTCGGAGGCGGCGAGCTGCGCCTGACCGACAACGGGACCGGGCGGATGACCGAGGCCCAGCTCAACAGCGAGGGCCTGCCCCGTGAGTTCCGCCTCTCCTTCGACATGCAGTACCGGGAGATCCCGGGGGAAGAGGCGGCGATCTTCGTGATGTTCGACGCCGCCCCGGAGACCGAGACCGATCTGGTCGCCGCTCTGTTCCTGCCGAACGGCGAGCCGCCGCACGCGGGCTTCGCGCGCAACGAGCCGGAGACGTGGCGCATCAAGGAGTGGGAGAACTTCCCCCGCAACCCGGTCAACGGGGCCTGGCACCGCTACGAGATCGTCTGGAGCGACCGCGAGAAGACGCTGACCATCGCCCTGGACGGCGACCTGTTCTTCCGGCGCCGCTTCGGCAACGAGGAGACCCTGCACGGCCGCCTGCGTTTCGGCTCCGGCGGCTGCGAAGAGGTGCGCATCCGCGAGCTGGAGATCGAAGAGCTCGAGTAGGGCCGCTCCCTCTTGCTCCGCGGGCGCCGCTGCGCGATCCTGGGGGCGAAGGAGGGAGACATGGATCACAGCTCGATGCTCTCGACCATCGAGGCCCTGCTCGGTCCGCGCGACGACTGGGCGGCCCTGTCGGCGGAGACGACCTTCCGGCCCACGGGCTCCTTCCGCACGCCGCCGCCGCCTCCTCCCGTCCCACACGGTCACGAAGACGAGGACTTCATCGCCCACGAGGCGATCGGCCGGGGCGGCATGGGGGTCGTCTTCCGCGCGACCCAGACCAGCCTGCGCCGCAGCGTCGCGCTGAAGACCCTGGCCCGGCCCGAGGACGGTGAGGAGACCGGCTCGCTCTTCCGTTCGGACTTCCGCGCCGAGGCGATGACCGGTGGCCGCCTCGAGCACCCGAACATCGTGCCGGTCTACGAGGCGGGCCGCACCCGGCAGGGCCGGCCCTTTTTCGCGATGAAGCTGGTCGGCGGCAGGTCGTGGAGCGAGATCCTGCGCGCCGGGGACAAGGAGCTGCGCTTCCACCTCGAGACCCTGCTCCAGGTCTGCAACGCGATCGCCTTCGCCCACTCGAAGGGGGTCGTGCACAACGACCTCAAGCCGAGCAACGTGATGATCGGCGCCTTCGGGGAGGTGCTGGTGATGGACTGGGGGCTCGCCACCGAGTTCGGCCCGGAGCCGAGCGGTGACCTGCGGCACCGCTCGCAGGTACGCGGGATGTGCGGGACGCCGGCCTACATGCCCCCGGAGCTCGCCAACGGGGAGGGCGCGGACATCGGCCCCTGGACCGACGTCTACCTGCTCGGGTCGATCCTCTACAAGCTCCTCTGCGGCCGCCCACCCCGCTCCGGAAGCCGCTTCATGGACGTGATGCTCGAGGCGATGTGCGGCACGGTCGATCCGCTCCCGCCGGGCATTCCCGACGAGCTGTGCGGGCTGGTCGAGCAGGCCCTGCACCCCGAGCCGATGCGTCGCCACGGCTCGGTGCTCGAGTTCCAGCGCAAGCTGCGCGCCTACCTCAGCCACGAGAAGAGCCTCGACCTCGCCGCCGACGCCCGCCGTCGGCTCGACGAAGTGCGGGCGCGGGCCGCCTCTGCCGGGCAGGTCGGAGAGGAAGAGCGCAACGCCCTGTACGAGGACTTCGGCGCCGCCCTCGCCGGCTTCGGCCAGGCGTTGCGCCAGTGGCCGGAGAACGCCCTCGCGACCGCGGGGGAGGCCGAAGCCCGCCGGGGCTGGGCGCGCTTCGCCCTCGACCAGGGCGACTTCGGCCTCGCCCAGATGCAGGTCGCCCGCCTCGGCCCGGCGGAGGAGGGGCTCGCCCGCGCCGTGCGCCGCGCGCGCCGCACCCAGGCGAGCGAGCGGCGCCTGCGGCGGCGGCTGAAGCTCGGCATGCTCCTGGTCGTGCTGCTCGCGGCGCTCGGACTCGGCGTCGCCTTCCACCAGACCCGCGAAGCGTACCGCCACTCGCAGACCAAGGGCGACATCGCGATCGACGCCCTGTCGATCCTGACCACGCGCATCGAGCCGAACCTGCGCCGGGGGGACGCCGCCAGCCAGGATCTCGCTCGCGACCTCGCCGACCTCGCGGCCGACAGCTGGGGGCGGCTGCGCGACACCGACTTCGAGGCGGAGCGGATCAGCCGCTCGACCGGCGTGGCCCTCGAGGCACTCGGCCGCCTCGCGATGGACCGCTCCGGCAACCTGCAGGAGGCCCGCGAGCACTTCGACGCCGCCCACGCGATCCTGCGCGAGGCCCACGCCCGCGAGCCCGAGCTGACCTGGGGACAGCTCGCCAACCTGCGCACCAACATCGCGCTGCTCGCCTGGCAGCAGGGCCGCCTCGAGGACGGCCTCGTCGCGTCGGAGGCCGCCCTCGAGCTGATCCGCCCGCGCCTGGGCCCGGCGGACAAGTCGGGCATGGCCGCCAGCCAGTGCCTTCGCGCCCTCAACATGCAAGGGCATCTCTTCCTCGATCTCGGCCACCTGGCGGATGCCGAAGAGGTGATGCGTGAGGCGCTGACGCTGGTCCAGACCCACGGCAGCGCGGTCGAGGACCGCATGACCCTCGCGGTCACCCAGCACAACCTCGCCGATGCCCTGTGGGCGCAGGGCGACAGCGATGAGGCGCGGACCCTGCTGCGCGCGGCCCTCGAGGTGTTGCATGCGGCCTTCGACGAGCAGCCGAACGATCACTTGCGCCAGCAGCTCGCCAAGTCGTTGTCCCGCAACGGCGACATGATCGCCATCGACGGCGACTTCGAGGGCGCCGAGCCCTACTTCACCGCAGCGCGCCACCACTTCGCGCACCTCGTCGAGGGCAACCCGACCAGCGCCGAGCTGCGCGCCGACTACGCGATCGCGATCTCCAGGGGCGGAGAGCTCGCCCGGGAGATGCACCGGCGCGACGAGGCCCTCGCCCTGTTCGAGCAGGCCTCGCGGGAGTTCGATCAGCTCGTCGCCCTCGACTCGACCGCCTTCCAGCTCCACACCAAGTACGCGCGGGTGCTCGACAACATCGCGAACGTGCGGCTGGAGTCCTTCGACATCGAGGGCGCGATCGAGGCGGCGCAGCTTGCCCGGGAGATCACCTTCGCCTTCCCCGAAGGCGTCGACGCGGGTCGCCTGCGCTTCGCGGCCCTGGCGACCCTGACCGACGCCTACCTCCAGGCCGGTCGGCAGGAAGAGGCGCGGCCGGTCGCCGAGGAGTGCCTCGAGCTGACGGCCGCCGGCCTGACCGAGGAACCCTCCGCCCGCATGCACAGCGACCACGCCCAGGCCTGCCTGCGCCTCGCCCAGGTCGAGCAGGCGGCGGGAAATCCGACCCTGGCGGTCGAGCTGTTCGTGGCCTGTCTGGCGGCGCGGCGGGAAGCCGTGTCGCTCGAGCCGACGGTGCTGATCCACGCCGTCGACCTGGTCAAGAGCCTGACGAGCTTCGGCGGCCTGCTGCTCGAGCTCGGGCGCCCTGCCGACGCGATGCCGGTCTTCGACGAGGCCCTCGAGGTCGCCGCCCGCCAGGTCGACGAGCGCCGCAACCGGCTGGCGCTCTCGACGCTCGGTGGCGTGGCCGACGCGGTCGGCGCGGCCCGGCTCCAGATCGGCGACCTGGACGGCGCCGCGGAGGCTTTCCTGGCGCTGCACGCGGCGGTCGACGAGCTGATCGAGATCGACCCCGACAACGACGACTTCCGCTTCGACCTCAGCTACGCCCTCTGGCGGCGCTACAGCGTGGCCTGGAATCTCGGCGCGTTCTCCCAGGTGATCGAGCTGGCGGAGCTGGCTATCGCAATCCTCGAGGAGCAGCTCGCCAAGCACCCCGGCGACCCGTCGATCCTGGCCACCCTCGAACAGCATCGCGGCGCGAAGGCCGAGGGCGAGCGTCGGCTGCGGGAGGCGCGGCTCGTCGCGGGCGAGCTCGAGCCGGCCGGTCCCGAGGACCACCTCGCCCTCGCCCTCGCCGCCCTCCCGGCCGACACCGTCGGCGCCTACGAGCACTTCGCCCGGGCGCTGGGCGACGGCTGGGAGCCGCCGGTCTGGGAGGACCACATCCTCGCCGCCCGCGCCGCCGCCCTGGTCGCGGAGTCCAGCGGCGACACCCTGGCCTGTGCCCGGGCCTGGGACTGGCTCGCCGCGGGCCTCGCCCGGCTGTCCGTGGTGCGGGCGGGCTTCGACGCGCAGATGCACGCGGCGGTGGTGCAGTGGCTGCGCCAGATCCGCGACGAGGATCCGTCCTTCAACGCGCTGCGCGGGGACGCACGCTTTGCCGAGCTGGTCGACGCGGGGCTGGAGGCGTTGGAGTAGGGGGCGGGAGGAGAAGAAAAGAGTAGCTATACACGGTCCGGAACATCCGACGGCCCTCCCCCTGCACCATCGCGATCCCGCATCCGCCGGCAGAGGCTCGCTCTGCGCCTCTGCGCCTCTGAGCCTCTGCGTTGAAATCCCCCTCTGCGCCCCCGCTCCACATTGAGTGAAATCCGGCAAGGCCGGCCGGCCCAAGCTACCGCAGCGGAAACAGCTCCCGCTGCACCCGCACGATCTCCCCCTCGGTCTGCGAGACGACCAGCTCGAGCACCGGCGTCCCGCGCGCGGCCTGCAGGCAGCGCCGCAGCTCGGCGGGCAGGCGGGGGAAGCGGAAGGCGCTCGCGTCCGGCGCGAGCTCGATGCTCCACAGCGCCGGGCCCGCCGTCCCGTCGCGGAGCACCAGCCGCTGGTGCAGACGGGGCAGGGCCGGGGCCGCCCAGCGCACCTCGCCGCGGGGGACGCGGCCGTCGAGCTCGACCTCGAAGCGGGCGAGCAGCGCTGGCAGGAAGGGGGGCAGGGGGACGCCGCTGTCGAGGGCGCGCGCCAGGGGGACGTGCAGCTCCGCGCGTCGTTCGGGGGTGCCGCTGAAGGTCGCGACGTAGCGCACCCGCGCATCGTCGACCGGAGGCCGCACACAGCGCGCTCCGCAGCCGTCCTCGGCGACGCTTCCGGTCGCGTAGACGATCCAGGCCGCGCGCTCGCCGCGTCGGGTCGGCAGCTCGACAAGCACCGCGGGGCTGGCGTCGCCCGGCCAGACCGGGGCGCGGAAAACGAGCTCTTCGACTTCGCCGGCGGAGATCACAACGCGGGCGGTGCGCTCCTGCACGGGGCTGTAGACGGCGCCGCGGCTGACGCCTCCGCCGACCGCGACGCACAGCAGCTCGGACACCCCCGAGGCGCTCGACAGCTCGAGCTCCGCGGAGCCGATGGGCCGGGTCTGGACCGGCAGGGCACCGGAGTAGATCCGCAGGCCGTCGGCGCCGTCCACGCCGAGCTCGAGCTGCGCGACGATGCGGTCGGCGTCGGCGTCGAGGGCGACGGCGGAGGGCTCCAGCTCGATTGCCAGGGAGCGTCGCAGCGGCACGGAGCGCAGCACGCTGCCGGCCCGCCCGACGGTGAGCGCCTCGAACGGGTCGGGGGCGTAGAGCTCGGCGCGGCCGTCGGCGTCGGTGCGGGCGACGACCTCGCCGACGCCGGCCCAGGAGCCCGCGAGCGGCTGCAGGCTCTCGGCGTCGGTGACGGCGACGCGCGCCCAGGCGGCGGGCACCCCGCGGGCGACGACGGGCGGCGGGACGCGCAGGAGCAGCAGGCCGGCGGCGGCGAGGCCGAGCAGCAGCCAGGCCAGCCCGAGGTGCAGGCGGCGGCCGAGTCGTCCCAGGCCGCTGGTCGGCGGGGGCGCGGCTTCCCACCCTGCCTCCGCCGCCGCGCTGGTCACCCGCGCCCAGCCCGCCTCGATCAGGGCCTGCAGGGGTGCCTGCAGCTCCTTCCGGCCGGCGCGCAGGGCGCCGAGGCGGGTCGGCTCGGCGGGCAGCGCCTCGTACAGCTCGATCGCCTCCGGGTCGAGCCCGCGCAGGCTGGCGAGGTCGTGGCCCCAGCCCGGGACGATCCGGGTGTCGGGATCGGCGAGGCTGCGGCGCAGGCGGACGGCCGAGTCGGAGGAGCCGCTGCCGGTGAACATCAGCGAGCCGCTGCTCCGGGCGGTCGGCACCGCCGCGGTGCTCGAGCTCACGCCGAGGGCCTCGACCGCCGCGGAGCTCGGCCGGACGGGCAGGGGCTCGGGCTCCGGCAGGGCGGGCAGCGCGGGAGCCGCGTCGCTCTCGACGTGCGGCGTTCCGCCGGTCGGCTCGAGATCCAGGGTCAGCGTGCGCCCGCCGCGGCGGGGGGCGCCGTCGCCGTCCAGGCTCCATTTGCCGCCCTGCTTGAAGGGCGACAGGGAGGAGTCGCCCGTCGACGGCGGCTCCGGCTCGTCGTGGCTGACCGACAGGTTCCAGGTCGGCTTCTTGATGAGGGCCGAGTCGTCCTCCTCCCGGGCCTGGGCGATGCCCTCGGGGGAGGGCAGCGGCGCGGTCGGGGGTATGCCCTCCCGCTCGGCGCGCAGGGGACGGGTGGCGCTGTGCGGATCGCTGACCGAGCTCGGCGTCGTCGACAGCGGCGAGGTCGCCGGCTGCAGGTCGATCAGCTCGCTCGGCAGCGGCAGGGTCGCCCCGGGCAGGTCGACGGTGGCCGAGCTCTCCGGCCGGAAGAAGTTGTCCGTCGGCAGCGGGGGCAGGTCTTCGTCCGCGACCACCGGCCGCCCCGGGATCTCGACCACTTGCAAGGCCGCGAGGGCCTCGAGCAGCTCCTCGCAACTCTGGAAGCGGCGGCCGAGCTCCTGGTCGGTGCAGCGGTGCAGGAAGCCGAGCAGCTCCCGGGGCACGTGCCGCCAGGCCTGCGGCTCGATCAGCCCGACCATGTAGCCGTTGATCTTCTTCTGGGGAGGGATGCGCGCCATCAGCAGCAGGTAGATGCTGACCCCGAGGCTGAAGATGTCGGACTGGGGTCCGGGCATGCCGCGGATGTGCTCCGGCGCCATGAAGCCGACCGTGCCCATCGTGATCCCGACCTCGGTCAGGCGCGTGCCTTCGAGCTCCTTGGCGATGCCGAGGTCGCAGATCTTCGGCGTGCCGTCGGCGGCGACGAGCACGTTGGCCGGCTTGATGTCGCGATGGACCACCCCGACCCGGTGCAGGGCGAGCAAGCCGAGGGCGATGCCCCGCGCCCAGTACAGCACGTGGCGGACCGGCAGGTAGCGGCGCTGGCGCATCGAGCCCTTGAGGACGTGGTCGAGGCCGCCGTGCTCCATCAGCTCGATGATCACGTAGGGCGCGCCGTTGTCGAGCTCGCCGCAGTCGAAGATCTGCACGATGTGCGGGCTCTGGAACTTCGCCGTCAGGCGCAGCTCGCGCTCGAAGCGCTTGCGGAAGAGATCGACCGCCTCCAGGCCGAGGCTCTCCTTGACGATCTTCGCCGCGACCTCGCGCTGCAGGCGGGTGTCCAGCACCCGGTAGACCGCCGCCTGGCTGCCGACGCCGAGGGGCTTGACGATCTCGAAGCGCTGCCCGTCGGCGCCGCCGAAGCGGTAGCCTGGCCGGACGCGCACGCGCTTGCTGCGGTCATTTTCGACGCTCACGGCCCGCCTCCCCCGGGGAAGCGCCAGTGTAGCCCAATCGGCGCCCAGCGTCGAGCGGGGCGAGGGAGGCGGGGCAGCTCGCCGCGCCGGCGCGGCGGCGGTAGACTGGCGACGATGGCCGTGGAAGACACGCCCCGGAGGGAGATTCGATGCTGCGTCGCTGGTTCCGGCTGCGCCCCGGAGAGGGCAGCCTGCTCGCGCATCTCGCCGGGCTGCTCGCCTGCCTCGCGGTGCCGACGGTGCTGCTGCCGGCGGTGACGATCAGCGCCTTCCTCGATGTCTACGACAGCGACGCTCTGCCCTGGCTGTACATCGCCGTCGCGGTCGTCAACCCGCTGGCCGGCCTGCTCGCGGCGCGGGTAGGCCAGCGGGTGAGCAGCGCGCGTTTCGTGCTCCTGCAGCTCGCGGCGCTCGCCCTGGCCTGCGTCGGCCTGCGCGGGCTGCTCGCCGTCGGCCTGCCGCTCGCGGTCGCGGGCGCCGCGGTCGGGGCCGAGGTGTTGCTGGTCGCGCTGCTGCTGGTCTCCTACGCGAACACCGACCGCCTGTTCACCCTCCGCCAGGCCCGGCGCCTGGCCGGACTGGCGGGGGCGGGAGGGGTGCTCGGGGCGACGCTGACCGGGCTGTCGATGCCGGCCCTGGTCGGCTGGCTCGGCAGCGAAGAGCTGGTCTGGATCGCGGCCGCCTTCTGCGCGGTCGGCTTTCTCCTCGAGCTGCGCATCGTGCGCCGCTTCGCGGACCGCTTCGAGGATGACGACGAGGAGGAAGCGCGGCCGCCCGGCCTGCGGCCCCTGCTCGCCAAGCCGCTGGTGCGGGTGTTGTTCGCCGTCGCGGCGCTCTCGGCCTTCGCCTTCACCGTGCTCGACAACGCCTTCTTCCTGGTCGTCGAGGAGCGCTTCTCCGACCCGGACGCCCTCGCCGGGCTGCTCGGCCGCCTGGCCGCCGCGACCTCGATCCTGACCCTGCTCGTGCAGCTGTTGCTCAGCGCCCGGGCGGTCGGCTGGTTCGGACTGGGCGGCGCCCTGCTGGTCGCGCCCCTCGCCCTCGCCCTCGGCGCCGTGCTGCTGCTGGTCGCGCCGCCCGGGAGCGCGCTGCTCGTGCTCGCCTCCGGCCTGTGGGTGCTGCATCTCGCGGTCGAGGAGGGCCTGGACACCCCGCTCTACCTCACCCTGTTCCGGCCGCTGCCGGCGGGCCCCCGCGCCGCCGCCCAGGAGCTCGGGGAGTCGCTGGCCGGCCAGCTCGGGGCGGGCCTGGCGGGCGGGCTGCTGCTGCTCCTGCTCGGGCCCCTCGAGGCCTCGCCGCGGGTGCTGTTCGGCATCCTGTGCGCGGTCGCCCTGGTCTGGGCGCTCGGCGCGCGCCTCGCCCTCGGCGCCTACCGCCGGGGCCTGGGGGAGGCCCTGCAGCGCCACGCCCTGGTCGGCGAGGCCCTGCCCCTCGACGCGGCGGTCGCCCGCACCCTGGCGGTCCGGGCTCGGGAGGGGACGGCCGGCGAGGCGCGCTTCGCCCTCGAGCAGCTCGCCGAGGCGGGGCATCCGCTGCGCCACGAGGCCCGCGCGGCGGCGCTCTCGCACCCCGACCCCGGGGTCCGGCGGCGCGCGGCCCTGGCGCTCGAGGAGGAGCCGCGACCGGCGCTCGCCGCGCGGCTCGCCACGTGTCACCAGCGCGAGCGGGGCGCACGGGAGCGGGGGGCGATGCTGCGCGGGCTGGCGGCCTGCGATCCGGAGGCGGGCGTCGCCGCGGCGGAAGCCTCCCTCACCGACGCCGAGCCGGCCCTGCGGCGGGCGGCGGCGGTCGCGCTGCTGCGCTCGGGGGGCCTGCGCGGCGCCCTGCGGGTCGGCCCGCTGCTGCTCGCCCAGCTCGGCTCGACGGACCCCGAGGAGCGCGTAGAGGGCGCGCGCCGGCTCGGCGCCATCGGCGACTCCCGCCTGCATCGGGAGCTGTCCCCGCTGCTCGATGATCCCGCGCCGGAGGTGCGCATCGCGGCCCTGCGGGCGGCGGAAGGGATAGGGGCCCCGCCGCTGTGGCCGCTCGTGGTCGCCGCCCTGGCCCGGGAAGACACCCGCCCGGCGGCGGCGCGCGCGCTCCTCGCCGGCGGCGCCGAGACGGTGCCGGCCCTGGGCGCCGAGACGGACGCGGCGCCGACGCTGCCGTGGCGGCTGCGGCTGCTCGGCCGCATCGGTGGGGAGGAAGCGGTCGCCCACCTGCTCGGGCACGCGAAGGCGGAGGACGGTGAGCAGCGGGCGGAGGCCTTGCGGGCCCTGCGGGCGGCGGCTCCAGAGCCGCCGGTGGGGCCGCCGGAGGAGCTCCGCGCGGGGCTCGAGCGGGAGCTGGACTGCGGGCGCCGGGTGCTCGCCTGCCTGTGCGGCGCCGACGGGGAACATCCGGAGCTGCGCCTCGCTCTGCGCGAAGAGCGCGCGGAGGCCCTCGAGCGGATGTTCGGCTGGTTGGCGCTGCGCGGGCCGGCGGCGCGGGTGTGGCAGGTGTGGGAGCGGCTCGGCAAGGGGCCCGACGCCCGGGCGCTCGCGCTCGAGGCGCTCGAAGGGTTGCTGCGCGATCCGCGCGAGCGCGAGCTGCTCGCCTTCCTCGAGCAGCCTTCCTCCGCCGAGCAGCTGCGGGTCCTGGGCGGGACGTCGTGCCCGGCGGAGGCTGTGCAGGCCTCCGTCGCCGCCGATCGCGAGCTCGGGGACTGGTGCCGCGGGCTGGCGAGCCTCGGTCGCGGCCAGCCGACGACGGTGGACACCGCGCTGCGCGAGCGGGTCGGCCTGCTCCGTCGCGTGCCGCTGCTCGCGCACCTGCGCGGCGGCGCGCTCGCCCACCTCGCCCGGCGCTGCGTGGCGCGGCCCGTGGCGGCGGGGGAGGTGCTCTTCCGCAGCGGAGAGCCGGGCGACGCCCTGTGGCTGGTCGCCCGCGGGCGGCTGGAGGTGCGACGGGGGCTGCGGGTGCTCGCGGAGGTCGGTCCCGAGGAGGTGGTCGGGGAGCTCGCGGTGCTGTCGCCGGAGCCGCGCGCGGCGACGGTGCTCGCGACCGAGGCCAGCGAGCTGCTCGGCCTGCCCCGGGCGGCCTTCCTCGCGCTGCTCGAGAGCGACGCGGGAGCGGCGCGCGGCACCCTCGCCCTGGTCGCCGAGCGCTGCCGCTCGATCCTGTCCGGGCCCGGGCGCGCCCCCGCGCTCGGCCTGGGCTACGGCAGCGAGCTTGCGGGCGTGCGGTCGGCGGCCGACGCCTCCCTGTGGAACCGGCGCCTGGCCCTGCGCGGCACCCGCCTGTTCGAGGACGCCTCCGGCCCGGCGCTGTCCGCCCTGGCGGGGGTGTGCGAGGTGCGGGAGCTCGCGCGGGGCGAGCGCCTGGGGGACGGGGGCGAGCCCTGCTCGGCGCTGTACGTCGTGGTCGCCGGGGAGCTGTGCGTGCGGGGCCGCAGCCGGCCCGAGGCCTGGTTCGGCGTCGGCGCGCTGGTCGGGGCGCTGCCGCTCTTCTGCGAGCTGCCGTGGCCGCGCACCGTCGAGGCGACCCGCCCCGCGCGGGTGCTCGCCCTGAGCCGGCGCGCCCTCGGCCGGGTGCTCGAGAGCGAGCCAGCGGCGGCCTGGCCGGGGATCGCGCTGCTGATCCGCTGGATCCGGGAGGAAGCCGGGCCGGAGAGCCTGGAGGCGACGACCTTCCTCGGGCTGGCGGGCGAGCCGCCGCGTTCGACGGTCGGATAGCGGGCGGTGGATCGGAGTCGGAATCGGCATCGGCATCGGAATCGGAGCCGGAGGGCACGGGCACGGGCACGTTCGGGACTCTGCATCAAAATCGGAATCGGACCCCCGATCACTCCTCCGGATACACCAAGTCCGCCTCCGCCCGCAGGTCCGCGGCCGCCTCCGGGAGCCCCTGGGACGCGCGCAGGGCGGCGAACTCGCGGAGCGCGCCGGCGAGGTTCCGCAGATGGCTGCGGTTGCGCGGATCGACCTCGCACAGCCGCCGACGGCGCGCGATCTCCTCGACGAAGCAGGCGGCGGCCCGGTCGTGGCGGCCGGTCTGGGAGGCGAGCTGGCCCTGGGCGGCCCAGGCTTCGCACGCGGCGAGCAGGGCGGGCTGGTGGTCGGGGCTGCGGGCGATGACCTCGTCGGCGATCGCGACGCACAGCGCGAAGTGGCCGACGGCCTGGTCCCACAGCAGGCTGAAGCGGTCGTCGATGCCGCCGCCGGCCTGGAGGTGGGCGCGGAGCTCGGCGACCGCGGCCTTCGCGCGCCCGAGCGCTTCCTCGGCGCGGGCGGCGCCCTCGTCGAGGCTGAGGGCGCGTCTGCGCAGGAGGGAGCGGCAGTGCAACGTGTAGACCTGGTAGGTGCGCAGCGCGCGCTCCGGCCGGCCCGCGCGTTCCTCCAGAGCCGCGAGCTCGAGGGTGAGGGCGGCCGCCCCGGCCAGGTAGGCGGTCTCCTCCGGGACGAGGCGCATGCAGCCGAGCAGGAGCCGCGCGCCGAGCTCGAGCTGCGCGATCGCCGCGTCGACGGCGCCGTCCGCCGCGAGCGCCGCGGCGCTCTCCTGCAGCCGGTCGGGCAGCGCCCGGCGGCAGGTCTCGGCCCGCGGCACCAGCTCGAGCAGGGACAGCATCGTGGTCGCGCCGAAGGCGAGGAGCGGGGCGGCCGCGGCCGGGTCTTCCGCCCGGAGCAGGCGGGTCCCGAGGGTCTCGGCGGCGATCGACGCCGTCTGCAGGGCGACCCGGTCGTCGACGCCGTCGGGATAGGCCGCGCGCAGCTCGTCCAGGCTGCCCTGGAGCTGGGTGTCGCTGCTCAGCGGGCCCTCCTCCTCGGCGAGCACGAGCTCGAGGCGGCGCAGGGCGGCGAAGCGTCTGCGCGGCAGACTGAGCGCGGGCGCGAGCTCGTGGCCGGCGGCGTCGAAGGCCTGTTGGCGGGCGCGGGTGGCGAGCAGCTGGCGGCCGTGGTGGGACAGGCCGGCGGCGCAGCTCTCGAAGAAGCGCAGGACGGTCGGCACGGCGAGGCTGTCGCCGATCAGCTCCCGTGCGCGCGACTCTCCGGTCGCGAGCAGGGCGGCGAGGGCATCGATCTGGTCGGAGCCGGCGAGGGCGCGGGCGTGCAGCTCCATCAGCGCGAGCTCTTCGCGGCGCTCGGACGCCTTGAGCGGGCGCTCGTCCCGCACCGAGGCGCGCACCGCCAGCGCGCTGCTCAGGGCCTCCGCGGCCTCGCGCGGCTGGCCGCGGAAGAGGAGCTCGGCCCCGCGCCGGCCGGTCGCGTCGCGGAACAGGACGAGGGGCTCGCCGATCGGGAGCTCCCGGTCGGCCAGCAGCCCCGCGAGCTGCAGGTCATTGCGCCCGGGCCACAGCCGCACGACCAGGGTGAAGGTGCTGTCCTCCCGCAGCTCGATGGGCAGCTCGCGCGCGCCGGGAGCCCGCAGCACGACGCCGCGCAGGCTCTCGGCGTGGACGAGGCGCAGGCGGCCTCCGACGATCAGCCCGCCGTCGTCGAGCTGGTCGTCGCGGTACAGGCCGAAGGCCGCGGGCCGCAGCTCGAGCACCGAGAGCTCCGGCGGCGCGACGACGACCGTCGGCTCGGGCCACAACCAGAACAGGAACATCAGCAGGGCGGCGAGCGCGACGCCGAGCTTGACGGTCTGCCGCACCCGGCGCTGGCGCTTGCGGCGGGCGCGGCTGGCCGGCGAGGAGGGTCCCTTGAGCAGCGGGGGACGGGGTCCGGGCATCCGGCGGCGGCGCCGTCGCCGCTTCCGTGCGTGGGCCCCACACGCCGTGCAGCGCTCCGCGGTCGGCGGATTGAGCTCGAAGCAGGACTGGCAGGTCCACCTGGGCATCGCGTTCCTCAGAAGGAGTGCAGGCGCGGCGCGCCCCGGGAGCTGGCCAGGGCCTGCCACTCGGCCTCGGCCAGTGTCGCGAGCCTGTCCTTGACCGCCTCGGCTCCGAACTGACGGCGCGCGAGCCCGAGGTACTGCGCGTAGTGCCGGGCCTCGTCGCGTCGCAGCTCCCCGTAGAAGTCCGCGAGCGCACGGTCGTCGAGGCGCCGCTCGAGCTCGCCGAAGCGCTCGCAGCTGCGGGCCTCGATCAAGGCGGCGACCAGCAGCTTGTCGAGCAGACCCTCCTCCGCACCCTTGCGCACCTTCGCGCCGAGCCGCGCGGCGTAGGGGGCGGGCTCGAGCTTGACGAGCTGCAGGCCGCGCTCCTCGAGCAGGGCGAGCATGCGCGAGAAGTGCTCCATCTCCTCGCGCACGACCAGCGCGAGCTCGCGGGCGAGCCCGGGGACGCCCGTGTAGCGGAAGATCATCGCCAGGGCGCTCGAGGCCGCCCGCTTCTCGAGGTGGGTGTGGTCGACCAGGAGCGCGTCCAGCGCCGGGCGGACGCGCTCGTACCAGCCGGGATCGGTCGTCGCGACCAGCGGCAGCATCAGCCCTCCACTCCGCTGGGGGGAAGGGGCAGGGCGGCCGTCAAGGGCCCGCTCCACAGCGCGGACAGTGGGTCCGGGTCTTCGCGAACTCCTCGCCGCAGCTCGCGCACCACTTGACCAGCGCGACGCCGTGGACGTTGCAGAACACCGAGCCCTCGGCGTCGCTCGGCGAGCAGCCCTCGACCGGGCAACGCACCGCGTGGGCTGCGCCGTCGTCGGCGATGTAGAGCAGGCACAGCAGCACGACGAGGAGGGCGTTGAGACCGACCAGCCCGGACACGAGCACCCGGCTGCGGCGGCGCAGCAGGTAGCGCAGGTTCCAGACCGGCTCGATCGGGATGCCCTCGGGGGTCTCGAGCGTCGCTTCGAGGACGTGGCTGCCGATGCGCAGCTCGTCGCCGGTGACGAGCACCGCGCCGCGCACCCGCCGACCGTTCAGGCGGGTTGCGTTCGAGCTGTTGAGATCGACGAGCTGGCACGTTCCGGCACCGACCTCGATCCGGCAGTGCTTGCGGGACACCAGCGGATCGTCGAGGGTGATGTCGGCGTGGACCGAGCGCCCGACGATCCGGTTCTCGAAGTCCTCGATTCGGTAGACCTTGTGCAGGCTTTCGCCTTCGATCACCTCGAGCCGCAGTGGCATGATGCAGCTCTTCCCACGCCGCGCTATCCTGCTGCATGATAGTGGGGCCCGCGGTCCAACGTCAAGCTCACCGACGGGTTGCGGCGCGGGGCCGCGCGGTAGGGGCGGGCCGATGCGGGGGCGCCCGGAGAAAGGAGATGCAGGGAAATGCGCGCGCTGCCGCTGCTGCTCCTCATCGTGGCCTCCTGCGGGGACCCGCCGCCGCCCCGTCCCCCGTCACCGCCCGAGCTTCCCGCGCGCGTCCCTACCGCGGAGCCCGCTCCGGCGGAGCCCGCCGCGGTCCCGGCGCCGCGACAGCCGTCGCCACCGGAGGAACCGCGTCGGGACCTCCTCGAAGGCCGCGTCGTGCGCCCCGACGGCGCGGGCGTCCCCGCCCGCTTCCAACTGACCAGCCTGCTCGAGGACTTCGTGGTCGAGCGAGGCGTCGCGGCGGCAGATGGCTCCTTCGCCCACGTCAGCGCCCTGCAGGGCCCGCTGCTGCTGACGGTGGAAGCTCCGGAGGGTCACGCCGAGCGGCTGCTGATGGGCCCCGGCGCCCTGGAGCCGCTGGTGCTGCGGCCGCCGCTCGAGCTGTCCGGCGCGGTCGAGGAGAGCGGCCACCACAGCCCGCTCGCTTCCTACACCCTCGCCCTGCTCCCGGCCGCCGAGGACCCGCTCGCCTGGCTGGCGACGCGCCCGCGCAGCGAGCGCGTCCGCATCGAGCGCGTCGAGGACTCGCGCGGGCGCTTCCACCTGGCCGGCCTGCCGGCCGGCGTCTACGACCTGTGGCTGCTCGCCCCGCGTCACCGCCCCGAGCGGCGTGTCCTGGACCTGACCGCGGACAGCGCCCTGGCGACGGTCAGCCTGCAGTGGCAGGAGCCCGTCCGCGCCCGGCTGATCGACCTGCCCGGCGCGCCCCTGGCCGGCGCGGACTGCACCCCCTGCCTGCAGGACGCCTGCGGCACGGTCCATCCAGTCGCCGTCAACGCGACCCGCACCGACCGCGGGGGCGGGCTGTGGCTCCCGGTCGCGAGCGCCGACCTGCCCCTCGCGCTCGCGGCGGGGGAGCTCGGCGCCTGGCTCGCCGTCGAAGGGGTGCCCGCCCTCGACGTCGTGCTGCGCCCCTGGCCCGGGCTGGAGGTCCGCTTCCCGCCGGGCAGCTTCGGCGTCGCCCGGGTGATCGACAGCGCCGGCCGCGCGACGGCGCCCGCGCTGTTCGATGAGCTCCTCACGCTGCCGCGGCTGGCCCCGGACTCCTACCGGCTCGAGGTCGCGGCTCGGCACGGCGAGGGCTGGGTGCTCAGCACCGTGCCCTTCGAGCACTCCGGGGCGGCCCTGACGGTGCTGCGGCGCGACGGCGCGGCCGAGCTGCGCGTAGCGGGAGGCGGGACGCTGGTCGCCGGCGACGGCGCCCGCCACCGGCTATTCCCCGGGGCGGACGGGACCGTGAGGCTGCGCGGGCTCGCGCCCGGCGCCTACGTCCTCGAGCGCGACGGCGGGGACGAGGTGCTGCGGCTGGGCGCCGGGCTGCTCGACGCCCTCACTCCGCCAGATGCAGCACCAGCAGCACCGGCCCCTGGATCGGGAAGGTGACCACGTCGAAGGCGAAGGTGACCGGGGTCGCGACGATCGCCCCGACCAGGCGCAGGGGCCGATCGGTGCGCAGGATGGGCAGGGCCCAGACCTCGTCCCAGCGCTCGTCCCCGGGCCGCCAGCGATAGATCGCGTGGGCGTAGCGCCAGATGGTCGGAGGCTCGTCGGTGAACAGGGCGAGGAAGACCGGCTCCTGGTCGGGGGGCGGCAGCCCGGCCTCCAGGAGCTCGGCGCGCAGCTCAGCCCCGGTCGGCAGCGTCGCCCGGGCCAGGCAGGCCACCTCGTGCCAGCGGGTCGTGTCCGCCGCGACCGCCTCACGGACGCTGCCGTCGGCGGCGTCGAAGATCAGCAGCCGCTCGTCGCCGTCCTCGAAGATCACCGTCGCCCGCCCGTTGCCGTGGGCGTCGAGGGCGAGGGCCTCGATCCCGGTCGCGGTGACGACGTCCGGGGTCGTCGCCCACTCCCAGGTCGAGACCGACATGCAGCCCGAGAGCCAGGGCACGAGCAAGAGCCAGCTCAGGCGCGAGGTTCGCACCGCATCCTCCTGTGTCGCCGCGCGCGCGCGCGCTCGGCACGGTACAGCCGGGCCAGGGCGTCGCGTGAGGGGACGCGCAGCAGGGTCGCGAGGAGCATGCGGTAGACCTCGCGCCTCGCTACTTTGATGGTTCTGTCCCGGCGCAGCAAGTCTGATCTGTGCCGGTAGAGCTCGCGCACCGTCTTCACCCCGAGCAACAGCGGCCACAGCGAGCACAGGAGCAGCCGCCGGGAGCCGCGCGGCAGCTCGGCGCAGTACTCCCAGCCGGCGTCGAAGTGCGCGCTCGCCCGCTCGAGCCAGCGCTCGAACAGCGGCCAGGCGCGGGGCGCGCAGGCGGGGTCGAGGAGCTCTCGGGGCGCCAGGCCGAGGGCGGCGAGCTCGGTGCGCGGCAGGTAGCAGCGGCCGGCGGCGAGGTCGCGGGGGCAGTCGCGCAGGACGTTGACGAGCTGCAGGCCCTTGCCGAGCCGCACCCCGCGCGCGATCAACCGCTCCCGCTCCGGACCCGTGGGCCAGCCGAGGCGGGCGGCGTGCAGCTCCGTCCAGAACTCGCCGACGCAGCCCGCGACGAGGTAGGTGTAGCGGTCGAGCTCGGCGGGCTCGTCGAGGGCGGTCAGCGTTCGCGCGTCCCGGCCCGGGAAGCGCTCCAGGTCCCAGACCATGCCCGCGCACAGCGTCTCGAGCACCCGCCCGACCAGGCGCCGGTCGAGGGCAGGGAGCGCCGCGTAGGCGCGCAGCAGACCGGGCAGGGCGGCGAGCAGGCGGGCCTCGGCGGGGTGCTCGAGGGCCTCCTGACAGCGGGCGAGCAGGGGCGGGAGTTCGGCGTCGTCGGGGGCGCGGAAGGCCGCGATCAGGGCCTCGAGTCCGGCGAGGCGGTCGGCCCGGGGCAGCAGCTCGATGTCGGCGACGCTGTCGGCGGCCCGGGCCAGGGCGTAGGCGAGCCCGACGCTGAGGCGGGTGGCGGCGGGCAGGAAACGCAGGCTGAGGTAGAACGAGCGGCTGGTCGCCTCGAGCAGCTGCCAGGTCTCCCGCTCCTCCATCGGCGCCTCAGCCCTCTTCCAGCAGCTTGCGCAAGGCCTCGAGCAGGGCGCGGCCGGTCTCTTCGGCGTCGACGGGCTCGCCGCCCGCGAGCTTCTTCGCGACCTGGCGCAGCTCCGCTTCCAGCTCCTGCAGCCCCTCGTTGTCGGGGGCGTCGACCCGGCGCAGGCTGACCTGCTCGCGCAGGGAGTCGACGACCCCGGCCAGCCACAGCCGCGCGACCTCCTTCGCCTCGTCGGCCAGCCCGGGGGGCGGCTCGCCGCCGTCGGGGATCACGTCGGGGCCGAGGTGGAAGACGATCGCGTCGTCGACCCGCGCGATGCCGCTGAGCGAGACGAGCTTCGACCCGGTCAGCGAGCCCGAGGAGGGCACCGTCCGCGGGCCGAAGGCGGTGCGCCCGTCACTGGGGAAGGGCACCTTGCGCAGCTCGACGTGGGAACCGGTCGGACCGCCGCGGCCGTGGGCTTCTTCGAGGTCGATCGAGTAGCTGAACTGCAACGAGCGCAGCTGGCGCAGGGGCTCGCCGACGTGCCAGATCAACAGGCCGGTCTCCGGGAACTCGGTGTCGAAGCCGACGCGCTGTCGGTTCTCGAGCAGGAAGAACTCGTCGCCCGCATCGTTCTTCGGGATGAGGTAGGCCTGGGACGCGGAGCCCTCGACCGCGTGCAGGGCGCGGTCGACCGGCACGTGCGGATCGAGCAGCTGCGGCTCGAGCCAGCCGAGCCGTAGCTTGCAGTACGCGCACAGGTGGAAGGGCCGGGCGTCGCCGGACAGGCCGCCGCCGCGGTGGCCGACCGCCATCGAGCAGAACACCCCGAGGCCGGTCGCGTGGGCGGAGCCGTACTTGTCGAGCAGGCCGAGCACATGGCCGAACTCGTGGCAGTGCACGCCGATGGTCTCGAGCCGCTCGTCGCCGATCGCGGTCGTGTAGTAGCGCAGCACCCGTCGCCCGTGCAGCAGGCCGCTGGCGTGGGGCCACAGGGCGCCGCCGCGCGGGCCCCGGGGGCCGGCTGTCGCGAAGCTGACCGCGTCGAAGCGGGCGAGCACGTCCTTCCCCTCGCGCTCCTCGAGCAGGGCGAGGGCCTCGGCCATGTAGCCGTCGAAGCTCGTGCCGAGCATCGAGGCGCCGGCGTTGTCCTGCCAGCTGCTCGGCACCTCGACCCAGTCGAAGACCTGCCCGTCGAGGTGGAAGCGGCCGGCGGAGTTCTCGTCGAAGTAGTCCGCCACGCTGCCGAAGGCGCGCTTGCCGTACGGGTCTTCGCGGTACTCGCCGCGGCTGAAGAACTGTGCGTCGAGGGCCTCACGGGTCTGGGCGGCGTGCGGAGCGCGGTCGGGAAAGGCGACCGGCACCACCGCGAGCCGGAAGCTGCCGGTGGTGCGGATCGACAGCCCGCTGAGGGCCCAGGGGCGCACCGTGCGCTCGAGGGCGGCGCCGTCGCGCTCGAGCCGCAGGTCGACGACGGTGCCCGGGCTGCGGGCCGCGCGGTCGCTGAAGGCGGCGAGGCTGGCCACCGGCTCGCCGCCGACGGCGAGGATGCGGTCGCCGGCCCGGAGCCCGGCCCGCGCCGCAGGGGTCAGGGGGATGACCCGGGCGACCTCGAGCTGGCCGTCCGCCTCGCGCAGCTTGAAGCCGAAGATGCGTCCGTCCTCGCGCAGCGCGTCGTCGTGATCGGCGGAGGAGGGCAGGGTGTACTGGACGCCCTCATGGTCGATCTGGGCGCACAAGGGGGCGAGCAGGAACAGCAGCAGCGGCACGCGCGGCATCGGGGGCTTCCTCCAGCAGGGCAAAGGGCGGATTGTACCCGCTCGGCGGCGCGGCGTCGATGCCTACAGCCCGCACAGCCGGCGGACCTGCTCGCGTGCCGGAGCCCTGGCGATCGTTGACACACCGCGCCACCAGCGGTATCTTGCGCCCTTTCCGCGACGCTGAGCCCGCGAGGAGGACCGATGGCGTACGAGCACGGCGGCGAGATCATCGGGGAGTGCCTGGCCCGCCACGGCGTGCGCTTCCTGTTCACCCTGTGTGGCGGGCACATCTCGCCGATCCTGACCGGCTGCCAGACCCACGGCATCCGCATCGTCGACGTGCGCGACGAGGTCAGCGCGGTCTTCGCCGCCGACGCCGTCGCCCGCATGAGCGGCGTGCCCGGCGTCGCCGCGGTCACCGCCGGCCCCGGCGTCACCAACACCCTGACCGCGGTCAAGAACGCGCAGATGGCCCAGTCCCCGCTGCTGGTCTTCGGCGGCGCGACCGCGACCATCCTGCGCGGGCGCGGCTCGCTGCAGGACATCGACCAGCTCTCCCTGCTCGGCCCGACCACCAAGTGGGCGACCCGGGTCAGCACCATCGCCGGCCTCGAGCCCGCGGTGACGCGGGCCCTGCACATCGCCTGCGACGGCGTCCCCGGGCCGGTGTTCATCGAGGTGCCGGTCGATCTGCTCTACCCGGAGGAGACCGTCCGCGAGTGGTTCATGAAGGAGAGCGGGGTCGAGAAGGCCAAGGGCATCGGCGCCCGCGCCCTCGAGTGGTACCTGCGCGGCCATCTGTACCGGCAGTTCCACGCTCCGCACCTGCCGGTCGAGTCGCTGACTCCGAGCTTCAAGCTGCCGCAGCTCAGCAACCCGACGGCGCGCATCCAGCGCGTCGTCGCCGCCCTGCGCGAGGCCGAGCGGCCCGCGATGGTGATCGGCAGCCAGGCGCTGGTCAACGTCGCGCCCCACGAGACCGCCGCCCTCGCGGACGCGGTCAGGACCCTCGGCATCCCGACCTGGCTGGGCGGCATGGCCCGCGGCCTGCTCGGGCGCTCCTCGACGGTGCAGTTCCGTCACGCCCGGACGAAGGCGCTCAAGGAGTGCGACCTCGCGCTGATCGTCGGCTTCCCCTTCGACTTCCGCCTCGGCTACGGACGCAAGATCAGCAGCAAGGCCAAGCTGGTCGCGGCGAACCTCAGCGGCGAGGACCTGCGCAAGAACCGCAAGCCCGACATCGGCCTGCAGATGCACCCCGGCGACTTCCTGCGCCGCCTCGCCGCCGCCGCCGGCAACTGCGGCGCCGGGCGGGAGGCCTGGTTCGACACGGTGCGGGCGCGCGAGACGGCCCGCGACGCCGAGATCGCGACCCAGGCCGGCGCCGACCATGGCGAGGGGGTCCACCCGCTGCAGCTCTTCCTGCGGCTCGAGGCGATGCTCGAGGACGACGCGGTGCTGGTCGTCGACGGCGGCGACTTCGTCGGCACGGCCTCCTACGTGCTGCGTCCGCGGGCGCCGCTGGCGTGGCTGGATCCGGGCGTGTTCGGCACCCTCGGGGTCGGCGGGGGCTTCGCCCTCGGCGCCGCGCTGGTGCGGCCGGAGGCGGAGGTGTGGCTGATCTGGGGCGACGGCTCGAGCGCCTACAGCCTCGCGGAGTTCGACACCTACGTGCGCCACGGCCTCGCGCCGATCGCCGTCGTCGGCACCGACGCCTCCTGGGCGCAGATCGCCCGCGACCAGGTCGAGATCCTCGGCACCCCGCTCGGAACCGAGCTGCGCAAGACCGACTACCACACGGTCGCCGAGGGCTACGGCGGCGTCGGGCTGCTGCTGACCGACCCGGAGAAGATCGACGAGACCCTGCAGCAGGCGCGGGAGCATTCCCGGGCCGGCAAGCCGGTGCTGATCAACGTGCACCTCGCGTCGAGCGACTTCCGCAAAGGCTCGCTGTCGATGTAGCCGGAGGAACCCGTGAGCGCGCTCCCCCAGATCCCCCTGGCGTTCGTCCGCCGCGCGCCCGAGGAGATGGCGGCGCGGGCCCGGGACTTCTACGCCGAGCTCAAGCGCCGCCGCACGGTCCGCGACTTCAGCCCCGAGCCGGTCCCGCGCGCGGTGATCTTCGACTGCATCCGCGCGGCGGGCAGCGCCCCGAACGGCGCCAACCTGCAGCCCTGGCACTTCGCGGTGATCGAGGATCCCGCGCTGAAGCGGAAAGTGCGGCTCGCGGCGGAAGCCGAGGAGCGCGCCTTCTACGGCGGCCGCGCCAGCGACGAGTGGCTCGCCGCCCTCGAGCCGCTCGGCACCGACGCCTCGAAGCCCTTCCTCGAGACGGCGCCCTTCCTGATCGCGGTCTTCGCCCAGAATCACGGCGTCGCCGAGGACGGCTCGAAGATCCGCCACTACTACGTCAAGGAGAGCGTCGGCATCGCTTCCGGCTTCCTGCTCGCCGCGCTCCACCACGCCGGCCTCGCCACCCTGACCCATACGCCGAGCCCGATGGGCTTCCTGCGCACCCTGTGCCGGCGGCCGGCGAACGAGAAGGCGATGATGCTGGTGGTCGTCGGCTACCCCGCACAGGATGCGACGGTGCCGGAGATCACGAAGAAGCGCCTCGACGAGATCTGTACCGTGGTCGCGCCGGACGAGTAGCGCGGACTCAGGGCAGCCAGCGGTTCGGGCTGGACGGGCTCGCGATCGGCACCAGCACGCGCGGCTGGCCCTTGAGCCGGTTGAAGACCAGCTTGCCGGTGCGGTTGTCGCCGGTGCGGATCAGGAAGGCGTCGTTGGTGACCTCGAGCAGGTGCCCGCGGTAGCGGTTCCCCGAGCGGCTGACCGCCTGGATCAGGTCGAACACCTGCGGCTTCGGGGTCTCGTACAGGATGTAGCAGCGGGCAGGGTCGAGGCTGCGCTTGTCGACCTTGCCGGCGACGTTGTTCTGCAGGCGCAGGGTGATCACGCCGGCGCCTTCCTCGATGAAGATCCCCTCGTGCTCGTTGCCGCGCTGGCTGGTGATCAGGACATGGTCTTTGGGGAAGAGCACCGAGCGCATGCCGACGATCTGGATGCTGTCGAGGTTGAAGTGCCGGAAGTGCACCCGGTAGATGTTGCCGTTCTCGGGGTGGCGCAGGAAGAGCGTCTGCGCGTTGGCGTTGACGAAGAGGAAGCGGTAGGGCGCCCCCTCGGTGTCGTCGATCTGGAAGATGTCGCCGATCTTGAGGCGCGACTCCAGCTTGCTGAGAGAGCTCTGGTGCGTCATCGGCCGATCCTGCGTGGGGGGAGCGGAATCATCCGGACCATCGCCTCATCGTCACGGTGTGCGGGAACTTCCGAAGTGTACGCCATCGGCTTCCGTGGTTCAAATCACGCCTCGTGCAGAAACGGATTCTCCGGCGGACGTCCGCTCGGATTCCGCTCGGGATACAGGTTCGCGGGGAGCGGAATCCACTGCCCGCGGACCAGGATCTCCGCCGGCCGGAACAGGCCCTTGTAGTTCGTCGACTGCGAGCCCGGCACGTAGTAGCCGAGGTAGACGTAGGGCTGGCCGCGCTGCCGGGCCCGCTCGAGCAGCCAGAGGATGTTGTAGGTGCCCGGGCTGTCCGGCTTCCAGGCCTCGACGTAGTGGAAGATCACCGCCGTCTGGCCGTTGACCAGGTCGTCGAACATGCCGACCCCGAGGAGCCGCTCGCCGCGGTAGAAGCGGACCTGGGAGGCCGACACCGGGCCCGCGCACCACTGCGCCTCGTAGCTGCCCGGCGTGTAGACGTTGCGCGACCAGCCGCGCACGTCGGTGCGGTGGCGGTGGAAGGCGTTGGCGACGGCGACGACCGCCGGATCGGTGCGGGCCGGGCCGATCTCGGCGCGGATGTCGGCGTTGCGCTTCCAGACGCGACGGAAGCGGCGCGAGGGGCGGAACTCCTCGACCCGCACCCGCAGCGAGAGGCACAGGGCGCAGTCGTGGCAGCGGGGCCGGAAGAACATCTCGCCGAAGCGCCGGTAGCGCGCGTGCAGGGCGGCGAGGTAGGCCTCGTCGCTCAGCTTGCTGAAGAAGCGCTCTTCGGTGATCGCGACCCGACCGGGCAGGTAGCCGCAGCGGTGCCGGTAGTACACCGGCCCGCCCCGCTCGATCGCGCGCCCGGCGCGCAGCTCTTCAAACAGCAGGGCTTCGAAGCTTTCCACAGAGGTCCTTCGGCGCTGGAGAGGAAGGATCCGGGCCCATCCTGAAGAAAAGAGGTATCATAGCGCGTCGAAACAGGCAAGATCGGGCCGCGAAGCCCCGGGAGGAACGCGCGATGAGCACCGTGGAGATCACCGACAAGGGGCGCGTGCGCTGGCTGTGCATCGCCCGCCCCGAGCGCAAGAACGCGCTCGACTTCGCCACCCTCACCTCGCTGGCAGCGGGGATCCGGGCCGCCGACGAGGCCGCCGAGGTGCGCTGCATCGTCGTGACCGGCAAGGGCCCGAGCTTCTGCTCCGGAGCCGACCTCAAGGCCGCCGCCGAGCAGATGGGCTCCGGGGAGGGCCTGGAGATCGGCACCGTGCTGCGCGAGCGCTACCACCCGGTGATCCGTGCCCTGTGGCACAGCCAGACACCGGTGATCGCGCGGGTGCCCGGGCCGGCGGTCGGCTTCGGCTGCGACATCGCCCTGGCCTGCGACCTGCGCATCGGCTCGCCGGCGGCCTCCTTCGCCGAGGTCTTTCCGCGCATCGGCCTGCAGCCGGACGGCGGCGGGACCTTCCTCCTGCCCCGCATCGTCGGCCTCGGCCGTGCCCTCGAGCTGATCCTGACCGCCGAGAAGGTCGACGCGGCGCGGGCGGAGGCGATCGGGCTGCTCAACCGCGTCGTGCCCGAGGCCGAGCTCGACGCGGCGGTGCAGGCGACGGCCGAGCGCATCGCCGGCCTGGCTCCGCTCGCGCTCGCGCGCTCGCGGCGCAGCGTCTACGACAACCTGTCCGCGGGCATCGACGCCGCCCTCGAGCGCGAGGCGCGGCACCAGACGGCGCTCGGCAAGAGCTCGGACGTGATGATGGGGATGATGTCCTTCCTGATGAAGCAGAAGCCGGAGTTCGAAGGGAAATGACGCGCTGGCTCCTGCTCCTCTCCCTGTCGCTCGCCGCCCAGGACCTCCGCGTCGAGCTGCCCCCGGAGTGGGGCTCCCGCACCAGCGCGAGCCCCGGGGTCGAGGCCTGGTACGCGAGCCCCGGCGACTCGGTCCAGGTCTTCCTGCTCCGCCCCGAGCCGGCGCCCGCGCCGACCACCAGCCTCGACCAGCTCAAGGCCGCGGTCGCCGAGCTCGGCGCCGGCCTGGCCGAGGCCGGCGCCACGGTGCTCGGCTACCGCAGCTTCGCCCTCGGCGACGGCGGCATCGCGGCCTACGTCGAGTACACCGACCCGCGCGGCGCCCTGTGCGGCCAGGCGGTGTTCTTCCATCCGGAGCGCATCCACCGCGCCCTGGTGCGCGGCGCCCCCTGGCCCGGGGTCGAGCTGCAGCCGGCGCTGGCGAGCCTGTTCGCGGGCGTGCGCTTCGCCGACGAGGGTGCGCCGCATCTGCCGGAGGAGGTCGTGCCGGCGCTCGACCAGGAGATCGCCTTCCCCGACCTCGGCATCGCCCTGTCGGTGTCCTCGGGCTGGGAGGCGGACGGCGCCGTCGGGCCCGACCTCGCCGGCCGCTTCACTTTGCCCGACGGCACGGTCTTCGAGGTCTGGGGCAGCCTGGCGGACGAGGCCCTCGGCACGGCGATCGACGCCCTCGCCGCCCAGCAGCCCGCGCTCGACTTCAGCGAGCGGGAGCTCTGGCAGCACGGCGGGCTCCCCCGCGGCTGCGTCGTGATCCGACGCGACGGGCAGCCGACCGGCGACGCCCTGGGCCTGATCGACCTCGGGCCCGTCAAGGTGGTCGTCCACCTGCAGGCGCCGGCGGCCGAGCTCCCCTTCCGGCGCAAGACGCTGCGCGCCATGATCGATGCGGGGCGGCGCTGGACGCGTTGAGCGGCCTGGATCCGGGTGCCGGGAGGGCGGCGGAGAAAAATCCCCCGCCGTCCGGTATTCTCTCTTGACGCGCTGCGCTATAGATCTATCCTGTCTGGTGTAGCGCATGGCGTCATGCGGCTGCGTCATACGAGGAGAACAGGAACATGATGGTGGAAACGCGGAAGACGGTCGAGAAGACCATGGAGACGATCGACGGCCTGGTGGACGGCGTGACCGACAGCGTGGTCGGCCTGACCGGGACCCTGGTGCCGCAGACGAAGAAGGTGACCGAGAGCTGGGTCGGCTTCATCCGGAACAAGCGCAGCGCCTTCCGGGGCCTGGTGCTCGACACGATCTTCCAGGCGACCGAGCTCGCCCGCGAAGGCGAGGTCAAGGACGGCGAGACCAAGGATGAGGCGCCGGCCGCGGAGAAGGCTCCCGCCGAAGAGGCCACCGCCTGAGAGAGCGTTCCCCTACGCAGCCTTCGAGGCCGGCCGCGAGGCCGGCCTCTGCTGTTTGTTGGCGGGGGGCGCCGGCTTGCTCCTTCGCGCGCGGGGCCGTAGACTCCGGTATCGCGCGCAAGGAGAGGCAGAGGATGACCGCAAAGATCGAGCTGTGCCGGAGGTTCTTCCACAAGGTCTGGGCGGAAGGGGACACCCGCGTCATCGAGGAGATGATGGCGAAGAGCGCCGAGATCAAGACCCTCGGTGACCGCCCGCGCATCGGCCCCGAGGGCTTCAAGGCCTTCCACCGGGAGTTCTGCGGGCTGGTCAGCGACATCGAGATCA
Source organism: bacterium (assembly GCA_030428695.1). The sequence continues at coordinate 37,902 of JAUIEM010000004.1, forward strand.
CGATCGACCAGGCCGTCGAGCAGGGCGACTGGCTCGCCGTGCTGTGCACGATGCGCGCCCGCTGCCGGCGCTCGGGCAAGCCGGTGACCTTCCGCGGCCAGTCGATGATCCGCTTCGAGGGCGACCAGGGCGTCGAGGCCTACGACCACTGGGACTTCCTCGGCCTGTTCAGCCAGCTCGGCATGGCGCCGCAGGACGCCTTCGCCCGCGGTATGCGCGGGGAGGCGCTGGCGTAGGGCGATCGGCGACCGATCCCGATCCCGACCGAGACCGCTCCCGGCTCCGCTCCCGGCTCCGCTCCCGATCCCGAGCGGATCGAGGGCGCGCGGTGTCACGGACCGCCGGCGCCTTCCCCGTCCAGCCACGCCCGCCCCCGCGGCGAGAGCCGGTAGCCGATCCGCAGCGACTCGGTCAGGCCGAGCTCCTTGAGCTGCCGCACCCGCCGCTTGAGCTTCTTCAGGTCGGCGCAGCCGAGCCCTGCGGCGAGCTCGGCGGCGCGGGTCCCCTCGCCCGCGGCGATCGCGCGCAGGGTGCGGTCGGTCCAGGCCTCGGTGCGGTCCTTGCGGGCGAGGCGCGCGGCGAGGGAGGCGCGCTCCACGGCGCTGAGCGTCGCCTGGGCGGCGAGCGCCAGGCGCGGATCGGCGCCGGCGAAGCGCACCGTCAGGCGGTGGATCGCGCCCTCCCGTCCGGCGAGGGCGGCGAGCAGCGCGTCACGGCTCTCGTAGCCCGCGCGGCGAGCGTCCTGCGCGCTGATCGCGTCGGCCGTGACGACCTCGACGGCCTCGATGCGGAGCTCGCCGAGGTGGGTGCGTTGGCGTCCGCCGGCCTTCGCCCGCGCGCTCTTCCAGCGCCGGAAGACGAGGTCGAGCTCGCCGGCGACGATGCCGGCGACCGTGCGGTTCCTCAGCAGCATGGCGGGATCAGGGCCGCAGGGCCTCGCGCAGGACGCGCAGGGCCTCGTCGAGCTGCCGGTCGTCGGGCTGCCAGTCCTGGTCGTACAGGCTGACCCGGGCGACGGCGCGCTGCTCTTCGTCGCTGAGCTCGATCACGGTGTCCGGGTCGACGCCGTGCTTGTGGATCGTGCGGCCGCTCGGCAGGAAGTACTTGGCGATGGTCAGCGCCATCGCGCAGTCGAAGGGGTCGACCGGCAGCACCATCTGCACCGAGCCCTTCCCGAAGGACCTCTCGCCGATCACGACGCCCCGCTCGTAGTCCTGGATCGCGCCGGCGACGATCTCCGAGGCGCTCGCGCTGCCCTCGTTGATCAGCACGGCCAGCGGCAGGTCCTCGATGGTGTCGTCCGCTTTCGCGCGCAGGACCTCGTCCTTGATACGACCCCGCACGGCCACCGTGATGCCGTCGTCGACGAAGATGTCGACGACGTCGTGGGCCTGGGTGAGGAGCCCGCCGGGATTGTTGCGCAGGTCGAGGATCAGCGCACGCGCGCCCTCCGCCCGCAGCGCGGCGATGTCCGCGCGCAGGTCGGTCGCGATGCGCCGGGAGTTGAACGAGGTCAGCCGCACGTAGCCGATGTCGCCGTCGAGGATCGTCGAGCGCGCGAACTTCAGCGGGATGATCGCCCGGACGATCGTGACGTCCCGGGCGTCGAACGCGCCTTCGCGTGCGATCGTGACCGTGACCTCGGTGTCCGGCTTGCCCCGCATCCGGGAGACCGCCTCCTGCAGGGACAGCTCGGCGGTCGCCTCGCCGTCGATGTGGGTGATGGTGTCCCCGGCCTCGATCCCGGCGCGGAAGGCCGGGGTTCCGTCGATGGGGGTGATGACGGTCAGGGCGCCGTCGCGGACCGTGATCGTGATCCCGAGCCCGCCGAACTCGCCTTCGTGCTTGGTCTGCATGTCGTCGAGGGCGACCGGGTAGATCATCCGCGTGTGGTCGTCGCCGAGCTCCGCGATCAGGCCGCGCAGCGCGAGGTCGATCAGGCTGTCGTCGCTGAGCAGGTCGGCGCGGTCGTAGTCTTCCTCGAGAAAGGCGTAGAAGTCACCGAAGTTCTTGAGCAGCTCGGTCTGGTCGGCGCCGGCCTCGAAGATACGCGAGATCGTCGCGCGGTCGGTCTTCAGGGTCCACTGCTCCGAGCCGTCGTCCCACTCGCGGACGGTGAGGCTCAGGCTGCCGTTGGCGTCGAGGCCGATGCTCTCGCCGTAGTACTCGGTCAGGTCGACCGGGCTGAGCACCGTCGCGAGCAGGCTCTCCCGCGCGCGCACTCCCTCGATGCCTTCGACGAGCGCGCGGGTGGCCTCCTTGATCAGGTCGACGGCCGCCGGCTCCTCGACGTAGTAACTGGTCGACAGCTTGATGATGGAGCTGAAGAACTCCAGGGCCTCGCGGCGGCCGTCGACGAAGTCGGGCACGCCGCGCAGCTGCGCCTGGTAGGGAACCTCGAGGTCCTCGACCAGCGCGCTGTCGATCGTCTCGGTCTGTTCGCTCGCGAGCGAGCAGTGGTGGACCGTGACGACGTAGTCGCGCTTGAGCAGCGCGATGTCGTACTCCCCGATCGGAACCCGCAGCAGGGCGGGGGTGGAGCGCTGGCTGTTCTCGCCGTTGAGGTAGATCGCGGCGCCTTCGGGGCTCGACTTCAGCACCAGCGTGGCGGAGTCCTGGGCGCACAGGGTCGAGGCGAGCAGCGCGAGGGTGAGAAGGGGGCGTCGGAGCATGACCATCTCCCGGCAGAATGTCCCCCTCAACGTAGCGCGAAGGGCCCCGTTGCGCAATGCAACCGAGCGCACCCCCTACAACGACAAACGGGGAGGCCAGGCCTCCCCGTACGTCGTCTCGAGCGGTGGGTGGTCTACTCGTCGACGAAGGCCTCGAGGTTCTCGGAAATGACCAGACGCTCGACGACCGTCGAAAGCTCGTCGTTGTCGGACAGGGGGACCCAGTCGACGTGGCCGTCGACGTAGAGGACATTGATGCCGTCGTCGAAGCACTGGTTCGGGTCGACGGCGTCGCCACCCTCGATGTCGGCGTCGAGCTCGACGTCGATGTAGGCGGTCGCGGACAGCGGGAAGGTCGAGCGCTTGCCGGGCTTCATCACGCGCTTGGACCAGCCGTAGCTACAGTTCCAACGCACGAGGGTGAACTCGGCGAGCTCGTCCTTGTTCTCCCAGTCGGGCTGCTCGGCAGGGTCCATCGTCGACGCCGGGCTGATGAAGACCTCGGTGTTGTCGATGAACTTCTCGCGGACCAGCAGGGAGACCGAGACGAGGGCGCCGTCCCAGTCATTCTCCCCGGCGATGCCGTTGCTGCCGTCACCGTAGTGCGGGAAGCGACGGTTGTCGCGGGCGTACAGCATCGCTGCGGTGCCGATCTGCTTGAGGTTGTTCAGGTCGGCCGCTTTCTGCGCGCTGCCCTGGGCTCTCGAGATGACCGGCATCAAGAGTCCAGCGAGCACGCCGATGATCGCGATCACGACGAGTAGTTCGATAAGGGTAAAGGCGCGCTTGGTACGCAGCATAGGTCCTGTCTCCATCGTTCCCCGGAAGCCGAGGCTCCTCCGCTCTGGACGATCCGTGCAAGTAGAGCTGATTGAATGCTAAGCCGTCCACCCGTGTCGATCAACGGAAATCTGCAACATTTTCATCATTTTCCCCGCGTCGACGGCCCGAGAGACGCAGATGGGACCGGTGCAACCTGCGGGAACACGGGATTCGTCAGGGTTGCTGCGTTGTGTTTCGTGTTCGTGCCAGTCCGTTTCAGGTCATCGGCTCCGTCGACCCCTGGAAGGCCCGCAGATCTTCGCAGGAGCGCGGACCTTCGGACCTTGACACGGGATGGTGCCGGCCTATAATGCGGAAAATCCCGCGGCAGAGAAAGTGCACCATGACGGTCGGGATTCGGCAACGCGACTTCTTCCACCCCAGGAGGGGAGAGAGAGTATGAGCGACGAAAGCTACGGCGAGATCATCTCGTCGAAGGTCATCAAGGACAACCCGGTCTTCACCCTGATGCTCGGGCTGTGTCCGACGCTGGCCGTCACGACGACCCTGGAGAACGGCTTCTGGATGTCGATCGCGGCGACCGGCGTGTTGCTGATCACCAACACCTCGGTCAGCCTCGTGCGGAACTACATCCCCAAAGATGTGCGCATCCCGTGCTTCATCACGGTGATCGCCGCCGCCGTCACGACCGTGCAGCTGATCATCAAGGCGGCCTCCCCCGAGCTCGACGCCGCGCTCGGTATCTTCATCCCGCTGATCGTCGTCAACTGCTTCATCCTCGGGCGCGCCGAGGCCTTCGCCTCGAAGAACACGCCGTTCGCCGCGATGGCCGACGCGATCGGGATCGGGATCGGCTTCGCCTTCGCCCTGTGCAGCATCTCCGCCGCCCGCGAGCTGCTCGGCAGCGGCAAGCTCTGGGGCATGGCGGTGGTGCCGATGCCGGGCTGGATGCCGAGCGTCGAGCCCGCGGCCGTGCTCGTGATGGCGCCGGGAGGCTTCATCGTCGTCGGGCTGATCATGATGGTGCTCAAGGCCCGTATGGTGCGGAAGGCCCAGCAGGACTTCGCGGCCGCCATGACAGAAGAGATATAATCATCTGACATTCCGGAGACAGAACCAGGGAGTAATGGTGTCATGGAAGGGAATTTCCTAGCACAGCTCGCGATCATCGCAGTCAGCGTGATCTTCGTGAACAACTACGTGTTCGCGAAGTACCTCGGCCTGTGTCCGTTCATCGGTGTCTCCAAGAGCACCGACTCGGCCTTCGGCATGGGGATGGCCTGCTGCTTCGTGATGACGCTCGCGTCGATCATCTCGTGGTCCATCCAGGCCTTCTTCCTCGCGCCGACGAAGTACAACGTGTTCTACAACGTCGCCGCGTGGGTCGGCAGCGATGTCGAGCCGGCCAACTTCGACCTGACGCTCGGCCTGCAGACGATCACGTTCATCCTGTCGATCGCTTCGCTGGTGCAGATCGTCGAGGTGGCGCTGAAGAAGCTCAGCCCGACCCTGTACGAGTCGCTCGGCGTCTACCTGCCGCTGATCACGACGAACTGCGCGATCCTCGGCGTCGCGATCCTCAACGTACAGCAGGACCTGAGCCGCGAGGTGATGGCCTCGGACCAGTTCAGCCTCGCGACCTCCTTCCTCAGCTCGTCGTGGCGCGGGCTGATGGCCGGTGTCGGCTTCACGATGGCGATCCTGCTGATGAGCGGCATCCGCGAGCGGCTCGAGTTCCTCAATCTGCCGCCCTCGATCGCGGGCGCGCCGATGGCCTTCGTCTGCACCGGTTTCATGTCCCTCGCCTTCATGGGCTTCGCTGGAGTCGTCTGAGCTGCGCCGCGACGTATCGCGGTCCTGCTACGGGCAGAGAGTACTTAGGAGGATGCCGTGATGCTTCGAACGCTCACAATCCTGATGATGTTCGTCGGCGCGGCGTGCGCGCAGGTCAGTGACGAGGTCGAGGAGGCTCTGCGCGTCCTCGAGGACACCGACATCGATCCGATGCCCCTGGTGTTCGACGCCCAGCAGCCGTTCCGCATCGTCGTCGGCCAGGGCAACCACCGCCACGACGTGTTCTGGGTCCTGCCCTACTACCTCGAGAACACCGGCTCGAGCGACCACAAGTTCTTCCTGACGATCACCGGCGAGTCCGACAAGGGCGTCACCTACCGGGACAACCAGTACGGCCTCGTCTACGAGAAGATCCGCACCTACCTCAGCCTGCGCGAGCAGGACGTGCTGTGGTGGAATCCCGACGTCACGATGGCCCACAACCGCGAGCGCGCCCGCCTGTCGACCGACGTGCCCCTGGTCGAGTTGGCCGAGCCCGGCGACGAGGATCCGACCGATCCGCCCTTCGCCGCCCCGGAGGACGACTTCCCCATCGAGCTCAACCTGCCGACGATCGAGGCGGGGGAGCGCGTGTATTGCGTCGCCGTCTTCCGCAACCTCGACCGGGAGATGGACCGGCTGGTGATCACGGTGAAGGGCCTCGCGAAGGTCCGCAGCATCGAGAAAGTCGATGACCACGTCCGCCGCGTCACCGAGAGTGTGCTACAATTGACCTACGAGCGGCCTGGTGATGAGTTCTACACCCTGAGCGACTATGTGCGCTTCGTCAAACAGGAATGGGTGGAGCACTCGATGGAGTACCGGACAGATCTCAGGTGACTGTTTGATCGATTCCGACTGTAGAGACTTCTTCAAGTCCCTTTCACCCGAGGACAGGCTCCTTCTCGATCTCCGCGACGAGCTCTACGACGGCTCGTGGAAAGAGATGGAAACCGACCTGCAGGACCGGCTCGCTGGACGCCCCTATGTCTTTCGTCTCATCAACCGGATCGAAGACGACCTGCAACGGATCCGCCGGCTGGGTGGGTTCGAGCAGCGCCACGGCATCGACCTCCGCAAGATCGCCGAGGCGATCGAGGACGAGAGCCGGGCCGGCGAAGACGCCAGCGCCAGCGCGGACACAGGCGCGGCCTGAGCTCCCACAACATGACCTCAACCACGGAGAGAGAACTATGCGCCGCTCGCGCCTGCTGACGTCGCTCGGTCTGGTCGCCTTCCTGGCCTGCCCGCTGCTCGCCCAGGACGACTCCCGGGAGTTCGTCCGTCCCCCGAAGCCGGTCGGCGAGGCCGAGCTCGAGCCGCATCGCTTCGAGGAGCTCTGGTCCTCGTTCGTCCCGGACGTCGAGATGCGCGGGGCGTGGCTGCTCGACGACGCGATCTACATCATCTCCGAGGCGGACCAGATGATCTCGCTGTCGGCGACCGACGGCATCATCCGCTGGATCGTCGACCTGCCCCGCACGCCCGCGTTCAAGCCGACGATCTACAAGTACCCCGAAGAGCGCAACGGCCCGCAGGCGGTCTACTACGACGAGATCTTCGTCGTCGGGCGCGACTCGGTGATGGTGATCGACAAGGAGGTCGGGGTCCTCAAGTGGGTCAAGGACGTCGACTTCCCGATCTCCTGTCCGGCCTGGGGCTCGTTCAGCCACGTGATGGTCGGGTCGTGGAACGACCGCGTCTACGCGCTGGACAAGCGCACGGCGCAGGTGACCTGGTACTTCCTGACCAACGGTGACCTGCAGGTGCCCGGCAGCTCGATCGAGGGGCTGACCTTCGTGCCGAGCATGGACGGCAACGTGTACATGTTCGATCCGTCCAACGGGGAGCGGAAGGCGACGATCGAGACCCTCGACTCGATCTCCTGCACCCCGATCTACCACCAGTACAAGGCCTACGTCGGCTCGGATGACTACTCGGTCTACTGCTTCGACGGTCGCGGCTTCGATCGGCGCGCCGCCGCCCTGTGGGACTTCCCGGCCGGCGCTCCCGTCGACGGTCCGATCCTGGTCTTCCCCGCCCGCACCGGCTGGTATCGGGAGCAGCTGCTCAACAAGGTCTACTTCACCACGGCGGAAGACCAGCTGTTCGCCGTCCACTCCGAAGACGACATCGACAAGAAGTTCCAGATGGGCGATCAGGCCTGGGTGGTCGACGGTGTCGAGCAGGTCCTCGCCCGGGGCTACGACAACATCTTCGTGCGCGACACCGAGAACCGGCTGATGGCGATCGAGGACGCGACCGGCCAGGTGCAGTTCACCGACTCCTTCGTCCAGGCCGCCGACTACTTCTTCACGAACACCGTGCTGCCGGACCGGAAGGCGCGGCGCGGGATCGACATGGGCGGCACGATCTTCCTCGGCTGGAAGAACGGCTGGTTCATGGGTGTGAAGGAGAAGCCCCGCTATTGAGCAGGCCGGGGCGCTGGCTACCAGCGCTCCGCCGGCTCCTCTGGCTGGGCGGCGGCTGTCCCCCCGGTCAGGGCGAGCACGAAGGCCTCCGGCAGATTCGCGGCGCGCGGCTGCGCGCGGGAGGCGGCGACCGGGGGAACCCAGACGTGCGACGGCTCGCGCTCGCGTGGCCGCTCCTCGGCCGGCCCGGCCGGCCACCCCACACACAGCAGCATCAGCGCGGCGGCGGCGATCGCCGGCCACAGGCGCAGGCGCGCCGCCAGTGGGGCGCGCCCGGGTCGGCTCCTCGGAGCGGTCCGGGCGCTGGGGGCCGCGGCCCGATCGGCGCTCTCCGCCCTCGGAGAAGGCCCTTCCGGCGGGGCCAGCGGGCCCCCGAGCAAGGCCTCGAGGCCGGCCGCCATCCGCCCGGCGGTGGCGGGTTCGGGCGCCCACGGCAGGGCCGCGGCGCACTCCGGGCAGGTCGCCGTGTGGGCGCGCAGCGCGGCCTCCTCTTCGTCGGACAACAGCCCGAGCAGGGCGTCGCGGAGCGTGGAAGCGCGGTCACAGGCCATCGCGGCCCTCCTTGTGGCCGAGCAGCTCCCGCAGGCGTTGGCGGGCGCGGCTCAGGTCACTCCAGACGGTTCCGATCGGGAGCTCGAGCACGGCGGCGATCTCCTTGCCGGACAGGCCTTCGACGGTCTTGAGCAGCAGGATGCTGCGCTCCCGCTCGCCGAGGCGGGTCAGCGCCTGCTGCAGCCGACCGCTCTCCTCCTTGAGGATAGCGCCGCGCTCGGGCGGGTCCAGCTCCGCCGGCACGGGCTCGAGCAGCGGCAGCTCACGGCGCGCCCGGCGCCGGCGTCGGGCCTGGCGGTAGGCGATCGCGAGCACCCAGCTGAAGAGCGCCCCCGTGCCGCGGTACTGGGCGCGGCGCTCGAGGGCCAGGGCGCAGGTCTCCTGGACGGCCTCCTCGGCGCTCTCGGGGTCGAGTCCCCAGGCCCGCAGCAGGCGGAACAGGTTGCCGAGGCACGCGCGCAGCAGCTCCGGCAGGCGCGCCGCGTCGCGGCAGTCCCGCAGCGCGGGCGGGAGGCTCACCGCGGGGGCTCGGCGATCGCTTCCCGGTCGAGGTCCCGCAGGGCGCGCCAGCGGGTCGCGCCGACCTCGCCGTCGCTGAGCGGCAGGATGACGCGTTCGAGGTAGTCCCGCTCCGCCCGCCAGTACACCGGCAGGCCGACGCCCGCCGTCAGGGCCAGCACGAGCAGGAAGCCGAGGGCGCTGGCCCGGAACACCGCTCCGGCACGCGTCGTGCGAGCCTCCGCGTCGAGCCGGCGCCAGGCGACCAGGCCCGCATCGAGGGCGCACAGACCCGCGCCGAGCAGGCTGGCGAGGGCGATGCTCGCCGGCGCGTTCCAGGCGAGCAGGCGGTCGGCGTTGCCGGTCCAGAACAGCGCGACGAAGCTGCCGAAGCCGAGCAACCCGAGGCTGAGCCGCGCCCGGCCGGCGCCCGGCTCGTCCGCCCGGCCGAGCAGCCCGCGCGCGCCGAGGGCGAGCAGCAGGGGCACCGCGCAGGCGAGCACGAGCGGCTGCACGAGCACGGCCCGCTGGGAGAACAGCGCGACCTGCCGGCTCGGGTGGAAGTTGTCGAAGAACAGGTAGCCCGCGACCGGCGCGAGCACCCCGTAGACCAGCAGCAGCCACAGGGCCCGGCGCGGCAGCCGCACCGGCAGCTCGGAGCGCCAGGCCCGTAGCCCCGCGAACAGCGCGCTCCACAGCACCAGCGCCGCGCCGAGCAGGCCGAGGGCGAGCACGGTGGCGGTGCGGTACTCGAGGCGCCGGCCGTACACCGAGCTGCCGCTCCAGCCGCCGACCGGCACGAGCTGGCGGTCGACCGTGCCGATGTTGCCGAGCTCCTCGCGCTTCAGGGTCTGGACGTCGCGCTCGAGCTCCTCGAGCGCGGCGATCACCCGCAGCTCGCGGGCCGCCGCCTGGGCACGGCCCGCGGCCAGCCAGGTGTCGGCCCGGGCCTGTCGCACCCAGGACTCGATCGCCAGCCCCGTCAAGAGGTCGACGAGCAGCCGCGAGCGCTCCTGGTAGCGCAGGCTGAGCGTGACGACCGCGGCCCAGGTCGCCTCGGCCTCCTCGGGCGCGTCGGCGAAGCGCGCCGCCGCCTCGGCCGCCAGCCCGGTCAGCGCGTTGTACAGCGGCCAGTGGTAGGGCGCGCCGCGGGCCACCCGCAGGGCGAACACCCGGTCCCAGCCACGCAGGGGCAGCCCGAGGCGGCGGGCGAGGGCGAGGCGGTTGGTGCGCTCGAGATGGAACTGCAGCCGGGGGAGGCCCGCCGCCGCCAGGAGCAGCCCCTGGGCCTCGGCCTGCGACGGGGGCGCGGGCGTCTCCGTGCCGGCCCCTTCGAGCAGCGCGATCGCGACCCCGAGGGGGTAGAGGGCGTTCTCCGGGTCGTGGCGGGCGCCTTCCTCCGCGGCTTCCCGCAGCTGCGGAAGGCGGGACGGATCGCGCACGGCCGCGTCGAGCTCCCAGGTGAAGGCGGCGGCCCGCACCGCCGGATCCTCCGGGGCGGCGGCGACCGCCGCGGCGAAGCGCTCGAGTCGGGTGGCCGGGTCGCGGTCGGAGAGGGCATCCCACAAGAAGCGCTCCGCGCTGCCCGCGTCCCGGTCGGTCTGGTCGCCCGGCGTCCCGACGGACAGCTCGGCGAGCGCGCGCTCGAGCAGGTCGGGCGAGGTGCGGGCGGTGCCGAGCTCGCCGAGGGCGGCGGCGCCGGACCAGAGCGGCCCGGCCTGGACGACGAACACCAGCCACCACAGGACCGCGCCGAGGATGGCGACCAGGAGCGCGGTGCCGACGGCGCGGAGTGGGCGCACGAGTCCTCCTTCGGATCATTCCTCGGCGTAGCTCTCGAGCAGGTCGGAGACGACGACGTTCTCGACGACCTTCTCGAGCTCGTCCTGTTTCGTCAAGGGCAGCCACGCGACGCGCCCATCGATATAGAGGACGTTGATCCCGTCGTCAAAGCCCTGGCTGGGATCGAGGCCGTCGCCGGTCAGGTCGGCGTCCTCGTCGATGTCGATGTAGGCGGTCGCCGCGAGCGGCAGGCTCGAGCGGTTGCCGGGCTTGCGGACGCGGCGCGACCAGCCGTAGCTGCAGTTCTCCGGCAGCAGGGTGAACTCGGCCAGGGCCTCCTTGTCGTCGGGCTCGGGCATCTCCGCGGCGTGCATCAAGGCGCCCGGGGAGAGAAACAGCGCAGGGTTGTCGATCAGCTTCTCGCGCACGAGCAGCGACAGGGACATCAGCGAGCCGTCGCTGTCGTTCTCGCCGGCGATGCCGTTGCTGCCGTCCCCGTAGTGGGGGAAGAAGCGGTGGTTCTGGGCGTACATGATCCCCGCCTGGCCGATGCCGCGCAGGTTGTTGCTGTCCTCGACCTGGTTCGCGCGCTCCAGCGCTTCGAACACGGCGCCGAGCATCAGGCCGGACAGGACGCTGATGATCGCGATGACGACCAGCAGCTCGATCAGGGTAAAGGCTCTCCGCATCGTGGTTCCTCCTCGCTCGCGGTCTGAGGGGGTAGAGAAGCGAAGCGCGCGGACCATGCAGATTTTCGTGGGATTTTTTTGGGCAGGCGCATGGGCCCCGCCTTCCGGTCGGGGCCCTGCGCGCACGGAGCGTCAGGGCACGAGCCGGTCGCCCTCCGTGAGCTCCCAGCCTTCGGCGACGGCGAGCACGATCGCGCTCCAGCGCCCGTCTTCCCCTTCCGCCTCGAGCACCAGGTTGCCGATCGCCCGGCCGCCGCGGTAGACGACGCAGAGCTGTCCCGCGCTGGGGGCGGCGTCGGCATCGGGCGCCACGCTGCAACGCGCTCCGTCGAGGGAGGCGATCGTCGCAGCGAGGGGCTCGAAGCCGGAGACGACGCGGCAGAAGATCGTCGCCTGGGCGGAAACCGTCGGGAGCGCATCGCCGATCGGGCGCACGAAGGCGAGGTACGCGTCGACCGAGGCGACCTCCCCGGCGGCCAGGCCGTCGGGCCAGGTGAAGACGACCCGCTGGCCGACGGCGACGTTGTCCCCCGCGCCGACGGAGATCGCGCTGCCGGGTCCGACCGGCGCGTCGGACAGCAGGGTCAACGGCTCGGGGGTCGTGGAGACGAATAGCGCCTTGCCCGCGATCAGCGCGGGACCCGTGTTTTCGACCAGGACGACGTCCTCGAGGGTGTCCGCTCCCCAGCGGACCGCGGCGAAGCCGAGCTCGAGGGCGGCGTTGCCCGAGATGCGCAGGCGGCGGGCGGTGGGAGGCTGGAAACGCTCGCGCATCGCCGCGGCGCGCCAGGCGAGCAGGAAGACGGGGGAGCGGGTGTCCGTCGCGCGCAGCAGACGACCTTCACCGGCGGCCAGCGACAGGTCTTCGCGGGCGAGGGCGCGGTCGCCGTCGAAGTCGACCTGCCGTTGCCCGCGTGCGGTCAGCTCGACGTGGCCCCGGACACTGTAGTGGCTGCCTTCGGCGACCAGGACGAGGCTCGTCTCGGCGCCGTTGTGCAGGTAGAGCACGGCGCCGTCCATGCGGACGTCGACGCACAGCATCGACAGCCCCGCGCGCACGGCGTGCACGGCGTCATCCGGGCTCGCTGCGCAGAGCTCGGCGAAGGACACGAAGGCCTCGGGCGCCGCCTGGTGCAGCCGGGCCGCCCACTTCCGCGCGTTCGCCTCGTCGCCGAGGGCGAAGGCGCTGCGGGTCAGGCCGTACAGACACTGGGCGCGCTCGGCGGCGGACAGCTCCGGCGCGTCGTGCAGGCTGGACAATAGCGCGTGGGCGCGCTCGGTCTCGCGCTCGGCGAGCAGCTCGAGGGCTTCGGAGAGCTGGACGGCCGGGCTCTGGGCGAGGGCGGGGGCAAGGATAGCGATGGTCACAAAAAAGCGAAAGGTCGGCATGGGTTCCTCCGGTATGGCTACCGGCCCCGCTGAGCACATCCCGGGCCAGCCGTGGAACCCGCCAAGTTGCGAGGGGGCGGCGGGAGGTGACGGCGGAAGTGACAGACCTCCGCGGCAAAGTGTGCGGTTGTGCGGGGAGGAGGGCGGGGTCGTCAAGAGCTCGCCAGCGCTCCGGTCATCCGCTGCATGCTGGCTCGCGAGCCGCTGCCTGCACCCGGCGAGCGCCGGTTCCGCCCCGCGCCTCCGAGAGTCGGACTCGGCCTCGGAATCGGCCTCGGATGAAAAAGGGGAGCCCCCACGGGCTCCCCAGGCGATCAACAGGGTGTCCACCGCGCCTCACGGCCTGGCGGAACAGGAGGAAACGGTCAGGTCATGTCTTCGCTGCGGTTCATCATCAGGCCGTGGTGGCGGGTGTGTCCGGCGCGGAGTCGGGTGCGGCTCTTCATGGTGGGGTCCTCTTCGTTGTGTTGGGGAGAAGGAGAGCACAGACCGTGCCAGACTGCGATCCGGCCATCCTGCGTTCCGACCCTCCACTGCTGGTGGACACCCGCGGGCTGGTGCTCAACCGTCGGTGGTGGATGGGCGAACGGACGCAGCCGGGCGTGATTTTCCTTCGCCCCGAGTCGACATCCCGGAGGGAATCGTCCATCCTTCCAGCGGAAAGCAACGTGCCGGGCAGCGTGAACACCGAACATCATCACACCGAGACCGTCGTCAGCCTCTACGACGTCTACCTCGAGGCCGCCCTCGGCGGCCGCGCCGAGGATCCGAGCGCGTTCCTCGCCCGGCACGGCAGCGACGACGCGAGCCTCCTGCGCAGCCTCAAGGAGCTGCGGGGCATGGTCGGCCGCGGCGAGGTCGCCGACAGCGCGCCGCCGCGCGACCGCATCGGCGAGTTCCGCCTGCTGCGGCCCCTCGGCCAGGGGGGTATGGGCCAGGTCTTCCTCGCCGAGCAGCCCTCCCTCGGTCGCTGCGTCGCCCTCAAGCTGATCAAGAACAGCGGCGGCCGCACCCTGCGCGAGCGCTTCCGCCGCGAGGCCCAGGCCCTGGCGGCGGTGCGCCATCCCCACGTGGTGTCGGTGTTCGACTTCGGGGAAGAGAACGGCGTGCTCTACTTCGCGATGGAGCTCGTCCCCGGCGACACCCTCGCCGATCGGCTCGGCCTGGGCGAGGTCGAGCGCGGCGCCCTGCTCGGCTGGCTGGCCGAGGTCGCCGACGCCCTCGCGGCGGTGCACGCGGCCGGGATCATCCACCGCGACATCAAGCCGAGCAACATCTGCATCACCCCCGAGGGCCGGGCGGTGCTGATCGACTTCGGCCTCGCCCGGCAGCCGGGGGTGTTGCCGACGATCACCCACGACTTCGTCGGCACCCCGGCCTACGCCTCCCCCGAGCAGATCGAGGGCGAGGTGGGCATGCTGATCGACTTCTTCCAGGAGGTCTACGGCCTGTTCGGTCTGAGCGACGTGCGGGTCGAGCTCTCGACCCGCCCGGAGAAGGCGATCGGCTCGGACGAAATGTGGGAGAAGGCCGAGGCAGCGCTGCAGCAGGCGATCGACGCCAAGGGGATGCACTACGAGCTCAACGCCGGCGACGGCGCCTTCTACGGGCCCAAGCTCGACTTCCACATTCGCGACGTGCTCGGCCGCTCGTGGCAGTGCGGGACCATTCAGCTCGACTTCTCGATGCCCGATCGCTTCGGCCTGACCTACGTCGGCGCCGACGGCGAGCGGCACACCCCGGTGATGCTCCACCGGGCCTGCTACGGCAGCCTGGAGCGCTTCATGGGGAT
>JAUIEM010000425.1 GCA_030428695.1 bacterium
CGAGGCCCGCTGACCCCCTCCGCCCCGGCTCCAACGCGGCGGGGCCCGCTGACGCCCTCGGCGCCGGGCCCGATCCGCCGCGCTCCTCCCAGGCCCCGCACGTCGGGGGCCGGGCCAGGAGCTTGCTGGCGCGCCTGCAAACCTTGCAGGCCATCGCGCTGCAGGACCTCCATCAGCTCTGACAGGCGGGCGATCTCCGCCATCGCCCGGTTCCATTCCGCAGAACGGATCAGGTCACCGGGCCGGACATGGATTGGTTCGAAGGCCATCCTTCCCCTCCGTGCGTTCGTGCACCTGACTGTTCTCGGGGACAGAAGTTGGGAGACCGATTTCTCCGTTTTTTTCGCCCGGGTCAGCGCCAGCGCGGACAGGTCCCGATCCACGAGCGGACCGACGCCGCCGAGCGTGGCCCCGCCGCCGGCTGTCTCCGGCCCCGCGGCGCGGTCGATCCCGCCCCCGCCGACCTCCCCTTGCGGCCCCGTCCGCCGCCGCCTACGATCGGACGGAGGGACAGCATGACCGAGGCGGAGACCCGCTCCTTCGACTGCCAGGCCTGCGGCGCGGCGCTGACCATCGAGGCCTTCGAGCTGACGACGCAGTGCCCGTACTGCGACTCCCCGGCGGTGATCGAGCGTCCGCCGTCCGCCGATCGGCCGGAGCCGCGCTTCGTGCTCGGCTTCCGCCTGGTCCAGGAGAAGGCCCGCGCGGCGGTCAAGCAGTTCATCCGCCGCAAGATCTTCGCCCGCAGCGACTTCCGCAAGGCGCCCATCGACAAGGTGCGCGGGGTGTACCTGCCCGCCTACCTGTATTCGGCGGTCGCCCGCTCGAGCTGGGCGGCGGAGATCGGCGAGAACTACACGGTCACCGAGACCTACACGACCACGAACAGCGAGGGCAAGCGGGTCACCCGCACCCGCACGAAGGTGAAGACCGAGTGGCGCTCGCTGTCCGGCGAGCACGCGACCTACCTCGCCGACGTGCTGGTCACGGCGTCGCGCAGCATCCCCAACGCCGAGCTCGAGGCGATCGAGCCGTTCGAGCTCGGCACCCTCGGCCGCTACCAGCCCGCGATGATCGCCGGCTGGCCAGCGGAGGACGCCTCGCTGGGCGTCGACGAGGGCGCCGACCAGGCGCGCTCCGAGGCGATGGACCTGCTCGGGGGGAAGCTCGCCGCCTTCATGCCGGGAGACAGCCACCGCGGGCTGCGCTACACGACCGACTTCAGCGACGAGGTCTGCGATCTCGCGCTGCTGCCGGTCTGGGTGTTCGCGGTGCGCTACGCCGCCGATCAGCCCCCGGTGCGGCTGTTGGTCAACGGTCAGACCGGGCGGACCTGGGGGAAGGTGCCGCTGTCGTGGCGGAAGATCCTGCTGACGGTGCTCGGGGTGATCGGGCTCGGCGTCGGGATCTTCTTTCTGGTGCAGGGGATGTGATGGAAGAGCGGGGCGGAAGCTGCGAACGCTGCGCGAGCGCCCTCGAGCGCGGCGACCTGCGCTGCGCGGTGTGCGGCCAGGCGACGCCGGCGCCGACCCGGGCGACCCGGGCCGAGGCGCTGCGGATCCTGCGCTGCGAGGGCTGCTCCGCGGCGGTCAGCTACGACATCGAGGAGGGAGCCCCGCGCTGCGCCTTCTGCGACTCGGTGATGCGGGTCGAGACGGTCGAGGATCCCCAGGAGCAGACCGAGGCCTGGCTGCCCTTCCGGGTCGACGGGGCCACGGCCCGGCAGGCGCTGCAGGGTTGGCTGGCGACGCGCGGCTTCTTCTACGCTCCCGAGTCCCTCAAGCGCGAGGCCCGCTTCGAGTCGCTGCAGCCGATCTGGTGGGTCGGCTGGCTGTTCGAGGCCAGCGCCGAGATCTACTGGACGGCCGATTCCAACGCCGGCGCGCGGCGCTCGGCCTGGGCTCCCCACTCCGGCTGCACCTCGATGCTGTTCGAGAACCTCGTCGTCTCGGCCTCGCGGGGGCTGAGCGACCGGGAGACCGACGCGCTGCTCCGTTCCTACGCCCCCGGCTCCGCGGAACCGGCACCGGGCGGCCTGGACGCGGGCGTCGAGCCGATCGTCGAGTGCTTCGAGGTGCAGCGCTCGGTCGCGCGCCGGCGGGTCGCCGAGGCGATCCGGGCGACCGCGGCGGCCCGGATCGCCGACGGCCACGTGCCCGGTTCGCGGGTGCGCAAGGTCGGCGTCTCGGTGTTGCCGCGCAGCCTGAAGACCCGCCGCCTCGGCTTCCCGGCGCACATCCTCGCCTACCGCTACCGCAAGCGGCTGTACCGGGTCGTGGTGTCCGGCCAGGACCCCGCGGTCGTGTACGGCCGCGCGCCGCTGTCGCTGCTGCGGGTGTTCGCGGTGGTCGGCGGGGTCGTCGCCCTGATCGGGCTGATCGTCCTGGTCGTGCGCCTCGCGGGCTGAGCTACGGCAGCCCGAGGCCGAGCCGCAACAGCTCGGCGAGCGACATCTCCCGGTCCGGGGTGTCCCCGAAGCGGGTGATCACCAGGCCGTCGTCCGGCAGCACGACCAGCAGCTGGCCCTTCGCGCCGGCCGCGACGTACCCGCGCACGGCGCTGCCGTCCTCACGCAGGGGCGCCTCGAGCTGCTTGGACAGGGCGCGGTTGATCAGGTTCATGCCCCGCAGCCGCTGGCGGGGGTGGTAGAGCAGCCACCAGGTCAGCCCGTAGGCGGGGTTGTGGCGCGACGGCGCGAAGCACTCCTCGAGGCGCTCCGGGGGCAGCAGTGCGGTCTCCCCGTCGAGGGGCACGCCGTCGCGCAGCACGCACAGCCCGAAGCGGGACCAGTCCCGCGCGGTCAGCTCGGCGTAGCCGGCGAGGTCGATGTTCCCGGCCTGGTCCTGGTGGAACAGCGAGGAGTCGAGCCCGAGCGGGCCGAGCAGCACCTCGTCGTACCAGGCGGCGAGCGAGGGCGCGCGGTCGGCCTCGCGGAGCTTGCGCTGCAGGAAGCTGCCGAAGGCGAGGTAGTGGGCCGGCCCGTAGGCGAACTGGCCGCCGGGCTTGCCGACCAGGCGGGTGGCGAGCACCGCCTGGTAGGTGTCCGCGGCGCGACGCCCACCCTGTCCGGGCGCGATGTTCCGGGGCGCGGGCTGCAGGCCGCTGGACAGCGAGAGGAGATCGCGCACGGTGATCGCGGCGCGGTCGTCCTCGGCCCACTCCACCAGGGTCTCCGAGACGACTTCATCGAGCGCGATCAGCCCCTCCTCCACCGCGCACATCGCGGCGACGCCGGTGAAGGACTTCGTGCCGCTGGCGAGCATGTGGGGCGTGTCGGCATCCCAGCCGGTCTCGTAGCGTTCGAACAGGATCGTCCCGTCCCTGTCGCGGACGAGCAGCGCGTGGCCCTGGTGGCCCGCGGAGTAGTCCGCCGCCGCCTCCCAGGGGTTCTCGTGGGCGGTCTCCTGGGCGGCAGCCAGGGTGGTGAGCAGGATTGCCAGAAGCGGTCGCATCGTCTCCCTCCGAGCCCCTCGCGGAGCTCCGTGGCCTCCCTTTCCCGCTTGATTGATTGGGGGAATCTCCGCAGGGATTTCAGTGTAGCGAAACTCGACGTCGCCGGCCTCCCCGCCCTGTGCTACGCTCGTGGTCGAGGAGGAACCGCCATGCACATCTACGTCGAGCTGTGGAAGGCCCGGCCGGCCTGGACCGCGCTCTCCGCCGAGGAACGCGGCGCCTACATGCAGAAGGTCGGGGTCGCCATCGGCGAGCTCGCGAAGGCCGGGATCGAGAGCCTGTACTGGGCAGTGACGGACGACGACACGCCACACGACGCCGGCTACCGCTACCTCGCCGTCTGGAAGATGCCGGACGCCGCCGCCGCGCGCCACTTCGAGGAGGTCGTCGAGAGCGCCGGCTGGCACACCTGGTTCGAGCAGCTCAACGCCCGCGGCAGCGCGCTCTCCGCCGACCAGGCGATCGGGCACATGCTCGGCGGCTGAGCTCCGCGCCGCTTCCCACTCGACGCCGCGCACCGAGCGGGTATCCTGGAGTCTCCGGCCTGCAAGGAGACCGTGATGCCCGCTCCCAAGCGTCCCCAGGTGTTCGTGGCGGAAGTCCAGCGCGAGGGCTCCTGCCCGTTGCGGCTGCGCAGCGGCGACCGCCTCAGCCTGACCGGCGCGCTGCTGCGCACCGACGGCTGCCGCCCCTGCGCCTATGCGATCTGCGACCTGGTGCCGGCCGCCCGCGCCCTCGAGCAGGCCCTGGCGAACGGAGAGAAGGCGGAGCCGGCGACGGTGACCTGCAGCTCCTGCGCCGACCCGGAGCACGCGGTCGCGTTCAGCCTGCGGCCGGTCGTCTCTGCGCGCTCGACCCACAAGCTGCGCCCCGACCAGCTGCGCGCGGTCGCGGAGCTCAAGCGCTTCGAGCTGCTCAAGCCGCTGCCGGACGCGACGCTCCTGCGCATCGCCGTGCGCATGCGTCCGGTGACCCTGATCGCGGGCAAGGAGATCCTGCGCCAGGGTGAGCGCGGCCGCAGCCTGTTCCTGATCAAGCGCGGCGAGGTCAGCGTGCAGCGCGCCCAGGAAGGCGCCAGCCAGCAGCTCGCCCGGCTCGGTCCCGGCGACTGCTTCGGGGAGATGGCGCTCCTGACCGGCGCGCCGGTCTCCGCGACGATCCGCTCGGCGACGTCCGTCGAGCTCCTGATCCTCAGCCAGCGCGACTTCCAGGCCCTGCTCGCCGCCAACCCCGGCATGCACAGCTACTTCACCCGCCTGGTCGCCGCGCGCATCGCCCAGGCCGAGGCGCTGCCTCCCGCCGCGCCCGCGCCCGCCGGCGAGATCGCCGACCTGCCGGTCGCCGACCTGCTCCAGTCGCTGCAGCGCGACAAGAGCGGCGGCCGCCTGATCCTGACCCGCGGCGATGCCCGCCTGACGGTCGACTTCGTCGCCGGCCAGCCGGTGCACGTGGTCGGCGCCGGGGGCCTCGACGAGGTCCCGGAGGAGGCGCTGTACGAGGTGCTGCACTGGAAGGCCGGCACCTACGAGCTCGACCCCGCGGCGGAGATCGTCGGGCGCAGCTTCTTCAAGGACCTGACGGCGCTCCTGATCGAGGCGATCCGCCAGGAGGACGAGGGCTACGAGGAGGGAGCGGCCGACGAGGACGAGTACTACCCGCCGACCCCCCTGCCGGCGGGCACCGTGGACGGACCGAGCGAGCGCGGGAGCTACGCGAACGCCAAGGAGCTCAAGGCGGTGATGCAGCGCAAGCAGGCCGCCAAGGCCGATGGCCGCCTCAAGGTGCGCGGGCGGCTCGGTCTCGAGACCCGCATCGGCACCATCTGGCTCAGCGACGGTCGCATCGTCGGCGCCCGGCTCGACGAGCTCGACGGGCACAAGGCCCTGCGGGTGATCGCCCGCATCAAGAGCGGCGAGTGGGCCTTCGGCTCCGGCGAGCTGCCCGACGACGCGCGCGCGATCGGGCGCTTCGGGGTCGACGAGATGTTCGGCGGCGAACGCTGAGCCCGCCGTGTCTGGCAGCGTGTTCCGAAGCCCCTTCCCGCCAAGGACTTCGAGGAAATCGCCTTTTTCTTTGCAGGGTCTGCCCTCCCCCGGCGTACACCGGATGAAGCCTGGGGGAGGTCTGCCTTGAACACGCCCACGGACGCAGCGCTGGTCCACCGCTGTCTGCGCGGCTCGCAGCAGGGCTTCGCGCTGCTCTACGAGCGGCACGCCCGGCCGGTGTACGCCTTCCTGCTCGGCCTCCTCGGGGACGACGCCTCCGCCGAGGACGCCCTGCAGGAGAGCTTCTTCAAGGCCTACAAGGCCCTCGCCCGCTTCGACACGACCCGCGGCTTCCGGCTGTGGGTCTTCGGCATCGCCCGCCACACCGCCCTCGACATGCTGCGCAAGCGCAAGCGCGGCCCGCAGCTCCGCGAGGTCGACCCGTCGACCTTCGTCAGCTCCGGGGAGTCGACCCTGAGCAGCGTGACCAGCCGCGAGCGCAAGACCGTGGTCCGCGAGGCCCTCGACAGCCTGCCGGGCGAGGAGCGCGCCGTGCTGGTGATGCGCCACTTCCAGGGGCTGACGGTGCGCGCGATCTCCGAGGTGCTCGGCTGCTCGGTGCGCACCGCCCGCTACCGGCTCAAGGCCGCCTCCCGCCTGCTCGGCAGAGAGCTCGCGCGGCGCGCCATCGACGACCGGGAGGTGGTGTGATGGACTGCTCCCACGCCCGCCGCGACATCCTGCCGCTCGCCTTCGACGCCCTCGAGCAGGCCGACGCCGACGCCCTGCGGCTGCATCTCAACACCTGCGCCCCCTGCGCGGCGCGGCACACCAACCTCGAGGACCTCCTCGGGCTGCTGGTCGGGCCCGCCGAGGTCACGCCTCCGCCCCGGGTGTGGGCCGCCCTCGCGCGGCGCATCGCGGCGGAGGAAGGGGAAGCGGACGCGCTCGCCAGCCCGCATCCCGCCACGCCCTTCACCGAGCCCGTCGCGGTCGGCGCCGCCGGCCGACTCGAGCTGCCGGGCTACGCGCTCCAGGAGAAGCTGCAGTCCGGCCCCGGCCTGCTGGTGTTCCGGGCCCGGAGGATCGACGAGCGGCCGGTGGTCGTGCGCATCTTCGAGCTCCCTGCGGAGCTGCCGGATGCCGCCTGCCCGCCGGTCGAGGTTCCGCCGCATCCGCTGCAGCTCGGCGTCATCGACAGCGGCCGCAGCGGGGGCTACCGCTACGAGGTGCTCGACGCGGTGGAAGGCCCGACGCTGCGCGCCAGCCTCGGCTCCGGTCCGCGGGCGCCACGGGCGGTGCGGAGCATCCTCTCCCAGCTCGCCCTGGTCGCGCGGGCCTGGCACCAGAGCGGGCACGCCCACGGCGCGATCGGCCCGGACACCGTGCTGTTCGACCGGCGCGGCGACCCCTACCTGCTGCCGCCCCTGCCGCGCGACCTGGCCGCCCCGCGCGGGGACCTGCAGGGGCTGTCCTTCCTCGCCCCCGAGCTGCTCGCCGCGCCGGGAGCGGAGCGGCCGTGCAGCGGCGACCTGTACGCGATCGGCCTGACCGGCCACATGCTCCTGCGCGACGCCTGGCCGTGGGGCACCCAGCCCGAAGAGGTGCGCTGGCGGCGCGAGCTCGGCGGCGCCCTCGAGTGCACGGGCCTGTGCGACGACCCGCCGCTCGAGGAGCTGATCGCCGAGCTGACGGTGCACGACCCCGGTCTGCGCCTGCGCGAGGCCCAGGAGCTGCTCGACAAGCTCGCGGCGGTGCCGGTCACGGTCGCCGCCCGGGCCGGGCAGACGGCGCCGTCGCGGACGCGCTGCGCTCCCCGCCGACCGCGGCTGCGCGCGCGTCCCGGCCGGCGGCAGGACGAGCGGCTGCTCTTCCGGCGCTACCGGGTGCTCGACGTGCTCGAGCAGGGTTGCCACGGCACGATCTTCCGCACCGAGCACACCGGCCTCGGCCGGCCCCGCGCGCTGCAGATCATCGGCCCGGACATCCTCGGCCCGGACGACGCCGCGCCGGCGCGGCTGCGGCGCGCGCTCAGCCCGGTCCGCTGGCTGCGCCACGCGAACATCGCGCGGCTGTATTCCACCGGCCACGACCGCGAGCGGGTCTACCTCGCCAGCGAGCTGGTCGGCGGCGAGACCCTGCGCGGCCTGCTCGCGCGCCAGGGCCCCCTGCCCCTCGGCGAGGTGCTGCCGATCGCGCGCCAGATCCTCGCGGCGCTGCGCGCGGCCCACGGCAAGGGCATCGTGCACGGCGACCTGCAGGCCGAGAACGTCGCCCTCTCCGGCCCCGGCGAGGTCAAGCTGCTGCGCTTCGGGGTCGCCTCGGCCCTGCGAGCCTTCGACGCCGCCGCCGGGCGGATCTCCAGCCACGCGGCCTACCTGTCCCCCGAACAGTGCGCCGGCGGGGCCGGCGACGCCCGCGCGGACCTGTACGCCCTCGGGGTGCTGCTGTTCGAGATGCTGACCGGGCGGATGCCCTTCGAGGCGACGACGCCCCTCGGCTTCGTCGGCCAGCACCTCCTGCAGGCCCCGCCGCTCCTGGCCGAGGCCGCGCCGGACCGGCGCTTCTCCCCGCGCCTCGAGGCGCTCGTGCGGCGGCTGCTCACCAAGGACGTCGAGCGCCGCTTCCAGACGGCCGCGGAGGTCGAGCATGCCCTCCAGGGCCTCGAAGCGGAGCCCGCCGGTGGCCCCGGAGGGCATGCTCGACCTC
>JAUIEM010000426.1 GCA_030428695.1 bacterium
GGCGGGGATCAGCCGCGCCTTCGCGATCTGGTCCTGGAGGCTCGTGGCCCGCGCCGCGAGCCGGTCGCGGGTCTCGAGGGCGGCGGTGAACTCGGCGTTCTCGCTCAGGTCCCCGAGCTCCGCGGCCTTGCCGATCTCCTGTGCGATGGCGGGCAGCTTCTCGGTGGTCAGGTGCAGGAGCTCGTTGCGCTTGCGGTCGAGCCCCTCCTCGGTGGTGTAGATCACGTCCTCCTTCCAGCGCGGGATGAACACGTGGAAGAGCGCGGGGTAGCGGTCGCGCAGCAGGTCGAGCACGCTCTTGTTGCTGCCGTCGGTCAGCGCGGAGTTGTGCTCGACGTAGCTCTTGATCGCCTTCGCGGTCTCGAGGTCCGCGTCCGCGATCACCCTCCGGATCCGCGCGTAGTTGCCGGAGGAGATCGCGTTGCGCACCAGGGTCAGCAGCCGCTTGACCCGCTCGTCGCTGGCGTCCCTGCGCATCAGGTTCCGGCCGGCCTTGAGCACCGCGAGCGCGACCCGGGACTTGTCGAGGTCGGCGAGGAAGTCGGCGAGGCTGCTGTCGAAGAGCCCGCGGAACAGCCACACCAGCGCGCGCAGGTGGCGGACCCGGCGCTTGAGGATCGGCGCGACCGCGCGCCGCAGCAGCGGTCCCTGATCGGCCTCGACCAGCGCCTCGGCGATCTGCTCGCACACCTTCCGCGAGCAGCCGGGCAGGAGCGCGGCGTAGACCTCGGGCCAGGTGTCGGGATGCGATGTCTGGATGTGCGCGAGGATGCAGCCGACGATCGCGTCGCTCTCCAGGTTCCGCAGCAGCCCCGGGTCGGCGAGGTCGACCTGCAGCGGAGACTCCAGCGCGGGAGGCTCCGCGCCGCGCTCTTCGCCGAGCCGGGCGAGCAGGGCGCGGATGGCGAGCAGCATCCCGGGGTCCTCGACCTCGGACCAGGTCGCCGGAGCGGCCAGCGTCTCGGACAGATGGCGGAGGAAGCCCGCCGTCTCCGGGCTGTCGCCCTCCTTCTGCTCGAGGTACTCCAGCACCAGCACGAGCTTCTCATCGAGGCTCTGCAGCCCGTCGAAGCGGGCCTTCAGCTGGACCTCGTAGGGAACCGCCGTCGTGCGCAGCACGCACATCGGGTCCGCCTCCTCCGACATGTCGACCCGACCGGACTGCGCGAGCTTGACCCGCGCGTCGGCCCACCAGGTCGACCAGGCGCTGGGAAGCAGCGCTTCGAGCTTCGCCTTCAGCGCGCTGCTGGTCTGGCGCGAGCGGAACGACTTCAACGTCAGGCACACCAGCTCGACGGGATCCTCCGCGGCGAGCGCCTCCAGCCGCGGGCGCTCGAACACCTCGAGGGCCCGGAAGTCGTCGACCGGCAGGAGCTCGAGCCGGTCGCTGGCGGCGGCGGTGTAGGCCCGGGCGCCGGTCGATTCCTCGACCTCCAGCGCCTTCTTCTCCGGGTCGAAGCCGATGACGCGGCCGGCCCGGCGGACGCTCTTGTCGTAGGTGTAGCTGCCGGCGCGCAAGGAGAGCAGCTTGTCGAGCCGCGCGACGGCGGTCGGCAGCGGCACGCCTTGCGCTTGCAACGTCAGCTCCGCCAGCGCCTCGAGCGGCCCGTCCTCCGGCTCGCGGCGTCGGTAGAGCTCGAGCGCCTCTTCCCGCAGCATCGCGCTGGTCGGCAGCAGCGGCGCTCCCTGCCGCACCGCCTCGAGCCCCCCGTCGATGCCCGCGCTCTCGGCGCGCGCCGTCACCAGGCACCAGAGCAGACTCTCGGCCAGGTCGGGCTGCTCGAAGCGGAGCAACACCTCGAGCACGGAGACCAGGTCGTCGACCGCTGCGTCGGGGTCCTCGATCGCCGTCATCCAGGCGCTCTCGAGCTCGTCGAACTTGCGCTTCTTGGCGAGCTTGAGCAGCGGTGCCGCGTGGGTGCCGACCGTCTCTCGGTGGTGGGACATCGGGATGTTGCCTCGTAGGGGGGGCCTTCGAGGGTAGGCGGCGCGGGCCTCGGCATCAAGCCGGCGGGGGTCGTGCGCGGGATGGCCGCTGCAGCCCCCGCTCCCCCGCTCCGCGCAGGGCTGGCCAGGGAAGCCCCGACGCGGTAGACTCCTTCGCGGAGGGAGGACCGATGGACAGCACGCGACAGCGCTCCTGGGTGCGCCGCATCTTCGCGCGCTGGAGCGCCTTCTACGACCATCCGCTGCTGCAGGAGCTCTACTACCGCCCGGTGCACCGCCAGCTGCTCGACGCCCTGCCCGCCGGACGCCAGGTGCTCGACGCCGGCTGCGGCACCGGCCAGGTGCTCGCCGACCTCGACGGGCGCGGGCTGCGGCTGGTCGGCCTCGACCTGTCCGCGGAGATGCTGCGCCACGCCCGCCGGCGCGTGCCTTCCGCGAGGCTCGTGCGCGGCGACTGCCAGCGCCTGCCCTTCCCCGACCACAGCTTCGACCTGGTGCTGAACACCCTGAGCTTCCACTGGTACCCGGCGCCACGGGCCGCGCTCGCCGAGTTCCACCGGGTGCTGCGGCCCGGCGGCCGGCTGCTGCTGGCGGGCATCGCCGCCCACGCGATGGCCCTGCCCGCCCTGCGCCGGGGCTTCCGCCGCCTGGCCCGGAACGGCGTGCAGCTCGAGGCGCCGGGCGCCGTCGAGGCCCTGCTGCGCGAGGTCGGCTTCGCGTCGGTCGGGCGGCGGCTCGCCCACGTCGGCACCTGGATCTTCCGCGGACAGCGCGCGCGCTGCGGGGAGGCGGCATGATCCGGCTCGCCCACTTCTCCGACATCCACTTCAGCGTCCCGCCCCGGCGCATCCTGTGGAGCCAGCTCGGTCGCAGCAAGCGCCTGCTCGGCCTGCTCAGCCTGCGCATGAGCCGTTACCGCAGGCTCGACGGCGCGGCCCGGGTCGCCGCCGCGATGCAGCGGGACATGGCGGAGCGCGAGCTCGACGGCGTCGTCTTCAGCGGCGACCTGACCTGCATGGCGCTGCCGGAGGAATACCGGGCCGCCCGCGCCGGGCTCGCCCGGCTGTGCGAGCGCGAGGACGTCGTCGGCATCCCGGGCAACCACGACGTCTACGTGCCGGACGCCCGGGGCAGCTTCGGCCGCCACTTCCCGGACTGGATGCGCTCCGACCTGCCGACCGAGCGCTGGCCGAGCCCGTTCGTGCGCTTCTTCGACCAGGTGGCCGTGGTCGGCCTGCAGTCCGCCCGCCCAAACCGCCCCCACGACTCGAGCGGGATCGTCCCGACGCGGGTGCTGTGGGAGCTCGACACGCTGCTCGATCGGCCGGAGCTGCGCCAGCGGACCGTGATCCTCGTGCTGCACTACGGCCTGGTGCGCGCCGATGGCAGCCCGGACAAGCGGCTGCACGGGCTGCGCAACGCCGACGAGCTGATCGGGCTGTTGCGCGGCCGGGTCTCGCTGATCCTGCACGGCCACATGCACCGCGCCTTCACCGTGCGGCTGCCGGACGGAGCCTGCATCGCCTGCCCGGGCTCGGTGTCGGACCGCAAGTACGCGCAGGCGTACCACCTGCTCGAGCTCGAGGACGGCAAGCTCAGCCTGCAGGCGCGCCGCTACTCCGTGGAGACCGGCAGCTTCGAGCCGTGGAAGGACGCTCCGCACACCGGCAACTTCTCGCTCGTCGGGGGCTGAGGTGGCCTGGCGACGCTTCGCGGTGTGCGAGCGCCGGGAGGAGAGCGAGACCATCGCCTCCTTCCGCCTGCGCCCGGTCGACGGCCCGCTCGCCCCCTTCCTGCCCGGCCAGTTCCTCACCGTCCGCGCGCCCCTCGACGGCGCCCCGGTGCGCACCTACTCCCTGTGCGGCGGGCCCGGGGAGGACAGCTACCGGCTCGGCATCAAGCGCGAGGGCCTGGTCTCGTCCTGGTTCCACGACGAGGTCCGGGCCGGGACGGTGCTCGAGGCCCTGCCGCCGCGGGGCCGCTTCGTCTGCGAGCCCGACGATCCCGCCCCCCACGTGCTGCTCGGCGCCGGCGTCGGCCAGACCCCGCTGCTCGCGATGCTCCACGCGCGGGCGGCCGCGGGACGGCCGACCTGGTGGTTCCACGGCGCCCGCAACGGCCGCGAGCACGCCTTCGCCGCCGAGGTGCGCGCGCTCGCCTCGCCCGCGGTTGCCGTGCACGTGTGCTACAGCCGGCCGGGGGAGGACGACCGCTACGGGGAGGACTACGACAGCGCCGAGCGGGTCAGCATCATCCTCCTCAACCGGCTGCTGCGCGACGAGGCGATCCGCGCCCGGGGACAGTTCTACCTGTGCGGGCCGGTGCCCTTCCTGCGCCAGCTGCACGAGGGCCTGCTCGCCTGGGGAGCGGCCGAGGAGCGCGTGCACTACGAGCTGTTCGGTCCGGCGGAGCCCCTGCGCGCCCCCGACCGGCCGCGCACCGCGCGCCATCCGGGCGTCGCCCGTGGCACGGTGCGGTTCGCGCGCTCGGGGCGCGAGGCGGACTGGGATCCGGCCTGCGACAACCTGCTCGACTTCGCCCAGGGCCTCGGCCTGCGCCCGCCGTACAGCTGCCGGGCGGGGAGCTGCCACGTGTGCCAGTGCCCGCTGCTGGAGGGGGAGGTCGAGCCGGTCCAGGAGCTGCTGCACCCGCCGGACCCCGGCACCGTGCTGATCTGCAGCAGCCGGCCGCGGGGAGACATCGTGCTCGACCTGTAGCGGTGCAGCGATGCCCCTCGCCGCCGACGCCGCTTGCGCCGCGGGCCGGCTTGTGCCATACGGTAGACACTCCCGATCGAGGTATGTGGCATGCCGGATCCCTCCCCCTCCGAGCTCCGCCAGGTGGGCAAACGCACGGCGCGGTCGGGCTTCAAGCTCAACAGCGGGCGCCGCTACCGGGTCGTCGTCGCCGCGAAGCGCAGCTTCCGCCTGACCCTCGAGCTCGACCCGCACGAGCGGGCCCACCACACGGCGCGGATCACGCTCTCCGCCGACGGCGGCGGCTACGAGCAGAGCCGCGGCGTGCGCGACGACTGCGTCGAGGGCGACGGGCACCTGCAGCTGTGCTTCGACCACCTCCTGCCGGACAAGCGCTACTCCCTGCGCGTCGACCCCGGCGACGGCCAGGCGTACTGGATCTTCCGCGGCCACCCCTACGAGCGCCTGGTGTCCGCGGCCGGGACGGGCGCGTAGGATGGCGGGACCGTACACGCTCGCGCCGGTCTGGGTCCTGTACGAGAAGGCGGGCGCCGAGGGCTACCTGCCGGTCGCGGGCAAGGCCGTGTACGTCGACGGCGACCTCGACGGCGAGCGCGCCTTCCTCCCCTGCGTCACCGACGAGCGCGGGCGCCTGTGGTCGAAGCCGGAGGGGAAACCGACCGCACGCCCCCTGTTCGCCGTCGAGGGCAGCGCGCACCAGCTGGTCGTCGCCGCGCTCGACGCCGTCGGGTTGGAGGACGACGCCCTGCGCGCGGCCCTGCAGGAGGGCCGCCTGCTCGGCAGCGCGCAGCTCGGCCTGACCGCGCTCGCGGCCGGGGAGGTCGGCGCGCTCGGCTTCGCGGAGGAAGAGCTCGCGCACGATCCCCGCTTCCAGCAGGCGCTGCGCGCGCGGAAGGCGACCGCGGACGCCCTCCTCGAGGCGCGCGCGGCGCTGGGCCACGCCGAGCGGGAAGCGGCGCGGGCGCAGCGTGCCATCGCGAGCCTCGAAGCGCTGCTGGCTTCGAAGACCAGGCCGGGGAAGGTCGCGCTGCTCGAGCTGAAGAGTGGCGAGCGGGTGTGCGGGCAGTGTCGCCTCCGGGACGGAGACTTGACGGTCTGGTACCCGACCGCCGCCCGCCTGGTGCAACGGCGCACGATCCCCGGAGACGAGGTCGCCGGCCGCGCCTCGATCGGCGTGGAGCGAGCGCGCGAGCAGTGGACGAAGGACCTCGCGGCGTTCCGCGCCACGCGCGCGACGCAGGAGGCAGCCCGCGCCGAGCACGCGTCGCGCGTCGCCTCCCTCGGAGCGCGCGCGGCGACCGAGGGCCAGCAGCTCAGCGCGCTGCGCAAGCACCCGGTGCGCGCCTTCGTGCTGCCACGACGCCACCCGCTCCGCCTGCTCTGGCCCGCGAAGCCCGGCGCGGAAGACCCGCCGGGACCGGTGACGGAGCGCTTCGTCTACTGGCCGAAGGACCGCTCCTACGTCGAGCTCCGCGCCGACGCGGACGGCCGGCTGTGGCCCGTGCGCGCGGACGGCACGCCGCGCGCCGAGCCGCTGTGGGAGCCCTGGTTGCCGTTCGACCAGGCGCCCGCCGTGATCGTCGCCCACCGCCGCCTCACGCCCTCCGATCAGCCGTGCTGGCTGCAGCGCCGGGGGCGCTTCGAGCGCGTGGACGGGGCCCTGCACTACCGGCTCGAGCCGAGCCTGGAGGCCGATCTTCCGGCCCATCCGCCGCTCCTCGAGGGGGACGCGGGGGAGCTCTTCAAGCAGATCGCCTTCCGCCGTCCCGCGGGGAATCCGAACGAGGCGGCGGAGCGCACGCGCCTGGCGCAGCTCTTCGCAGGGATGCAGGCGCTGCCCGACGCCGACTTCCGCGATCTCCTGGTCTGCTGTCTGAGCTGGGCCACCGCGGAAGGGGACACCCCCTCGCCCGGCCGCCGGCTCGAGCATCTGTGGCTCCACAAGTGCCTCGACGGCAACCCCTTCGCGGAGCGGTTCCGGGCCCTCGAGGCGGCGCTCGAGCGCGAAGGGGACGAGGCGACCCTCGCCCGTTTCGGCCGCTTCGCGGAGCTGGTGGCGCTCGACTTCCGCTGCGTGCTGCGGCTAGAGATCAGCGGAGCGCCGCGCGAGGAGCTCACCTGGACCCGCGAGGGCATCGCGGCCGACGGGGACTACCAGGCGCCGATCCCCTGCGAGGAGTCGCTTTGGCTGCAGCACTACGACCCGCCCGACGAGAAGCGCGTGCGGTACTGGCTGCTGCACCCGCGCGCCGCCGACTACGACGGGGTCTGGCAGCTGTGCGCGACCGGACCGGGCAGCGAGGTCCGGGTGCACGGCGACCGCTGGTGGACGGTCGAGGCCCCCGAGCCACCGCCCGACAAGCCCTTCGCGACGACGCTGAAGATGAGCTTCCGCCCCCGCGCGGTCGCGCTCGCCGAGAAGTGGGCCCCGCTGTTGTTCTTCGCGGCGGGCGAACAGTACTTCCCGCGCAGCGTGTTCGCCCACCTGCACACCGCCTACCGGGGCAGGCCCGACGAGCTCCTCCGCGAGGTCACCGAGGCGGCGGGCAAGCTGCTCCCCCAGGCGTTCGAAGGGAGCACGCTCGGCATGCATCGACCGTGCCATGAGCGCGAGAGCTTCTCCCGGACGGTCTATGTGAACGCCGGCAAGGACGCCAAGGGGCGGGAGTTCGCGCAGTTCTTCTTCTACTACCTCGACAGCCGCCCGACGGCCAAGCGCCACTCCGGCGAATTGACCGATCAGACCGGGCCGGACCACCTCCCGTACATCGACGTCGGCCTGCACGAAGGAGACTGGGAGCTGGTCCTGTACGAGGACGACGCCCTCGGCGGGTACAGCGTGCACGCCTGCCACCTGTCCGCGATGGCCCGGCCGACGAAGGACCTCCTGACGCTCGGGGACGACACCCGACGCCTGCCGCTGATCTTCGTGACCTCGCGCGGGCATGGCTCCTACCCGATGCCGAGCGTGGCGCTGTGGAACACGACGAGCGTCTACCGGGACCCCATCTCGAACGCGGGTCTGGGCACCACCGACTGGGCGACCGGCGAGCTCGCCTGCTGGGCCCCGCGGGCGCAAGCCTCGGGGCCGGCGCTGGTGCGTGAGGCCCAGCTCTACAGCCTCGAGCTGATCGACGAGCACACCCCGTGGAACGGCTTCGCAGGCAAGTGGGGCAAGGACGCGGGGAGCTGCGCGGGCCCGCTGTACCGGACGACGATCGGCGACCTGAAGGAGGACGTGCCCTGCGGCCACACCAGCAGCCAGCCCACCAACTGCGATGGACCCGCCTGCGATGTCCCCCGGGTGTGGGCCGACGCCGTCAGCAGCCACCGGGGCTGGCGGGACTTCGCGATGGCGATGGGCGACCTGTCCCTGCTCGTACGCCGCGTCGAAGGCGCCACCTACACCGAAGAGCGCCGCGTGGTCGAGGACCTCGAGACCGGCCTGCAGATCCCGTTCAGCCAGCGG
>JAUIEM010000427.1 GCA_030428695.1 bacterium
CAGGCGCCCGCCGCCGCCCCCGAGGGCGCGTTCGGCGCTCCTCCCGCGCCGGCGCCCGCCGCCGCCCCCGAGGGCGCGTTCGGCGCTCCTCCCGCACAGGCGCCCGCCGCCGCCCCCGAGGGCGCGTTCGGCGCTCCTCCCGCACAGGCGCCCGCCGCCGCCCCCGAGGGCGCGTTCGGCGCTCCTCCCGCACCGGCTGCGCCTGCCGCTGCGGAGGCTGCTCCGAACCTGACGGTGTCGGCGCTCGGTGCGCGCTCGGTCTCCGTCGCGCTGTTCGCGGCGGAGCAGGGCCTGATTTCGCTCGAAGAGCTTTCCGCCGGGCTCGCCGCGGGCTCGCTGGCCCTGCGCGTGCCGGCCGAGCGGCTCCACGAGGTCTCCGAGCAGCTGACGAAGCTCGGCGCCACCGTGGCGCAGGCGTAGCGCCATGGATCGCGCGCTCGCCGTCGTCGCCCTGATCGTCGCCCTCGCGGTCGGCGTCGGCGCCTGGTACTTCACCCGCGGCCCCGCGCCGCAGCGTCCGGGTCCCGACACCCAGGTGCTCGAGCTGCGGGAGGAGACCGGCCAGCGCCTCGATGGTCACGACTCGCAGATCGACACCATCGAGGGCCGCCTCGACGTCCACGAGGGACGCCTCGACGCCGACTCGGTGCGGGTCGACACCCACACCGACGAGATCGCCGTGCTGCGTGAAGAGCTCGCCGCGCTCAACGCGAAGTACGGCGAGCTCGGCGCCCAGCTCGCCGACGTGCGGGCGCGGGAGGAGGAGACCGCCCGTCAACTCGACGACCTCGACGCGCGCCTCAGCGCCACCGAAGAGGAGCTCGAGCGCACCCGCGACGAGCTCAAGAGCCTGCGCGCCACCCTCGAGGAGCAGCGCACCGAGCTGTTGACCAGGATCGACCAGCTGATCGCCCGGCTGGTCAACCTCGAAGAGCTGCTCCGGGACGACCAGTGATCCCCTACTTCCACAACCCGACCACCGAGCTCTTCGGTTTCAGCGTCGACACCTACTTCCTGTCGATCGGCATCGCCCTGGTGCTCGGCTCCTGCGTCGGCTTCCCGATGGCGAAGCGCCTCGGGTTGAAGCGCAAGCTGCTCGCCGAGCTCTACCTGACGGGGCTGGCGAGCGGGCTCCTGATCTCGCACTGGGTGTCGGTGCTCCTGTACTTCCCGGAGACCGTGCTCGAGAATCCGTGGGTGCTGCTCGACGTCTTCAACGGGCTGTCATCGGTCGGCGGCTTCGTCGGCGCGTTCATCGGCGTCTGGCTGATGACGCGGGGCACGAAGATCCCCGTGCTGCGCTACCTCGACATCCTGTGCTACGGGCTGAGCTTCGGGCTGATCTTCGGCCGCCTGGGCTGCTTCCTCATCCACGACCACCAGGGACTCCCGACCGCCTTCCTCGGCGACTTCCTGCTCGCCGTCGACTTTCCCGAGGGGCCCGCCTTCGACCTCGGCCTGTCCGAGCTGATCATCCTGCTCCCGCTCGTGCTCTTCCAGACCCTGTACCTGCTCCGGCGCCCGCGGCCCGGGCGGGTGATCGGCTGGACGATGCTGTACTACGGCCTGATCCGCTTCCACTTCGACTTCCTGCGCGTCTACCCCGGGGACCATCCGCTCATCATCGGCGACGCGCGCTACTTCGGCCTGACCGCCGCCCAGTACATCTGTGTCGGGTTCGTCGTCGGCGGCCTGATCATGATGCGCCGCCTGCAGCCGGGCCAGGACCGCCACGGCCCCGAGCCTGCGCCCGCGCCCGAAGCCGCGGCCGATCCTCCGGCCGACGCGCCGGCCCCCGCGGCGGAGTAGGCGATGGAAGCCGCCGAGCGCGAGGCGTTGGAGTGGGCCGCGCGGGCAGTGCGGCGGCCGTGGTTCCAGCTGCTCGCGGTCCACGCCCGCCGGGCCGCGGGCGAGCCGGTCGGCCCGGAGGAGCGCGCGATCACCGGCTTCTTCGACCTGCCGTTCGCCGTCGACGCGGTGTGGACCTACCGGCTGATGCGCGTCGGCGGCCTGTCCGTGCTGTTCGAGGGCCGCCCGAGCCTGTTCGTCATCGTCCACGACGCCGCCCTCGAGCGCGTGCTCTGGCTCGGCATCCAGGTCGCCCAGGGGGGCCTGTACACGCGCCACGACACCCTGCACGACAAGCTCCCGGCTGGCTGGGATGCGCCGCTGCTCGAGGCCCTGCGGCGGCAGGCCTGGGAGGACGCGGACACCGAGGTGCGCCGGCTGGCGGCCGGTTTCCCCGACCTGCCGGAGCTGCCCGCCCGCGTCACCCTGCAGATCGCCGACCTGCGCTTCTTCGAGCGCTTCCGCGAAGCCTCGGCGCAGTGCTCCTCCGCGGCGCTGCTGCCGGTCGCCTACGGCCGCGCGGCGGTCGAGGTCGCGGCGCGGGGCTGGATCCGCTTCACCCCGGACGTGCCCTTCGACCGCGCCCTGCGCCTGGCCTCCAAGCTCGCCGGCGTGCTCGGACCGACCGGCGGCGAGCTCGCGCGCTTCCTCGAAGGCCTGCTCGCCGCGATGACCGGGGACACGGGCCCGGGGGCGTGAGGGGTCGAGACCGGCACGATCGCTTCTCTTCTTGACAGCGCAAGCCTCCGAGGCCATAGTACGCGGCTACCCGAACGCGGAGAGCCCCTGATGAAGCCGAAACGTCCCTGGGAAAAGCACGCGGTCAACACCAGCGATCCGAACGCGAAGTTCACCTGGTTCGGCCCAGAAGACACCAAGCGCCGGTTCAAGTTCCTGATCTCCAAGGAAGAAGGCGACAAGATCTCGCTGATCCCGGGCGAGCAGAAGTTCAAGAAGGGCCTCAAAGCGCAGCGCTGGGCGGAAGAGAACGGCGGCGAGCCGGAGCTGTACAAGGTCGTCAAGGTCGGTCCGAGCCGCATCGACCTCGTCCGCGTCCCGAAGAAGGACGCTCCCGCCGAAGGCTGAGCTCCCTCCGTCCACATAGGGGTCGCGCTTCGCGCGTGCTGCGGGCTTCGTGCTCGGGCCGTCGGGGGGTATACTAAGAGGGATCCTCCCCGAGGTCCGTGCGCGTGGTACCGACATTCACGATCAAGGTCGCCGGCGTCGAGATTCCCCCCGAGGTGGCCGACGCGGTGCAGCAACTCGCGGTCGAGAACGACCTCGAGATGGCAGCCGCGCTGCAGCTCGAGCTCAGTGACGACCGCTCCCAGCTGATCGACAGCCCGATGTTCGCGGGCGGCAAGAGCATCGAGGTCGAGCTCGGCTACCTCGGCGACGAGATGCGCCGGGTGTTCTCCGGCGAGATCGTGCGCCGCGAGACCTTCTTCCGGCTCGACGGCGCCCAGACCGCGACGGTCTACGCCTACGACCGCAGCCATCGGCTCAAGCGCACCAAGCACACCCGCTCCTTCCAGCAGCTCAGCGACGCCGCGATCGTCCGGCAGATCGCGCAGGAAGAGGGGCTGACCCCGGTCGTCGATCCGACCCCGGAGATCTACGACTACGTCTTCCAGAACAACGAGACCAACCTGAGCTTCCTGTGCGGACGCGCCGAGCGCATCGGCTACGAGCTCGAGGTCGACGAGCGCTCGATCTCCTTCGTCAACGCGGCGAAGGACGGCTCACCCGTGCTCGAGCTGAAGTGGAACTTCAACCTGCACAGCTTCGAGCCGCGGCTGTCGGTCTCCCAGGTGCCGACCGCAGTCGAGGTGCGCTCCTGGTACGGGAAGGACCAGCGGCTGCTGGTCGGGCGGGCGCGCAGCAAGGACCTCGGCTACACGATGGCGACCAGAGAGCTCGCCTCCGACGTCGCCGGCAGGACCTTCGGCGACGCCCACGAGGTCGTCGTCAGCCGGCCGATGCAGGACGAGCGCGAGGCCGAGGCCTTCGCGCGCTCGCTGATGGACTCGATGAGCGCGAGCTACGTCGTCGGCCAGGGCAGCTGCCAGGGCGACGCGCGCCTGCGCTGCGGGAAGCTGGTCGCGATCGCCGGGGTCGGCGAGCGCTTCAGCGGGGTGTACTCCCTCAAGAAGGTCGTGCATCTGTACACGCCGACCGGCTACACGACCTCGTTCGCGTTCCGGCGCATCGGCAGCGGCGAGACCTCCCTCGCCAAGCCCGAGCCGCTGCCGCCGCCGCGGCAGGCGCGGCCCGAGGTCGAGAAGGCGATGCGCAGCTTCTTCTCCCTCGACGTCAAGGATCCCTTCGGCCAGCGCTTCGCTGGCGAGAAGGTGATGCTCTTCGACCACCAGCAGCAGACCAGCCAGGTCGTCGAGCTCGACGCCTCCGGGCGCTTCCGCAAGGACGGCATCGCGCCGGGGCGCTTCAGCCTGCACCTGCGCCAGCTGCGCAAGGCGCGCTTCAGCACGAACCGCCTGCGGCACTTCGACACCGCCGTCGCGATGAAGGCGATGCCCCTGCACGCCTTCGCGCGCAAGCACGGCCTGAACGTCGAGAAGCTGCTCGCCTACGACGGCGGCACCGGCATCGCCAACCAGCAGCGGCTGCCGCCCCTGAAGGCGGGCATGCTGCCGAAGGGAGCCGAGCTGCTGGTCCCGCCGCGCAAGCCGCCCCCACCGGTCAAGCTCGAGGCCGAGGTGCTCGGCTTCGAGGCGGGGACCTCCGCCCGGGTCGAGCTCTACGCGCAGTTCCGCGAGCGGCCCGAGCAGGCCCTGAAGGTCTGGCGCACCGCGGTCGACGAGGACGGCTGGATCAAGGCGGAGTGGGACGGCAAGCCCTTCGAGCGCTTCGTCCCGAGCTTCGTGTTCAAGGTCAAGCTCTCCAACCTCATCCTGACCTCGCCGCCGCTGGTCTGCGACCGCGGGCCCGGCGTGCCGAAGCTGGCCGGCGAGCTGTCCGACCTCGGGGTCGGCGGCGGCGCCGCGGACGTCGAGACCGTGCAGGTCGTCGGCATGCGGCTGCTCGACATGCATGGCTACCCGCTGGTCTTCCAGGACGTGCAGCTGATCGACGAGAGCGGGCGGATGACCGACCGCGGCGTCAGCGACCGGGACGGACAGTGGACCTCGATCGTGCCCGCCGAGGGCGAGTACGACGTGCGCCTGCTCGACGCCGAGCTGCCGAGCTCGAGCTCGAGCGCCGGCATCAGCGGCCTGCCGCTGCGGGCCGACCGCGCCGACGACGGGATCTACCACCTCGTGCTCAAGCTCAAGGACCGCGAGACCCGCCAGCCCCTCGCCGGCGTGTCGTACACCCTGTCGCTGCCGGGCGGCGAGCCGAAGAGCGGCAAGACCGGACGCAACGGCCTGATCATGCACCACAGCGTGGCGCCCGGCGAGGCGACCCTCGAGGTGTTCGGCGTCGAGACCGTCGTCCCCATCGCCGAAGATCTCGACTTCCAGCACCTCGAGCACGCCGAGAAGGTGCCGGTCAAGCCCTACGTGCTCGCGGTGCAGCGGCCGGACGACAAGGTCGCCGTCGACTGGACGGCGCAGGCGATCGGCCAGAGCCGGCTCGACGTCCTCCTGCAGAAGCCGCAGCCGCTGCCCTTCGCGATGAAGCAGAAGTTCACGCCGAACCGCTCGCAGCGCCAGGGACCGATCGGCTACGTGCTGCTCGGCTGCACCCAGGAGCTCAGCCAGAAGGCCCTCGAGGCAAAGATCCGCAACCCGGCGAGCCGCTTCTCGGTGCACTACAGCATCGGCCGCACGGGCCAGGTGTCCAACTACGTCAGCCCGAGCCAGAAGGCCTGGCACGCCTTCCGCGTCCGGCACGAGGGGCGCTTCGTCGACGACATGTCGATCTCGATCCTGCTCGAGGGCGACGGCGACGCCCAGGCCTACCCCGCCGAACAGCTCGACGCCCTCGCCCATCTCGTGATGCGCCTGCTGCGCGAGCAGGGCCTGCCCGAGGAGAAGGTGCGCTCGGCCAAAGACCTCGCTCCCGAAGCGGTCGGACCCGGCCAGCGTTTCGACTGGAATGACTTCTACGCGCGCCTCGCGCGAGTCCGACAGGGCTGACGGCTTCGCGCGCTTGTCTGTTCTGCCCGCAGACGTTACGATCGGCCCCTCTCGCCCGGGATGCGCACGATGTCACCCAAGGTCCTACTGGTCGATGACGACCCTGAGATCCTGCTGATCGTCCAGGGGATCCTCAAACAGGAGTCGATCGACACCGTCACCGCCGCGGACGGCAAGAGCGCAATCGCCCGCATGCAGGACGAGCTGCCGTCGGCGATCGTGCTCGACCTCCTGTTGCCCGACACCTCGGGAAAAACCCTGCTCGAGCGTTTCCAACGCGAGCACCCGAGCATCCCGATCGTCATCCTCAGCTCCCAGGGGGACGTCGAAGAGGTCGTCGAGTGCATGCGGCTCGGCGCCGTCGACTTCGTGCAGAAGCCCGTCGACCGCACCCGCCTCCTGACCACGGTCAAGAACGCCCACACCCAGGGGGTGCTCAAGGCGCGCGTCGAGCTCCTCGCCCAGGAGCTGCGCCACGGCCAGGGCTTCGACCAGATCATCGGCGAGTCGAAGGCGATCGTGCGCTGCGTGCAGCTCCTGCAGCGGGCCGCGAAGAGCGAGATCACCGTGCTCCTGCAGGGCGAGAGCGGGACGGGCAAAGAGGTCGCCGCGCGCGCGATCCACGCGGAGAGCTCCCGCCGGACGGGACCCTTCGTCGCGGTCAACTGCGGCGCGATCCCCGAGAACCTGATCGAGAGCGAGCTGTTCGGCCACGAGAAGGGCTCGTTCACCGGCGCCCACCAGACGCGCATCGGACGCTTCGAGCAGGCCGAAGGCGGCACGATCTTCCTCGACGAAATCGGCGAGCTGCGGCTCGACCTGCAGGTGCGGCTGCTGCGGGTGCTGCAGGAGCGCAAGGTGCAGCGCGTCGGCAGCTCCCTCGCGCGGCCGATCAACATCCGCGTCCTCGCCGCGACCAACCGCGACCTCAAGGCGCAGATCGACGCGCGGGCCTTCCGCCGCGACCTCTACTACAGGCTCGCGGTGTTCCCGGTCGAGCTGCCGCCGCTGCGCCAACGCGAGGGCGACATCCTGTTGCTCGCGTCCGCCTTCCTGCGCCGCTTCGCCGAGCGCCACGACCGCGAGATCAAGGCCCTGACCCCCGCGGCGCGGCGCGCGCTATTCGCCTATCCCTGGCCCGGCAACGTGCGCGAGCTCGAGAACGTGATCGAGCGCGCGACCATCCTCGAGGACGGCGCCAAGCTGTCCCTCGGCAGCCTCCCGGATGAGGTGGTGTGCGCGGGGGAGAGTCCGGTCAAAGGCACCAGCGGGGCCTCGGTCCCTCTCGACAAGGCCGAGATCATACCGCTCGAGGACGAGGAGCGGCGGATCATCCAGCGGGCCCTCGACTTGACCGGCTGGAACGTGCAGGAAGCCGCCCAGCGGCTGAAGATCGGGCGGGCCACGATCTACCGGAAGATCGAGCGCTACGGGCTGAAGAACCGGCCCTCGTAGCCGCTGTGCCCCCCTAGCCCGCAGCCGCCACCACGACGTCGTACAGCGTGCGGGTCAGCACGAAGTAGACGGTCAGTCCGATCACGTCGTTGATCGTGGTGACGAAGGGCCCGCTCGCGAGCGCGGGGTCCTTTCCGATCGCCCGGAAGATGAAGGGAATCGAGGCGCCGCACGCGCTGCTGACCGTCATGCCGAGCAGCATCGAGGCGCCGACCACGATGCCGAAGGCCGACGGCACCTCGCCGCCGGTGAAGATCGGCACGAACACCGCGGTGAAGGTCCCCGACAAGAGCGCGCACAGGAGGCCCAGCGTGGCCCCGGTCGCGACCTCGGCGAGCACGACCGAGAGCACGCTGCGATGGCGCACCTCGCCGGTCGCGATCGCGCGGACGATGATGGTCGCGGACTGGATGCCGACGTTGCCGCCCATGCCGGCGAGGACCGGCATGAAGATCGCGGTCATACCCGCGAAGTAGGACATCGCGTCGTCGAACCAGGAGATGTACACCGCCGTCATCAGGCCGAGCACGAGGGTGGTCAGCATCCACGGCATGCGCGCGACGACACGGCTCCAGACGCTGTGCGACAGCGGGTGCCGGATCGAGGTCCCGGCGAGCATGCTGAAGTCCTCGCTCGCCTCCTCCTGGATCACGTCGATCACATCGTCGACGGTGACGATGCCGAGCAGCTTGCCGCGGCTGTCGACCACGGGCAGGCTGCTGA
>JAUIEM010000005.1 GCA_030428695.1 bacterium
GGCCCGCGCCGACCACCGACACGCCGGTCGCCGGCGCGGACGTCAGCGACGCCCGGGTGGTGCCGAACGGCGCGCTGCCCCACAAGGAGCTGTTCGGGAAGTTCGAGAGCTTCATCCAGTCGGAGAACCACAACGACTCGAGCGGCAAGAAGGAGTGGCTCGCCTCGCGCACCCCGCTCGAGTTCTTCACCAAGGAGGGCGGCTTCACCAGCCGCTTCCCGACCTACCGGGACAAGGGATTGCGCGCCGGCGGCAGCCGCCAGTACGGGTCCTACCGTAGCTCGAGCGGCAAGCAGCACCACGGCGAGGACCTGTACCTGCCGCCGGGCACGCTGCTGTACACGCCCTTCGCCTGCGAGGTGAAGCACCCCTTCGGCAGCGACGGCGTGGTCGCGAGCAACCGCAGCAAGGACTACGGCTGGTTCGTCTTCCTGCGCTCGACCGAGGAGCCGAACCTCTACGCCGTCGTCGGGCACGTCGCCGGCAAGGGCAAGGGCTGCCCCTGGCTGCGCGGCAAGGAGGCGACGCTGCCCGGAAACGCGCCGACCCTGCCGAGCACCGGCCAGAAGCTCGCGGCTGGCCAGCCCTTCGCGATCAGCTACCAGAACAAGGAGATGCCCTCGGGGTATTCCCACATGCACCTCGAGGCGTTCATGCCCCCGGGCAAGCGCGGCAGCTGCGACTGGTGCAAGAGCCAGCAGTCGAAGCTCTCGCCCGGCGACTACGCCAACCCCCTCGCGGTGTTCAACGTCGCGAAGCTGATCGCGCCCTGAGGGCGTTGTGGCGGATCGGTGAGAGCCGCTGCATCAGGCCGATCTTGCAGGTGGCGACCTCCATCAGGTGGCGTCGATCTACGCCGGTTCCTGGCTGCGGGGAGGGGCTATCTCCTCCCGCGGGCGGGGGTAGACCCGCCTGTCCTCTGAGGCCGATGGGGCATCGGGCGGGAACGCGAGCGACCGCCAGACCCGAACCTGGCTAGCCCGACGAGCGCGCGAGGATGCGCGCGACCCGCAACAGGAAGGCCTTGCGGTTGACCGGCTTGTGCAGGAAGTCCTCGGCCCCGAGCTCGAGGCCGCGCACCTCGAGGTCTTCGTCACGATTCGCGGTCGTGAACAGGAGCGGCGTCCCGAGGTTCTTCTTGCGGGCGAACTCGAGCAGGGACAGGCCGTCGATGTTCGGCATCTCGAGGTCGCAGACGATCAGGTCGAAGCGCTCCTGACCGAGCAACATCAACGCCTCGACCCCGTCCCCCGCCATGGTCACCCGCTTGCCGTCGAGCTCGAGCAGCATCTTGATGTACTCGCGGAACACCGGATCGTCGTCGACCACGAGCACGCGCGGCCCCGTTTCCTCCGCCTCCTTGACCGGCGCGACCGGCACCCGCGCGGTGCGCCGGAAGCGCGTCGAGTCGTGCGGCCCGGGCAGCGGCGCCGCGTCTTCGGTCAGCGCCGGGCCCGGCGCTGACACCGCGGGGCCCTCCGGCTCGCGGACCGGGAGGCTGTCGAGCCGCTCGACGGCTTCCGCGCCCGGGTCGGACGGCGTGGGCTCGACGGGCGTCCCCCCCGCGGGCTGGCGGAAGGCGCTGTGGGTCTCCCGCGACAAGAACGTCGGCAGCTCATTGGACGAGGTCCCCGCCTCCGGAGCCTCGGCGGACGGCGCCACGCGCATCGCCGGGAACGTGGCGGTCTCGGAGGGGACGGATTTCGGCCCGATCAGCGGGTCGAGGTCGCCGAGCACCTTCGCGTAGATCTCTTCGACCGGCACCCGCAGCTCGGCGATCTTGCGCACGGCGGCGAGGTCGAACAGGCAGTCGCCGCGCTGCATCATGAAGCGCCGCAGCTCGAGAGCGGGCAGGCCGTCCCGGATGCGCTCGATGACCTGCGGGTCGAACTCGAGCATCTCGTAGACCGCCTCGCGGCCCTTGTAGCCCTTCTCCGCGCAGGCCGCGCAGCCCCGCACCTCGATCACCTCCGTCGGCGGCTGCGTGGTGTAGGGCGCGAGCATCCGCAGCTCCTCCGGGGAGATCGGACGCACGCTCTTGCACTCCTTGCACGGCCGCCGCACGAGGCGCTGGGAGACCACCAGGCTACCCGCCTCGGCGAACTGCTGGCGGGCGACGCCGAGGCGCTCGAGGCGCGCGATGGTCGCGGTCGTATCCGGGGCGTGCAGGGTCGTCACGCACAGGTGGCCGGTGCAGACGATGTCGATCGCGGTCTTCGCGGAGAACGCGTCGCGGATCTCGCCGAGATACAGCACGTCCGGGTCCTGACGCAGCGCCGACCGCAGCAGCGACTCGAAGGTGACGCCCGCCTTTTCGTTGACCTGCTGCTGGTTGGCGAAGGGGATACGGTACTCGACGGGGTCCTCGACCGACATCAGGCTGCGCGACGTGAAGTCGACCGCGTGCAGGAGGCTGTAGATCGTCGACGTCTTGCCCGACCCGGTCGGCCCGACCAACATGATCAACCCGCTGTGCCGGTTCGCCGCCGCGACCGCCTTCTCCGCCTCGAGCTCCGACATGCCGCACTCGGCGAGCGAGCGCGGCTTCGCGGTCGCGTCCAGCAAGCGGATGATCAGGCTCTCGCCGTGGGGGGTCGAGGTCGTCGCCAGCCGCATCTTGTATTGCTTGCCGTCGACCAGGGCCATGAAGCTGCCGTCCTGGGGCTTGCGCTTCTCGGCGATGTCGAGGGCGGCGA
This sequence comes from bacterium, assembly GCA_030428695.1. The sequence goes on from JAUIEM010000005.1 coordinate 2,697, forward strand.
GGGACTTCATGCGCGAGATCACCATCCGCGCGTCGCGCTTGTTGAGGGAGAGCAGATCCTGCATCTCCCCGTCGACCCGGACGCGCACTTCGAGATCTTCGGGCTTGGGCTCGAAGTGGATGTCGCTCGCCCGCGCCTGGACGGCGAGCAACAGGCAGCGATTGGCGAGCGCGACGACCGGGCTGAGCTCGATGGAATCGGGCGTGCGCGCGACCGCGGAGCAGTCGATGGTGTCGCTGAAGTCGGGAAGCTCCTCGGGCTGGCCGGCGGGTCCGAGCCCGAGGCCGGCGTAGATCGTCGCGGGCGCCGCGACGTAGAGGGTGCACGTCTCCCCCTGCCGCCTGCCGAGCAGCTGCATCAGCGGGAGATCGAAGGGATTGCTCAGAGCGAACGCGTTCTCTCCGACCGCGTGGAGCTGGAGGACGTGGTGGCTCTTGCAGAAGCGCTCGGTGAAGCGGTCGAAGCTGACCTCTTCCGGCAGGACCTCGCCCTTGTAGGGCCAACCGACGAAGTCGGCGAGCGCGGCCGCGAGCTCTTCCTCTCTGATCCCGAGTGGCTCGCACAGGCTGTAGACCTGGCCCGGCGGGCAGCTCGGGAGCGTGACGTCAGGACGGTCGAGAAGCAGCTCCCGGACAAAGCTGCGGTAGTTCGCTCTCGATCGCGCCATACACTCTTCCCTGGCCGGCCCATTCCGGTGCGCCTCCACTGTAGCGTATGACCGGTACTGGCTCCAGCGTCGGACGCAGGAGCCTCCGCGGTTGCGATCGGGACCGGCGGGCCGCCCGGGCGCGAGCCGGCCCGGGCTGCAGGAGCTTCGAGTCAGCGGAGGAACTTGCGCGCCGCACGCGGAGGCGCAGGGACGGTCACCTGCCCGAGCTCGCTGAGGCGGTAGGTCCAGATCACCGCGATGTGCGAGGCCTCGGAGAGCGCGTCGTCGGGGGCGACCTGCGCAGGGGTTCCGGTGTGGGCGAAGAGCACGCTGACCTGGAGCACCTCGACGTGCTCGAGCTCGGCGTCGAGGATCAGGTCGTAGACGATCTTCCCCCGCGAGCGGTCGAGCCGCTCGACGATCTCCGGCACGATCCAGTTCCCGCCCGGCGGTGTCACGCCCGGGATGTGCTCCTGTTCGCGGCTCGGCCCCTCAAAATTGCGCGGGTCTTCGAACAGGCCGGCCTTCTGCAGGTCGCTGAAGCGCGCGATCGCGCCGTCCCGGGTCCCCTCCACCCGGAGATGGCGCCCCTCGGGGACGGTCTCGAAGCCGTGCAGGGGCCCGTCGACCCAGGCCGCCTCCGCCCGCAGCTCGAGCACCGCCGCGAGCACCTCGAGCACCGGCCGCGCGAGGGCCCCGAGGGCGCGTCCCTCGAGCCGGTTCGCCAGGGCGGTCCAGCCGTCCTCGGTCTCGAGCGCGCCGCTCTTGGCGAAGGCGCGCCGGTAGGCGTGGGGCGTGACGATGCGGCAGAGCTCACCGGCGCTCTCGAGGATGTAGCGCTCGTCGATGTCGTGGTTGCCCATCGCGTGGGTCGGGCCGGTCGCGATCGCCCCCTGCACGGTCAGCTCGGCGCGCCAGCTCTCCGCGCCGACGGTCGCCTTGACGACGGACCTGAGGGTCTTGACCGGCGACTCCTGGGCGAGCAGGAGTCCGGGGAGCAGCAAGAACAGGCAGAACGTGCGCATGAGGGAGACCTCCTCTGCGGCGGGCACCTCCGTCAGCCTGGATCCGCCGCGTCACCGCCACGTCACGGCGCCGCGGACGCTGGACCGGGAGGAGGCGTTGGGGAAGGGAAGACGAAGAGGAGACGCCCGCCTGACAAGAAGAACGAGGCAGGCAGAGGGGACCGGCTATCGGCCTGAGGCAGTTGGAAGACGTCTGTTCGGGAGGGGAAGGTTCTTACACGTGGGATGGGCAGCGCGAATCGTAGACGACAGCGGAAGGAGCCGGCGAGGGGTCGCTACGCCAGGCGAAAGGGAGAGGAAGAAACCGCCAAGACGCCAAGAAGCCAAGGCGCCAAGAAAAACGAAGAGAAGAAGAAGTGTGATCGTTGTTAGTGATGCATGGAGAACGAACTCGTTGCGTAGAAGAAGGGAGTCCTGAACGCCACGCCTTGCCGGTCCTTCTTCCCCTCTTCCCCTTCTTCTTCTTCTTCTTCGTTTTCTTTCTTCTTCTTTGGCGTCTTGCAGCCTACCGACCGCCGGTGCGCGACCGCCGCGACGCGGCTCGGTACACCGCCACCAGCAGCTGCCGGCTCGCGCTCTCCTGCAGCTTGCGCACGAGCACCCCCGGCAGCGGCAGCCGCGGCACGAGGTCGAGCTCGTACAGCACCCGCGTCTCCCCTTCCCCGCCGGGCGTCAGCAGCCAGCGCCCCGTGTTGCGACGCCAGGCCCGTGAGCGCGTCGTCCAGCGGCGCTCGAAGCGGCCGTCGCCGAGCACCCGATGGCAGGCCTCGACCTCCTCGTCGATCGAGCGCAGGGGGAAGGGCAGCGCGAGCTGCATCCGGCTCGTGACGCGCTCTCCTTCCCGGGCGAGGAGCTCGACCCGTCGCACGGCCGGGAACACCTCGGCGTAGCGCTCGACGCCGTCGATCACCTCCCACAGAGCGGCGCTCGGCGCGGCGAGGGTGGCGGTCAGGCAGAGGGGAGGTCCGGGCTCCAGGTGCAGCGCGGCGATACCCTGCATCAGGCGGCCAGCACCTGGGGGTCCGGGGTCTCCGCCGCGATCGGGTAGGGAACCTGCTTCGGCCCGCTGCGGTCGTAGTGGACCAGGGTGGTGTCGTCCTGGAAGCCCATCGGCAGACCGAGCAGCATGCGGACGGCGGTCGACGGACCGAGCTCCTTGTACTCCTCCGGAAAGGCCTGCTTCAGCGCCTTGCGGATGGCCGGCAGCGCGCGGTACGAGGCGCTCGGGAAGAGATGGTGCTCGACGTGGTGGCTGAAGTTGAGGTGCACGGCGTCGAGCCACCGCGGCATGCGCAGGGAGACGGTGTTGGCGAGGGCGCTGCTCGGTTCGGGGGAGCGCCCGCACATCAGGTGGTTGGTCGCGACGTAGGCGCCGGCGACGCTCGTCCCGACGAAGTAGGCGAGCACGAAGTAGCCGAGCATCAGCCAGGAGAAGCCGCTCAGCGCCCACAGCCCGAGGTACAGCCCGGCGTTGCCGAGGAACTCGAGCGCCGCCCGCCGCCGCTCCTTCGCGGTCAGCCCGCAGTCGTACAGCTCCCCCGTCGCGAAGACAGAGTGGAAGAGGATGTGCGAGTGGTAGGAGAAGACCGAGGCGCTGAAGCCGATGAGCCCGGTCAACAGCGGATGCCGGCTGTTCGGGAAGATCCAGCAGGCGACCTTCGCGATGCTCGAGAACTTCTCGAGCTCCTCGATGTTCAGCCGGCGGTCGGGATCCTCCAGCTGATTGGTCTTGCGGTGATGCAGCTTGTTGTGGGCGTGGCGGATGCTGGTCGGCGTCGCCCAGAAGCTGAACGCCCAGCCGAACCAGGTCGCGAGCCGCCGCGTCCAGCGGTGGCGGAAGCCTCCCGCGCCATGGCCGATCTCGTGGGCGGCGTAGCCGAGCACCGTCACGCTGTTGCCCGCGATCAGGGCGAGGCCGAGCACCAGGTACCATGGCCAGCTGCCGACGTGCAGGGCGACGAGCACGGCGAGGCCACACACCACGGCGAAGTGGGCGGCGAGGTGGAGCAGGATCGTGCGGTCGCGTCCGGTCCGCTCGAGCACGTCCCCGAGCAGGGGACGCAGCCGGCGGCGCAGCTCAGCGTTGGTCATCGTTCCTCCAGCCTCAATAGATGAACGGCACGAGCCGCGCCGTGCGCGCCGCGTAGGCGCGAAACTCCTCGCCGAAGTGGGCGGCGAGCACCCGCTCCTCGACCCGGATGCGGTAGACGATCAGCGGCAGGTAGCTCAGCGTGAACAGGACCGCGCACAGCCAGCTGCCGAAGCACAGGATCAGCCCGTACATCGCGAGCACCCCCCCGGCGTAGCTCGGATGGCGGATCCAGCGGAACACCCCGGTCTGGGCGAGGGCCTGGCCGTCGCTCACCGAGACGCGCCAGGTGAAGCGCTCGCCGAGGCTGAGGATGGCGCCGTAGCGCACGAGGAAGCCGAGCAGCGCGACCACGAGCCCGACCGCCCCGAGCCAGCCCGGCGGGATGCGGCCGAGGTTCCAGCTCGACAGCACGTAGATCGCGAGCATGTTCGCCCCGAGGGTGAAGAACAGCATCTTCCACGTGCCCTCGTCCTCGTCGCCGCTTCCCCCGGCGTACTTCGGGGCGAGCAGCGCATCGCACACGAAGGACAGGAGGAGGAGCCCGGTGCCCCCGAGCGTCCAGGGCGTCGTCCAATGCCCGAAGGAGAATTCCACCCGTCCTCCTACGCACTGAGAGCCGGTGCGAGGAGCGGCGCGGGCCGCGGATTCTCCGCCTCGAAGCGGGCGACGTCCGCGCGCAGGCGGCGGTCGATCCAGCCGTTCAGCCAGTCGAAGCCGCGCCGCACCATGCGGTGCCTCCGGGCGACCCGCTCCTGGAAGGCGAGCAGCGCGGGCCGCTGCTCGGGCCGGTAGTGCAGGATGCCGCTGTAGAACAGGGCCGCGTCGAGGCTGACCCGGTTCGCCATCAACTTCCGTTGCAGGGCGCGCACGCGGTTACCGACGTCGGCGCAGGACATCGTGTCGTGGACCCAGTACGGCGAGACCGCGTAGGGATTGTCGGAGCTGACCAGGCCGAAGCGCCGCCGGTTGCGAGCCGAGAGCACGGGCACGCCCGGCACCCGCGTGCTGAAGGTGGCGAGGAAGAAGAAGTCGGCCGGATGCGCCTGCATGAACCGGTAGGTGCGCTCGAGGGTCTCTTCGCTCTCGCCGGGGAAGCCGACGATCAGGCTGACCAGGCTGGTGATGCCGGCCTTGCGACAGTTGTCGATGCCGCGCGCGTTGTCCTCGACCGTACATTTCTTGACCATGTTGCGCAGGATCTGGGGATCGGCGGACTCGAGCCCGATCTGCACCTGGATGCAGCCGGCCGCCCGCATCAGCTCCGCGATCTCGAGCTTGACCAGGTCGCTGGTGCGGGCGTAGCAGATCCAGCGCACGTCGATCTCGCGCTCGATCAGCTTCTCGCACAGGGCGACGAGGCGCTTGCGCGGCATCGTGAACAGCGAGTCGAGGCAGGTGATGTAGCGCGCGCCCTGGTTGGCGTAGTGCTCCCAGTCCCGGGCGATGCGCTCAGCGCTCTTGTAGCGGAAGCGGGTGTCGTCGAACAGGTACGGGTAGTTGCAGAAGGAGCAGCGGTACGGACAGCCCCGGACGCTCTCGTAGTGGACCATCGGGAACGGCTTGCCGTGCATCCGCTCGGCCAGGCTCCAGTCCGGCCGGGTCAGGAAGTCGAGGTCGCGGCTGTCGGGGCTGCCGCTGTGGATGTAGGTCGCCTGCGCGGCCGCGACGATGCGGCCGCGCTCGGGACACGGCAGGTCGGTGAAGTCCGACCGGATCCAGGTCGCGAGGCAGGGCACCAGCCACTCCCCGTAGCCGACCGCGACCAGGTCGACCTCATCCATGCCCGCCCACTTGCCCGACAGCGTCCCGGTCAGGGCGCCGCCGAGCACGATGCGGTTCCCGGGCCTGTTCAGCCGACGCATCAGGGGCTCGACCTCGCTGAGATCGCGCAGCAGCGTGCTCGAGGCGAAGACGCAGCGTGCCCGCGTCAGCTTCCCGTCGCTGCCCGCCGGGTCGCTGAACAGCTCGTCGTAGGTCATCGTCTCGTAGGACAGGCCTTCCTGCTCGAGCAGGGTCGCGAGGATGACCTCGGTCAGCTCGGGGGTGTCGAAGTTCTCGCTGTTCGCGAAGTACTCCTCGACCGCGGGCTCCATGCCCCGACGCTTCTCGAGCTGGCCGGCGAGCAGCGGCTCGAGGGCGACGGCCTTGACCTTGGCGTCGAGCCAGGCCGACTCCGCCGCCTGGTACTGCAGGACCTGCTTCTTGACGATCTGCCACAGGGAGCGGTCCTTGGCGGTGATCAGGCCCCCGGTGACGATCAGGACGTCGGTGCGTGGTGTCATCGCGCCTCCTCGGGAGACATGTCAGCAAAGTGCGTGCCGGCTGAGCGGAGGCGAACGGCGGCGCGACGCCGTCCCGGGGGGAGCTTGCGTTCCGCTGTCGAGGTTCAGTTCCGTTTCATAGCGAGCAGTATCGTTTCTGGAGGCGCGATCACGCGCGCTCCGCTGCGCTGCTCGAGGACGCGGTCGACCGCCTCCCCGACGTGTCCTCGCCGGCCTTCAGGGGCTGTGCGCGAGGAGCCTCTCCTCGCTCACGTTCCGCAAAGGCGTGTCAGTCAGGACGGGGTCTTCTGCAGATCGGTCTCACGCAGCTTGTAGAAATCGAGGATCGAGTGGCGGATGCGCTCGAGGTCGGCATCCGGGGCGTGGATACCGCTCATGTTCCGCACCTTCCGGATGCGCGCGAGCATCTCGTCGGTCCACTCGTAGACGAACTCGTCGTGCAGGGCCATCAGCTCGTCGGTCGGCAGGTCGGGCAGCCGCAGGAGCGGCTTGAAGTGGCTGACCGGCTCGGCATCGAAGTTGTCCGGCAGGAGGTCCTGCTCCCGGCAGGTGCGCTCGAGGGGCGTCGCCGGGTAGGGGTAGAAGTACCAGACCGTGCAGTTGCCAGGCTTGAGCTTGCGGTGCAGGGCCATCGTCGCCTGGATGTCCTCGCGGGTCTCGCCGGGGAAGCCGACGATGTAGTTCGCGTTGGTCAGGATGCCCCGCTCGTCGCACATCCGGAAGGCGTCGATGATCGTCTCGTCGGTCATCTTCCGCTTGAGCACGATCTTGCGCAGCCGCGCGCTGCCGCTCTCGACGCCGAAGCTGATCACCTCGCAGTTCGCCGCGCGGTAGGCGTCGAGCAGCTCGGGATCGACGACGTCGACGCGGGTGATGATCGTGAAGGGGATGCGGATCTGCGCGCCGTACGCGGCGGCGAACTCCATCGCCCAGCTGCGGGGCAGGGTGAAGACGTCGTCGATGAACTGGATGTGATGGACGGGCATCAGCTCCATCAGCGCCCGGATCTCCTCGATCACGTGGCCGACCGAGCGCCGGCGCAGGAAGTTCCCGAGCGGCTTGTACAGCTGATGGAAGGCCGGCACGGCGCAGAAGGTGCACTTGAACGGGCAGCCGCGCCCGGTCAGCACCTGCACCACCCCGCTCTGCCAGGCCTCGAACATCTTGTGGTCCGGCCAGGGGATCGTGTCGAGGTCCTCGATCGGAGGCCGCAGCTTGTTCTTGACGATGCCGTCCGCGGTCCGCCACCAGAAGTTCTCGATGTCGAGCAGCAGCTCCCCCTTCTCGCGCCGCTGAAGCAGCTCGAGCAGCGGGTACTCCCCCTCCCCCACGCACAGCCCGTCGATGCACGGCAGGGCCATCACGTCGTCGGGGCGGAAGGTCGGGTGGATGCCGCCGGCGATCAGCAGCGCCTCGGGCACGGCCTCGCGGATGCGCGGCAGCATCTCCCGGGCGCGCAGCCAGTCGGAGGTCATCATCGAGGCCCCGATTACGTCGGGGGCCCGCTGGCGCACCTCTTCGGCGGCGCGCGCCGCGTCCCAGTCGCGGTGGATGTGCAGCCAGTCGACGGCGTAGCCGCAGCGTTTGAGGAAGGCGGACAGGGTCGCGACCCCGAAGTAGATCGAGTGGGTGTGGATGTGGGTGTCGAAGGTCAGAAAGAGCATGCTCGCTCCTGGCGTGGCGCTACCGTACAGGATACCACGCGTCACGGCTCTCCGGGAAACCGCGGGAAGGGGATGTCGCGCAGCGCCGGGTCGGCCTTCCGCTCCCGCTCCTCTTCCCTGCAGCCGGCGAGCTGTTCCTCATGGAAGCCGAGCAGCTCGTCGCCGAAGGGACTGCGCTCGATCGACCGCAACAGGGCGACGGCCTCGTCCCGGCGCATCATCTCGCACAATACGTAGGCGAAGGCCTCGGCGAAGGTCGCGCGCAACAGGCTGTCGGCGGGCTCGGCGAGATACAGCGCGAGCAGGCGCAGCTCGATGCGGGTCTGGGTGCGCAGGTCCGCGCCGAGGGCCTCGATCAGGAAGAGCACGGCGAGCTGCTTGCAGGCGAGCGCGTCGAGCTCCCCTTCTGCGGCGAGCGCCGAGGCGACGGCGGACAGCTCGATGCCGCTGCGGTGCTCGAGCTCCCGGGCGCGGTACCGGTCGAGCAACCCGGACAGCTGCTCGAGCTCCGTGCCGTCGCGGCGCAGGTGCCGCGCCGCGAGCACCTTCCCGATCGCCCGCCAGGCCCGCTCGCCGAGCGGGCTGAGCTGCGGCATCTCGGCCTGCCAGTCGAGCATCAGGCCGGGGTCGGGGGAGAAGAGCTGCAGCGCGGACGCGAGCGAATCGGCGTCGTGGCCGAAGCGCACGAGCTGGGCGTGCAGCAGCGCGCGATGCCGCTGCTCGTGGCGCCAGCCGGCGTGCTCGGGATCCTGCGGCTCCAGCCAGTGCCCGGCGAGCTCTTCGAAGTGCGCCATCGCCGCGGCCGGCTCTCCGGCGAGCCGCGCGGCGCCGGCCATCGTCGAGGCGTGCAGCTCGGGGAAGCTGTCGAGCACGATGTGCAGCCCCGTGTCGTCGGTGCTGATCAGCTCGCCGTCGCCGTGGAAGCTCAGCCGGCGCAGGGTGAACTCGGCGGGCAGCGCGTTTTCGACGTTGCCGACCCCGAGCAGATAGCGGCCGGCGGACAGGCCGGGGGTCGGGAACTCGTACTGGCCGACCAGCGCGCGGCTCTCCGGGTCGGCGAACACCAGCCGCATCAGCTCGCTCTCCGGATCGTAGTCGATGCAGATCCGCAGCCAGCGCCCGACGTACGAGTCGATCCGGAACACCTCGCCGGGGGCCACGCTCCGCGCGAAGACGTCCGCGCGGTAGACATCGTTCCCGCCATTGGTGATCGCGACGAGGCCGGAGGCGATGGCGTAGCGGTCCTTCCACAGCTCGTCGATGGGCAGGAGCCCGAGCGGGATCATCGCCGACCACGGCAGCGCGTCGACCCGCAGCTCGACGATCATCCTCCACCGCCCTCCCCCGAAGCGCAGCGGCAGCCCCGCGAAGCGCAGCCCCTCCTCGGTCGGCCAGGCCTCGAGCGCGCGGTGGTAGGTGACGAGGCGCTCGGGGGCCTCGCGGCGCGCGGCCTGGAACTGCAGGGTCTCGAGGTCGAAGAAGTGCGGCGCCCCGGAGACCAGCAGCTCCGCCAGCGGCCAGCGTGCCGGCGCGCCGCGGCTGAGCACGGCGCCGGGCCGCCAGTCCACGGCCGGCAGGCGCAGGGCGGCGTCCGCCCGTTCGAGCCGGCGCCGCACCTGGCCGAGCAGGTTGCGGCCGTGGCCGTCCATGTTCGCCGCCTGCTCCCAGCGCGACAGGATCTCGGCCCCGCCCGCATCGTCGTGCAGGCGCCAGGCGAGGTGGTGGACGTTGCTCGCGACCGTCGCCGCCAGGGAGGGGTGGGCGGGCAGCCCGGCGATGAAGTCCCAGAGCGCGCGGTACTCGCGGCGCGCGGCCAGGGAGTGGAGGATGATCTCCTCGAGCTTGAGACGCACCGCCGGCGGCTGTCCCTCCAGCCCGGACCGCGCCAGCCGGGTCGCCTCGGCGTACAGGCGGAAGTTGGCGAGCAGCTGGCAGACCGCGACCCGGTCAGCGCTGCCGACCCCCGCCAGGGTCGGGATGGGGAGCGCCGCGATCGTCGCCAGCTCGGCCTCCCCGACCGGCCGGAAGAGCTGCCCCTTGTTCCAGCCGCGCTCGGCGATGTAGCGGTTGCTCCCGCGCCAGTAGCCCCCTTCCGGCCGCAGGGCCTGGTCGTGCACGACCAGCTCGACCTCCGGGTGGTCGAGGCGCCGGAAGGTCGTGCGCCACGGCTCGCCGATCGCCCCCAGGTGCCGTGCGCCGCCGAGCTCGGCCTCGTACAGGTGACGCACCTGCAGGTCTCGCCAGGACAGCTCGGACACCGGCACCGGTGTGAGGCTCCCATCCCGGAAGCGCAGCGGCGTGACGCCGAGCGGGGGCAGCGGCTCTTCGCGCAGGGCGAAGAAGCGCTCGTATTCCGGGCGCAGCGTCGACGAGGCGACGAGCAGCAGGCCGCCCTCCGGGTCACGGTAGGTGCACAGATCGGGGTCTCCGACCCGGTGGAAGGCCTGCAGCCGGAAGCGACGCCCTTCCCGGCGCCAGACCTCGATGGAGAAGTGGTTCCACATCGCCAACGCGAAGGCGACCTCCCTGGTGCCGTCGCCGTCGAAGTCCTCGTGGATCAGACGCCGCACGAGGCTCTGCTTCGACGCCTCGAAGTGCAGCGGGGGCGGATCGAAGGGATGGGCCTGGCGGACGTCGACGGCCGGGGCGAAGCTGCCGTCGGGTTCCTGGAACCAGACCAACGACCGCCCCGTCTGGTAGGAGCTGTTGACCAGCAGGTCGCGGCGCCCGTCTTCGTCAAGGTCGACGTCGCGGACCTTGAGCATGTCGAGCGGCACCGCCACGTGCAGGAAGGGCTCGCCAGGATCGTCGAGCCGGAACACGTAGAGGTTCTCGACGCCGTGGAAGGCGACCGCTGGCCCGTGGGGCGAGAGGTCGAGGGGGAACGGCCCCCCCGGCTCCCCCGCCGGACCGAGCAGCCTCTGCAGCGCCGGCGCGAAGTCGACCTCGGCGAGGCGGATCCGCGGCCGCGGGCCGAGGCTGCCCGGCGGCACCGGGCCGAGCTCGACCAGCTCGAGCACCCGGCGCGCGGGATCCCAGTGCAGCCAGCGGTCCGCGGTGCCCGGCAGGGGCTGCAGCTCGGTGTCCGTCGCGGGCAGGCTGATCTTCTCCAGCACGGCGAACAGCGTCTCGAAACGCAGCGCGAAGCTCCGGCGCGCGCCCTCCTCCAGGGCCGCGAGCAGCTCCTGCCGCACCCCTCCGGCGGGGTCGGCGAGCTCGAGCAGGCAGCGCAGCGCCATCACCCGGGGCCGCACGTCCGGGGCGAAGGGCGTGCGCGAGCCCTTCGAGCCGAAGCCGGTCAGGGCCTCGGCGAGCCCGAGCAGCGCCTCGCTGCGCAGCGCGCTCGAGGTCTCGCCGAAAGCGGACAGCGCCGTGTGGTACTGGGTGACCGCGACATCGAGCTGCTCCTCGCGCAGGGCGTGGCCGGCGAGCATCAGGAAGCCCTGCCCCGAGGCCTCGCTGCGCGGCTGGGCGGCGAAGCCGTCGGCGATCCAGCGGGCCGCGAGCTCGAGGGAGCCCTCGGTCTCGAGGGCCAGGCGCGCCCGCCGCAGGGCGAACGCGGCGACCGGCAGCCCGACCAGCAGCGAGTCGCCGAGCAGCGGCCGGAAGCGCGCGAAGGACGCCTCCGCCAGGGCGGCCCGGGCCTCCGCCGACAGCTCCTCCGCCTCGGTCCGGCGGAGCAGCCGCCGGGCGTGGGCGAGCACCGCGTCGGCGCGCAGGGCCGCGACCCGGGCCGGCAAGGCGGCCGCCCGCGCGGCCTGCTCGGGATGGCCTTCCAACAGGACGTCGTCACCGGCGATCGCCTCGATGCGCGGGCGGTTCCTCTGCAGGTAACCGTCGCAGGCCGCCACGACGGCCGTGTCTTCCCCCGGCAGCCGCAGGCGCAGCCTGTCGAGCTCGCCCTCGAGCCCGGTCAGCTGCGCGAGCCGCGCCGCGAGGTGCTCCCGCGCCCGGCGCTCGGCGCGCTGCTGGGCCTCATGGTCGGCCCAGAGCGCGCCGGCCAATCCGAGGCCGAGGGCGAGGGCGACAGCGGCCAGGACCGCGAGCAGACCGCGCCGGCGCGCGAGCCACTTCCGGGCCCGGGCGAGCAGTGAGTAGCGGTGCGCCGCGACGATGCGTCCCTCGAGGAAGGCCTCGATGTCCGCGCGCAGGGCGCGGACGGTCTGGTAGCGGGCGTCGGGTTCCAGCCGCATCGCCTTGCGCACGATCGCGGCGAGCTCGTCGGGGATCTCGCGCTCCGGCGCGCGCTGCTGCGGCGGGATCACGTCGCCGGCGATCACGGCCGCGAGCGGGTCGGAGCGGCGGCTGTCGTCGATCGGCAGCTCGAAGGTCAGCATGTTGTAGAGGATGCCGCCGAGGCTGTAGACATCGCTGCGCGCATCGATCGCGTCGGTGCGTCCTGCGGCCTGCTCGGGGGACATGTACGACAGCGTCCCCTTGACCGTGCCGTAGACCGTCGGCGCGCCGGACCCGGAGTCGACGATCAGCTCGTCCTCGCGGCCCGGGGCTCCGGGCCGCTCCGCGGCGTCGACCAGCTTGGCCAGGCCCCAGTCCATCACGAGCACCTCGCCGAACTCGCCGATCATGATGTTCTCGGGCTTGAGGTCGCGGTGCAGGACCCCTCGGGAGTGGGCGTAGGCGACCCCGTCGCAGATCTTGAGGAAGATCTGCAGCAGGCGCTGCATCACCTTCGCCTCGAGCTTCGCGGCCTTCCGCTCGGCGCGCTCTTCGGGGCTGAGCCGGGCGCGGACGGAGCCCGTCGAGGTCTTCTGGCGCGCGTCCGAGCCGACCAGCCCGCTCGCGCTACCGCGCTTGAGGTCCTGCAGGATGTCCCACAGGCAGTCGCCCTTGACCCGTCGCATCACCAGGTAGGGCTCGCCGAGGTCGTTGAAGCTCAGCTCGTGGATCGGGACGATGTTCGGGTGCTCGAGCTGGCCGGTGATCTGGGCCTCGTCGACGAACTCCCAGAGCCCGGCCCGGTCGGCCTTGAGGACCTTGATCGCGACCTCGCGCTTGAGGTCCCCGTCGCGCGCGAGCCAGACCTGGCCCATGCCGCCTTCCCCGAGCTTCTCGACGATCTCGTAGCGGCCGAGGCGGGCCGGGTCCCCGCCCGCGAGCAGCTCGGAGAAGCCGGCGTCCCCGGCGAGGTCGAAGGCGGCGGTCACCGGACCCGGCAGGTCGGTCTTCTGGCGCAGGGCGGCGTGGCTGGCGGCGTCGACACCGGCTTCGGCGAGGGCCTGGTCGAAGCCGACCCCCGCCTGCACCCGCGCGGTCAGCGCCCGTGCCTCGGCCGGACTGAGCAGACCGTCGCGCACGGCCTGGGTCAGGACCCGTCGGGGTCCCGTGTCCAGGTTGGTCGATGAGCGTTGGCGATCGGCACCGGTCATGGCGGCAGTGTAGCATTCTGCCACGTCAGACGGCGGAGGTCTCGCTCTCCGATTCCTCCGGACTCTGCTCTTCGGCCTCGGGAGCCGGCTCCGCGGCAGGGCTCGGCGCGTCGTAGGAGGCGCCGCGCACGATCTCGCGCACGCTGACCTTGTGACCGCGCTGCTCGAGGGCGAGCCGATGGGCGGTCATCTCGGCGAGCAGACCGAAGAACAGGCACTGCAGGCCGACGATGACCGAGAACATCCCGCCGACCATCAAGGGCCGCAGGGTCAGCTGGAAGTCGTTGAGGTACCACGCGACCAGGAACCACAGCACGATGCCCGCGCCGAGGCCCCCGAGCAGCACCGCGAGGCGGCCGAAGATGTGCAGTGGGCGGTTCCGGTAGGAGCTGAGGAATTTGACCGTCAGGAGGTCGAGGAAGCCGTTGAGGAAACGCGCCGGACCGAACTTCGTCACCCCGTGCTTGCGGGCGTGGTGGCGGACCTTCAGCTCGGTGGAGCGGAAGCCGAGCTGCCCCGCGAGCACCGGGATGTAGCGGTGCAGCTCGCCGTACAGGACCAGCTCCTGGAGCACCTCGCGCCGGTAGACCTTCAGGCCGTTGTTGAAGTCGTGCAGGGCGATGCCGCTGGTGCGGCGCACGACGAAGTTGAAGAAGCGCGAGGTCCAGCGCTTGATGAAGCCGTCGCGGCGCGGCCACTTCCAGCCGCTGACGAGGTCGTACGCGTCGCTCTCCTCGAGGATCTCGAGCATGCGCGGGATCTCTTCGGGCTCATCCTGGAGGTCGGCGTCGATCGTCGCGACGTAGGTGCCCGTCGCGTGCTTGAAGCCCTCGTTGAGGGCGTGGGATTTCCCGAAGTTCCGACGGAAGCGCAGCGCGACGATGTCGGGATCGGCGGCGATCAGCTGCTCGATGACCTGGAAGCTGCGGTCGCGGCTGCCGTCGTCGACGAACACGAGCTGCACCGGCGCCCAGGGCTCGAGCGCCGCGCGCAGCCGCCGATGCAGCTCGCTCAGGCTGTCCTCTTCGTCGAGCAGGGGGATGACGACGCTGAGCCGGTAGGGGCGGGATTCCATCGCACTCGAGGGTTGCCGGCCGGGGTGGCGAGGACCATCGGCCGTTTTTCGGAAAGTTCTTGCCGTGCGCTCAGGCTTTGCTATCCTTCGCGGTCCCACCTTCGCCCTTGCGTTTCGACACGAGCAATGCCAAGCCCCAGAGCCCCGCGGCGATGGGCACCAGCACGCGCCAACCGAACTGCGGTGAGGCGGCGTCGAGCAGCAGCCCGGTCTCCTGGCCGTCGCCGCTCGCGAGCTCCGCTTCCCGCAGCCGGCCCCGCAGCTCGGCCTTGCCGGTCGGGTCTGCGTTGAAGCGCCAGATGCTGCGCTCCCAGCCGCGGTACTCGACGAGCTGTCCCCGCACCCCGGTCTGGAGGCTGTCCGCTGCGAAGCGGAGCTCGCCGGTCCGGAACACGGTGCGCACGGTGTCGGCTTCGAGCTCCGTCACGACGTAGCTGTCGGGGCCGAACACGAACGGGGGCGCGGAGCCCTCGGCCGCGGGCTGCCACGGATAGTGCCAGCGCAGGCCGACGACGACCGCGATCACCAGCCCGAGGACGGCGACGATCTTCTGGCGCAAGGCATGACCTCCGTGGCGGCTCTCTGCAAGGGGCCGCGATTGTACACCAACCCACGAGATTTGCGCTGGAATTCTGCGCCCGGGCGGCACGGCCGCCTGGCGCGAACCGGGAGCGGCCGCGCCACGCGCTGCGGCCCTCCGCGCCGGCCGGATGGACCGGCCGGGACCGTCCAACCGCACGCCACCGGCGTGCACCGGGGCCCGATGCCCCTTTGAAGAGGAATGAACATGAACGTCAACAAAGTGATGCTGCTCGGCCGCCTGACCCGTGACCCCGAGCTGAAGACCCTCGCGAGCGGCTCGACCGTCACCGAGTTCGGGCTCGCCCTCAACCGCCGCTACCGCTCCGGAGACGAGCTGCGCGAGGACGTCTGCTTCGTCGAGGTCACCTGCTGGAACCGCACCGCCGAGGTGGTCGCGGAGTACTTCCACCGCGGCCGCTCGATCTTCGTCGAGGGTCGGCTCAAGCTCGACCGCTGGGAATCCGAGCGCGGCCCGCGCTCGAAGCTCAAGGTGATCGCCGAGCGCATCGACTTCGTCCCCGACGGAAAAAAATCCGAGCGCGGTCTCGCCGTCGCGGTTTCCTGACGGGGGTGGCTGCTAGCTTTCATGAATATGCGAGTTCTGCGCCGGGCTCTCTGCCCGGCGCCCCTCGGCCAGGAGACAATGATGGCGACGAAGAGCAAGACGAAACCGCTGTCGCGGGATAAAGCCCGCGACCAGGCGTTGCAGTACACGATCGCGCAGATCAGCCGCAAGTGCGGCGAAGGCTCGATCATGATCCTCGGCCAGGACGCGGCCCGCGAGTTCGATGTGATCTCGACCGGCTCCCTGGCGCTCGATGTCGCCCTCGGCATCGGCGGCGTGCCCCGGGGGCGCGTCGTCGAGATCTACGGGCCGGAGTCGTCCGGAAAGACGACCCTCGCCCTGCACATCCTCGCCAACGCCCAGAAGAACCACGGCGTCGCCGCGTTCATCGACGCAGAGCACGCCCTCGACCCCTCCTACGCCAGGAAGCTCGGCGTCGACATCGACTCGCTGCTGGTCTCGCAGCCCGACTCGGGTGAGCAGGCCCTGGAGATCTGCGACATGCTCGTCAGCTCCAACGCGATCGATGTCGTGGTCGTCGACTCGGTGGCCGCCCTCGTCCCGCGAGCCGAGCTCGAGGGCGAGATGGGCGACTCCCACGTCGGCCTGCAGGCGCGGCTGATGTCGCAGGCCCTGCGGAAGCTGACGTCGTCGATCAACAAGACCAACACCTGCGTGATCTTCATCAACCAGATCCGCGAGAAGATCGGCGTGATGTTCGGCAGCCCCGAAACCACGACCGGCGGACGCGCGCTGAAGTTCTACTCCTCGGTGCGTATCGATATCCGCAGGAAAGGATCGATCAAAGACGGCGACAAGATGATCGGCAACGTGACCAAGGCCAAAGTCGTCAAGAACAAATGTGCCCCGCCCTTCCAGATCGCCGAGTTCGACATCTACTACAACAAAGGCATCAACTGGATCGGAGACATCCTCGAGCTGGGGGTGAAGTTCGGGGTGATCACCAAGTCCGGCTCCTGGTACTCCTACGGCGACACCCGCCTCGGCCAGGGCAAGGAGCGCAGCACCCAGTTCCTCGGCGAGAACGCCGACGTGCTGGTCGACATCGAGAACGAGGTGCTGTGCAAGGCCTTCCCCGACCGCCAGAGACCGGCCGACAAGGCCGCTGCCGCACAGCAGGAGCAGCAGCCCTCCGCTGGCAAGACCAGGCCGGCGAGCACACGCAAGAAGCGCTAGTGCACCGGGGGCCCGACGCTCAACCCGTCGGGTCCCGATCCTCCCAGGTACCGGACCTCTCTGCTCGTGCGGGGGTCCGGTTTTCTGTGGGGGGACCGTGAACCCGCCAACAGGGTTGGGTGGCTGGCAGAAGAAGAATTCAACGCAGAGGCTCAGAGGTGCAGAGGCGCAGAGAGGAGGTCTCTTCCGCTTCCAGCGACGAACTTTGGAGAGGGACGACGATAGTCCACGGTGGGAGAGGAAGAAAGAACGAGAGAAAGAGAGAAAGAAAGGACCTATGAGCAAGGTCGTAAGCCAGGAACGAAGACGGAGGAAATGAAAAATCAAGTACAAGCCTCGCCCTGACCAGATACACCACTGAACAGCGCAATCTTCTCGATTTCTTCCTTTTTCTGATTTCCTGGGTTCCTGGTCTCCCTATAGATACTTTCTTCTTCCTCCTTTTATCCCCTGCCTGCCTGTGCCTATCCTTCGTCGGAGACAACCCACTCCAACCCACGTTCTCGATCCCGCACCCGTCGGCAGAGGCCCGCTCCGCGCCTCTGCACCTCTGCGCCTCTGCGTTGAAATGTCCCCTCCTCGCCGGTGGGGGCTCGACGCGCCTCTGCACCTCTGCGCTCCTGCGTTGAAATGTCCCCTCCTCGCCGGTAGAAGCGTGGCGGTTCAAACCGACGGTCAAGCCGCGCCCCGAGGAACCAACCGCAGCTTCAACCCCAGCGGCTTCAACGTGATCAGCGGCTCGATCGCCGTCGGCCCCGTCCCGCACCGGACGAGGTCGAAGCGCCGCAAGAGGGCCGCGAGCACGACGACCATCTCCATCAGCGCGAACTGCTTGCCGATGCAGACCCGCGGCCCCCCGCCGAAGGGGAAGTAGGCGTAGCGCGGGCGCCCGCGGGAGTGCTCCTTGCTGAAGCGCGAGGGCCGGAACTCCTCCGGCGCCTCCCACAGGCTCTCCGCCCGCTGCACGACCCAGGGGCACAGCATCACCCAGGCACCGGCGGGCAGCGGATGGCCCTCGACCACGTCGTCGACGCGGGCGACGCGCTCGATCATCCAGGCCGGGGGGTAGAGGCGCAGGGTCTCGTCGATGACCTGGCGCAGGTAGCGCAGCCGGGGGAGGTCCTCCGCCTCGGGGGCGCGCTCGCCGAGCACGGCGGAGAGCTCGGCGCGGGCTTCGGCGAGCACCTCCGGGTGGCGCGAGAGCAGGTCGAGACACCAGGCGAGGGCGTTGCCGGTGGTCTCGTGCCCGGCGACGATCATCGTCACCATCTCGTCGCGCAGCTGGCGGGCATCCATGCGCACGCCCCCGTCCTGGAGAGCCATCATGCGGGCGAGCAGATCGGGGCCCTCGACATCGCCCCTGCGCCGGTCGGCGATCAGACCCTCGATCAGCGCGTCGAGGGTCTGTCGGGCGGCGCGCACCCGGCGGTTGCGCGGGGTCGGCACCCAGGCGGGCGGGGTCAGCAGGTGGTTGAGGCGGTGGTCGACGTCCCGCATCAGAACGTCGATCGCAGCCTGGACGTCCGCCGCCTCGCGGGCGGAGAGGTCGCGCTGGAAGAGCGCCTGCCCGACGATGCCGAGGGTCAGCCGGGCCATCTCCAGCCCGGCGTCGATCGGCTCCGTCTCCCGCGCATAGCGCGCGCAGGCCCGCTCGCTGGCGGCGATCATGCCGGGCAGGAAGGCGGCGAGGCGGCGGGCGGTGAACTCGGGCTGGATCAGGCGGCGCTGGCGCTTCCACAGCTCGCCCTCGCTGGTGACCAGCCCGTCGCCGAGCAGCCGCGCGAGGAAGTCATAGGTGCGGCTCTTGCGGTAGGCGGCGTGGTTCTCGACCAGGATGTGGCGGATGCCCGCGGGGTCGCTGATCAGGTAGAGCTGCTCGTGGAGCATGCGGAAGCGGGCGTAGTCGCCGTGCTCCCGCTGCAGCGCCGAGAGGAAGTCGAGGGGGCGGTGCACCAGCGCGGAGAAGAAGCCGAGCGGGCGCCAGCTGGTCGGACCGGTGAAGACGGCGGGCACGGGAGCTCCTCGCGGACGGAGCCACACAGTGTACCACGTCCTGCCCGTCGGTACCTGCCGCCGATCAGTCGAGCGCGTCCCTGGTCTCACCGATCAGCGCGCCGACATCGGTGACCGTCTCGATCGCGCCGAGGACGAGGTCCGGTGGATTGAAGACGATCGCCTGGGTGTTGCCGACGAAGGTGAAGACCCCGCCGTCGCAGCCCGGGAGCACGTCCGACCAGGAACAGAACAAGCCGACCGCGTTGGAGAGGTGCGACCAGCTGAAGCTGATCTCGCCGTCCTCATAGTAGTCGTTCCACAGCCCCGCGCCGAACGACAGGCTGCTCGCGACCGCGGTGAGGATCTTCTGGGTCGCCGTCTTCGCGGTCTGCGTGAGCAGGCCCCGCACGGCCTCCCGGGCGAAGGTGGTCACAGCGGCCTTCAGGCCGAACTTCAGGCACTGCTTGAGCGCCATCCTGGCGGCCTGCTTCAAGGCCAGCACCACGGCCGGCCCACCGACCGCCAGGCTGGCGATGTCGCCTGCCACCTCGACCACCCGCAGCAGCGCGACGACGACCTCGCCGGCGTCGGCGACGTCGTGCTCGGCGTCGACGAAGGCCTCCCGGCTGTCGTCGATGGTCTTGTTCAGGGCGGCGACCACTTCGACCAGCCGGTTGTCGACCTGCGCAGCGGCCTCGTTGTCGCCGTCGTTGCCGAGCGCGGCGCGCAGGAAGGCGAGCTGGACGATGCTGGTCCAGGCCTTCTCGACGGCCTGCTTGAGCCGGTCGGAGAGCTCCTGGTACAGCTCCCGCTGGTCGGGGATGAACGGCAGGCCGTAGCGCCAGTCGTCGACCTTCTCCTCGAGCAGGCGGCGGACGAAGCCCGCGGAGCTCGCGTAGACGTCGAGCAGCAGGAACGGATCCCAGGGCTCCTTGTCGCCCGTCTCGCCGGCCTCCGCGCGCGGGATCATGTAGCCGGAGACCAGGAAGTGCAGCTTCTCCTGCGCACGGAGGCGTTCGATCTCCGCGTCCCAGGGGCTGGGCTCCTGGAAGTCGGCCTGCGCGATGATCTGCTCCGCGCCGAGCAGACCGTTCACGACGCGGCGCTGGTCGCTCGACACCGCCGCGCTGTCCGACCACAGCTCGGCCTCGGGCTTGTCCTGCGCGACCAGGTCGAGCAACCGGGCCGTGCTGACCAGGGCCTGCAACGCCGGCGTCTGCTCGAGGATGGTGTCGAGCAGGAACAGGTAGACGCCCGCGGGGTCCGAGGCGAGCTCGGCGACGACGTCCCGGAGCTTGCCGTAGGAGCGGATCAGCGCCGCCTGCGGGTCCTGGCCCGCAGGCTCGTCGAGCAGGGCGTTGCGACGCTCGACGATCTCCTCGGCGAGGGCGCCGATGCGGCCGCTGATCGCGGTCGTCATGTCGGCGATCGCGGTCGCCGTGCGCTCGGCGTAGAGCACGAACGGCTGGCGCGCCGCATCGGAGAGCTCGAGCCCCTCGTTCGCGGCGATCGTCGCCGCCTCGGCGATGCACGAGGCGGCGATCAGCACGTGCAGCGGGGGCAGGCCGTCGGCAGCCTCGTAGGTGGTCCAGACCGTCTCGAGCACGGTGCTCGCGTGCTCGAGCAGCTTGTCCCGGTAGGCCCCGTAGTCGACCAGGTCCTCGTCCTGGGCGTCCGCCCCACCGTCGCGCCCGAGCTGGACCTCCGCTCCCGGGGAGACGTGGGCGAACAGCCGCAGCAGGTGCGCGATCTCGGTGAAGCTGACCGCCTCCTGCGCCGCGACGCGCCGGTCGAGGGCGCCGACCAGGCCGAGGGCCAGGTCGTCGTACAGCCACGGCAGGATCGTCGCGTCGAAGACCGCGAAGACCTCGGGGTGCCGCACCTTGCCGAGCGCGGTCAAGAAGCCCCCGAGCGCCTGCTCGAACTCCGCGGAGATGCGTCCGGCGGCGCTCGCGTCCCCGGCTTCCACCGCCTCCTGCCAGCCCCGCAGCCGCGCGGTCATGTCGTGCAGCTCGGCGACCTGCCCGAGCTCGGCCGCATCGAGGTCGGCGGCCCGGAAGCCCAGCTGCTGGACCGCCTCCCAGATCAGGTCGGCGACCTGCTCGGCCTCCGGAGACAGGTCGACGCCTTCGCTCGCGGCCCGGAAGGCGGCGATGTCGAGGGGGTTGTCGGGGTCCTGCCCGAGCGCGAGCAGGAACAGCCGCCACAGCGCGGGGAGCAACGCCCGGTGGCCGAGGACGGCGGCCTGCGCGCCGGTCACCGTGACCAGCGCAGCGACCAGGGCCTGGCGGCTCGCCTCGGGGGTCGCCCGCGTGAAGGCGGCGATCAACCCCGGCAGGGCGTCGAGGTTGAGGCGCCCGACCGCGGCGGAAGCCCCGCTCCGGTACCGGTAGCCGGCGGCGGCGCACTCTCCGGCCAGCGCCGCGAGGGCGTCGAAGTCCGGGGTCGACGCGGCGAGCTCGGCGCGGACGCGGTAGGGGCGCACCATCGCCCGCTCGAGGGCGTCGGTGTGCGCCGCGTACAGCGCCCGGAGCTGCGCGGTCGCCCGGCGCTCGGCGAGGACCCCCAGCGAGCGCGGGACGCCGACGCGGGTGCTCGAGAACTTCTGGTCGTGGAAGGTCGGCAAGCACCAGCCGGCGACCTCCTGCAGGCGGGCGTCCGGATCGTCGGTGTGGTGCAGGGCGTGCTCGATCAGCCGCCGCTCCGCCGCGAGGTAGAGCCGCTCGCTGCCGAAGATCGGGTCGACCTGGCCCCGCGCCCCGGCGAGGAACTCGAGGTCGAGCCGGGCCTCGGCGCCGTCGGGGATCACCGGGGTGACGCTGCCGTCGCCCTGCACGAGCCACTCGAGCAGGCTCTGAGCCAACGCATCGGCAGCGGCCAGGCGCTCGCCGAAGAAGACCTCGACCTGGGGACAGGGCAGGGCCGCCAGCAGCACCTCGTAGCTGCTGGTCCGCCACTGCCCGACCTCGCTCGCCGTCGCGTAGGGCGCCTCGGTGCAGGCCCGGGCCGCCCACAGCAGGCCCGCGACGGCAGCCGTCGTGTTCTCGACCGCGTGGTGGGCCCGGCCGAGGGTGATGGTGCCGACGATCCGGTCGCCGCCCATCACCCCGGAGGTCTCGCCGAGGTCAGGGGTGATGCTCGCGTCGGGGATCCCCGCCGCGATCACCCCCTGCCGACGCTCGAGCAGCTCGCCGAACAGGCTGCGGAGCAGGGTCTCGTCGACGCCTTCGGCGTGGCGGAGGAAGGACTCGAGGCTGCGCTGTTCCTTGCGGTCCATCGAGCGCGCCCGTCCCTCGAAGACCCGCGCCAGCCGCTCCTGCTGCGCGCCGCTCGTGCGGCTCAGGCCCTCGACGATCGCGCAGTGTCCCCGCCCTCGGAGCCCCGAGCGCAAGTGCCGGAGCAGCGTCTCGTTACGCGTCTCGTCCTCGCTCTCCAGGAGGGTCTCGACCAGGAGTCGGTAGGTCGCCAGGTCGGCGCCGCGCATCAACAGCTGCAGGGCGATGGCCCAGGCCTCGTCGTCGCGCAGGGCGAGGGCGAACGCCCCCATCCAGGCGGCGTCCTGCCGCCAGTCCGGTTGCTGGCGGAGCTCGCTCTGGAGCGGACGGAGCTCCCTTCGATCTCTCGCGGCGCTCTGGATGCGCGCGAAGAGCTCCTCGGCGGTCGGGGCTGCGGTGTCGCTGTCTGGCATCGGTCTGTCTCCCTGCGTGGGCTCTCCGGCGGCCCGCTTCGTTGCTCGATCCCGGCGCTCGTCTACGGGCCCTACGCGCGCGCCGCGTGCACGCCCCAGCGGACCTTCAGCGGCCCCGGGGTCACGCCCTCGACCGTCGCCTTGCCGCGCTTGTCGAGCACCCCGGTCCAGCGCTGCCCCGTGCGCACGTGAACCAGCGCGAAGGGGGCGTAGGACAGGGCACGGCCGAAGCGGTCCTTGAGCTCGACCTCGACCCGCTTCTGCTGGACGGTGATCGTGTAGTGGCGGCCGCTGAGGATCTTCAAGCCGCTGCGGCAGTCGTCGAGGCCGACGTTGAGGTTCTCCTGGGGGGTCATCGCGCTTCCTCCTCTTCGTCGTGCAGAGAGCGAGAAGCGTGCCAAGCCCCCCGGGCGGCCGGGGACCGTCGGGGATGCGGGGGAAGCGCAAAGCACGCTTTGTCGGAGCGGAGGAGGAAGCGTCAAGCGGGATTTGTCGGACAGCCGGCGAGCGGGAGCCTCCGGCGGCGCTCGCAACGAACGGCGTCGCGCATGGGCGTCTCGTTCAGACAACGGCTCGCTTTCATGCCCTTCCCCGGTGTCGACGCTGCCTGTGCCGATGGTACCCCGCCGACCGCGCCCGCTGCTACCGACCTCGTCGCGCGCGCGGCACAGAGCGAGTCCGGCTTCACGCCAACTCCACCAGCCCGTACACTCTACGGCGGAAGCTCCACGAGAGGGTCCGCGACCGTCGCGACCCCCGAGGCCCGCCATGCGCACCTTGTTGCTGCTCGCCCTGGTCGCCGGGGCCCTGGCCGACGAGCTGTCGGTGATGACCTACAACATCCGCGTCGCGATGGACTTCGAGCCGGGCCGCGCCTGGCCCGAGCGGTGCGACCTGGTCATCGCGGAGATCGCGGGGGCCGGCGTGGACATCGTCGGCCTGCAGGAGGACCTCGCACCGCAGGCGCACCAGGTGCGCGAGGGGCTGCCGGATTTCGACGCGGTCGGGCGCGGCAACTGGCTGGTCGAGGAGATGGGCGCCTTCAACAGCATCCTCTACCGCCGCGACCGCTTCGAGCGCCTGGATGACGGGATCTTCTGGCTGTCCGACACGCCCGAGGAGCCGGGCTCGATGACCTGGGAGCAGCTCTACCCGCGCAGCGTGGTCTGGTGCCTGCTGCGCGAGCGAGCGACCGGTCGGCGGCTCCGGGTCTACAACACCCACCTGCCCCACGCCCACGCCGAGGCCCGCCGCAAAGGCCTGCGCCTGATCGCCGAGCGGATCGGCGCCGAGCGCGCCGCCGACCCGGTGCCGACGGTCCTGCTCGGCGACTTCAACCTCGCGATCGACAGCCCCGCGCTGCGCGCGCTGGCCGGGCCCGAGGGGCTCCTGCGCGACGCCTTCGCGGTCGCCGAGGCGCCGGGGCCGGACCACGGGACCTACCACGGCTTCTCCGGACGCACCGACCGCCAGCGCATCGATCACATCCTCGTCAGCCCCGAGCTGACGGTGCTGTCGACCGCGATCCGGACGACGCCCGAGGGGCAGCTCCTGCCCTCGGACCACTTCCCGGTCGTCGCCCGCATCCGGGTGCCGGAGTGAGCCTGCGCTTCGACTGTCCCGCCTGCGACGCCTCCCTGCAGGCCGACGCCGCGCAGACCGGCGCGCGCGGGCGCTGCCCGGGCTGCCGGCGGCCGGTGATCGTGCCCGCCCCGCCCCCGGACCTCGAGGCCCGGCTCGGCCAGCTCCGCCAGCTCTACGACGAGCACCTCGACATCTTCCGCCCTCCCCCCTGGCCGGCCGGACTGACGCGCTGCGCGGGCTGCGGGCGGACCGGCTACGGCGTGCTGGGGCGCTGCGCCTGCGGCGCCCTCGAGGTCGACACCGACCCCTGGCTGGCCGGCACGGGGGCGAGCCGGAAGCTGGCGCGCGCCGGTGCGCGCCACGCCCGGCTCCGCGAGCTCGGCAAGCGGCTGTTGTGGGCCGAAGGGACCGCGCTGGCCTGCTACGCCCTCTGGTACATGGCCGGGACCGGCCCGCTCTCGTGGCTGTTCTTCCTGCCGCTGCAGCTCGCGCTCGGTGCGCTCCTGCCGCTCGCCAGCCTGGCCGGCCTCCGCCGCCTGCTCGATCACGTCGGCCGGGCGGGCGCGGTCGTGCGCGCCCCGGGACGCGCCCGGACGCTGTTCGAGGACTTCCTCGCGCCCTTCTTCACCCGCCATCCCGGCCCGGTCTCCGCGCTGTCCGCCGAGCCCCGCCGGCTGCTCGGCGCGCTGCTCGAGGAGCGCGGATACGGGGAGGCCTGGGCGGCGGAAGAGGCGCTGCTGGTCTCCGGCAGGCTGCGCTACGAGGCCCGCGAGGTGGCGGTCGCCCTCGGCGCCTACGCCCGCGACGACAGCCTCGACGGCCTGCTCGAGGGCTGGGTGCTGCTCGCGGACGAAGAGACCCGGCCGCGGGCCTTCCTCGAGGCGGCGCTCGCCGATCGCGGCCTGGCCGCCCCGGACGATCTCGACGCGCGCCTGTGCGCGATCCGTCAGCGCTTCGCGCTCGACCGCTTCGCCGCCGGGCTCGAGGCCGCCCGCGGCGCGGAGGAGCTGCTTCCGGTCACCCTCGAGCGCGTCGACCGCATGGACCCGTACGACTTCGAGCTGCTCGTCGCGCTCCTGTTCGAGGTCAACGGCTACCACGCCGAGACCACGCCGAAGTCCGGCGACCAGGGGGCGGACGTCATCCTCCGCCGGGATGGGCGCAGCACCGCGGTGCAGGTCAAGCTCTACGCGGGCAAGGTCGGCAACAAAGCGGTGCAGGAGGCCCTGAGCGGCCGCGCGTTCTGGGCATGCGACGCCGCGATGCTCGTCACCAACAGCACCCCGACCGGCCCCGCCCGCTCCCTCGCCGCCAGGGCGGACGTCGAGATCGTCGCCCGCGACCGGCTCGGAGAGCTGCTCGTCGCCCTCAACCGGAGCCCCCGGGGGCGGTTACGGGGCTCCCGTCTGCTGCGCGGGGCGGCTCCGCTGGAGGGTCCTCGCGCCAACGCCCGTCGAGGCGGGCCTTGAGCAACCAGGCGCACAACACCAGGCCGCCGAGCACGCCGACGCCGTACGAGGCGTTGTGCGCGAACAGGTCGAAAGCGAAGCGCGCGTGCAGGGCCGGGTCGAGGTCGTCGGCGACGAAGTCCGGCAGCGGGAAGCCCCCGGAGCCGACCAGCACGTAGCCGACCAGCCCGGCGCCCATCGCGAGCGCGAACATCACGACGAGCAACCGCAGGACGGGGCGGACCAGCACCCGGGCGCGCAGCTTGTTGTAGCGCCCGGCCCGGGCGACGTAGGCGAGCATCACCCCGAGGGGCAGGCCGACCCACCAGGTCGCGATCACGCCCCACACCAGGGCGTAGGCGACCGGCGGGGCGTTCCGCCCGATCACGGGGGCGTGGAAGACGCTGAAGTACTCGACGCAGACGTGCGCGGTCACGAGGTCGTGGACGATGCCGTACACGACCGCCGCGAGCACGGCGAGAGCGACGATCCTCAGGGTCTCCATCGCGGCCTCCGGCGTCCGGACCTCCGCAGGGTAGGCGGCCGAGGGCACACGGGCAAGAGCGCGGCGGTCGAGGACGCCGGGATGCGCGGGCGAGCGTTCGACATTCCGCGCACCGGGCGCTAGGATGCGTCCACTCTCCCGACAGGTGGGCGCGATGAACTTCGGGCGCTACTTCCTCTACGGCTGCGGCCAGCTCGGCGTGATGTCCCTGGCGCGATTCTTCTTCGCCTGGGTCGTGTTCTACACCGCGACGCGGGAGTGGGGCGCGGGAGAGATCCTGTTCGCCGTCGGCCTCGCCGGCACCGCGACCTTCGCGTTCCGCATCTTCGACAGCGTGACCGACCCGATCGCGGGCGCGATCAGCGACGGCTGGGTGCGGTCGGGAAGAGAGCGCCGCTCGCTGCTGCCGCTGACCTTCTTCCTCGCGCCGATCGGGCTGGCCGTGATCTTCATGCCCGTGCACTCGATGGAGCACTGGCTGCGCTGGACGCTGTTCATCGGCGGCATGTTCGTGTTCTTCGTCGGCTACACCCTCTACGCGATCCCGTACTGGAGCCTGATCGACGAGTACTCGGCCAACGATGACGGGCGCAAGCGGGTGCTGTCGAACGTGCTCGGCACGGGCCTGCTGACCGCGACCGCGATCGGCCTCGCCCTCAGCCCGATGGCGGTCACGCGGCTCGGCTATTTCTGGGCCAGCGTGATCTTCGCGGTGCCCGCCGCGGGCCTGATGCTGTTGCCGTACTTCGCGGCCCCGCCCGACGCCGAGAAGCCGAAGATCGGGAAGCCCCAGACCCTCGGCGAGAGCTTCCGCGAGACGCTGTCCAACCTGATGCTCGCCTTCAAGAACCGGCGCTTCGTCGCGGTGATGCTCGTGTTCGCCGGCTCGCAGATGTCGTTCACGGTGATGACGACCGCGGCGCCCTTCATCGCGGTCGACCTGATCGGTGGCAGCGAGGCGGATGTCGCCCTGATGATGGGGCCGTTCATCCTGACCGCCCTGCCCGCCTTCGCCCTCGTGCCCTGGCTGTCGCGCAGGCTCGGCTGGCAGACGGCCGTCGCCCTGGCGGGGGTGTTGCTGGCCCTGGTCTACGGCGGCGCGGCCTTCCTCGGCATCGATCTGATCGTCAGCCCGCTGGTGACCGCGGCCCTCCTGTTCGCCTGCGGCGGGCCGATGGCGGCGGTGGTCCTCGGCCTCGAGGGCGAGGCGGTGCTCGACTGCGCGCGGGACGACGGCGAGGGCCGGACCGCGATCTACTTCGGGGTGTACAACTTCGTCGTCAAGGGCATGAACGGCCTCGCGCTGTTCATCGCGAGCCTGATCGCCGAGTCCCGGGACCAGCTCGGCGCCGAAGCGACCCGGGCGATGGGCCTGACCGCCGGGGGCTTCCTCCTGCTCGGGGTGATCCTGTACTTCGCATTGCGGCCACGGACGCCGGCGACGCCATGATCTACCGCATCCTGCGCGTGCTGATGCGCTACGCGCTGCAGGTCTTCTTCCGCAAGATCACCATCGAGGGGCTCGAGAACGTGCCGCGGGAAGGCCCGCTGCTCGTCGCCGCCAACCATCCGAACACGCTGATCGACGTGTTGCTCGTCGCGACCAGCCTCGAGCGCCGGATCGGCTTCGTCGCGAAGTCGACGCTGTTCGGGAACCCCGTGCTCGGGGGCTTCCTGCGGGCGATGGGGGCGGTGCCGGTCTACCGTCGGGTCGATGCCACGCAGGGCACCGACGACAAGGCGGGCAACAAGCGCTCGTTGGAGGCCTGCGAGCACACGGTCGCGGCCGGCGGCGCGATCCTGATCTTCCCCGAAGGCATCAGCCAGACCGCCGAGCCACGCCTGATGCCGATGAAGACCGGCCTCGCCCGCATCGCCCTCGGCGCCGAGCAGCAGGGCGCCGAGGTGCAGATCGTGCCCGCGGCGCTGATCTACGACGACCCCGAGCGCTTCCGCAGCCGGGCGCGCATCCGCTTCGGCACGCCGATCCTCGCGCGGCCCTTCGCGGCCGAGCCCGGCGGGGACGAGCGCGCGGCGGTGCGGGCGCTGACCCGGGCGGTCGGGGAGGCCCTGCGGGCGGAGGTGATCCACGTCGAAGACGCCGAGGACGAGCCGCTGGTCAAGGGGCTCGACCTCCTGTACGGCCATCGCCTCGAGGCCGAAGCGGGGAACCGGCTCGCCGCCTCGGCGCTGATCGCGCGGGCGGTCAACTCCTTCGCCGACAGCGACCCCGCGCGCACCGCCCGGGTGCGCGGTCTGCTCGAGGACTACCGGGAAGCCCTCGCCACGGCTGGCGTCGACGATCCGGTCGTGCGCTGGGAGGACCGCCAGCCATCACCCCTCGCCGACGTCGCCTTCTACCTCGGGGCCCCCCTCGCGCTCTGGGGCATCGTCCACCACGCGCTGTTCTACCAGCTGCCGCGGCTCAGCCTGGCGGTGTTGCGGCTGCACCGGGTGTACTTCTCGACCCAGAAGCTGCTGGTCGGGATGCTCGGGCTGGCCGGCTGCTACGCGCTCCAGACCGGGCTCCTGTTCTTCCTTCTGCGCCCCTCCTGGCCGGAGACGGCGCTGCCCGCAGCGATGATCTACCTCGGCACGCTGCCGCTGTCCGGGTTGATCGCCCTGCTCTGGCTCGAGGGTCTGGGGGCGCGGTTGCGCCAGCGGGCGTGGCGGAAGGCCCGCCACGACCTGCCGCAGGAGCGGCGGCGCGCGCTGGTCGAGCAGCGCCAGGCGCTGATGCGCGAGCTCGACCGGGCGCGGGCGGAGTTCATGGCCGCCGCCCTCGCCGACGACCCCCTCGAAGATGGGGACGAGCTGTAGGAAGCTCAGGGACCGGGCCCTCAGGAAGCGCTGGGCGCGTCGAGCCAGCTCGGGCGTGGGGTGTCCTCGCGGGCCCCCTCGAAACGCGGCAGGCGGTTCGTCTCGTCGGGGCCGTCGTCTCGCGACGCGATGCAGTTCCGCCCCTGGTCCTTGGCGACGTACAGCGCCTCGTCGGCGGCCATGATCAGCGACTCCGGGCGCTCCATCGCCGCCTGCAGCTCGGCGACTCCGAGGGAGAGGCTGAGCTCGACCGTCTTCCCCTCGACCCTGAAGCGGTGCCCGTCCTCGCCGCCCCGGCAGCGCTCGGCGACCGTCATCGCGGCCTCCTGGTCGGTGTTCGGCAACAGCACGACGAACTCGTCACCCCCGAAGCGACAGGCGATGTCGTGGCGCCGGACGACCTGCCGCAGGACCCGGCCGAGCTTCCGCAGCACCCCGTCTCCCACCACATGGCCGTGGGTGTCGTTGATCTGCTTGAAGTGGTCGAGGTCGATCAGGATCATGCTGAGCGGCAGCCCGTTCCGTCGCGCCCGGCTGATCTCCTGCCCGACGAGCTGATCGAAGTGGGTGCGGTTGTACAGCCCGGTCAGGGGATCGCACACCGCCATGCGGTAGATCTCTTCGTGGAATTGCAGCTCATCGTCGTCCTCGACCAGCTTGAGCAGGGTCTCGCCGATGCGCACCACGTCATTCGGTCTCAGGGGCGCCTTGTGCGCCGGACGCCGGTTGAGCAGCAGGCCGTTGGTGCTGCCGAGATCGTGGATCTCCAGCCGCCCGTCGACCCACTTCACCTGCGCGTGTCGGCGGCTCGTACCGTCCGCGGCGTTCCCGATCATCACGTCGCACTCGTTCGAGCGACCGATGGTCAGTCCGTCGACGGGGATATCGTATTTGCGACCGAGGAATCGACCACGAATGACGACGAGAGCCAACTGTTGCGCGCGCATCCCTGGGCCTTGGACGGTAATCGCCCCCTGTTCCCCCCTCAAGGTAGCACACGGAGCGTTGCGTTTCATCTTCGGCTCCCCTCGACGGCCGCTGGAGCGGTTCAACGCCGGAGACGACGCCTGGCAGTCGGCCGCGAAGGCTCTCTCCCGTTCTGGCGGAGACCCGAAGGATGTACAATCACGTCGCCATCGGGACCGGTCGGGAGAGACTGTCGATGCTCACGCTCCTCCACCAGCTGCGCGTCCGGCTCGCCGCCCGCCTCGCCCGCCTGGGCAGGCCCTGGGCAGAGGTGCGGCGCGTCCACGTCGGGTGTGGTCCGCGTCCGCTCCCGGGCTGGCACAACGTCGACATCAAACCCCTCCCCGAGGCCGACTCCGTGTTCGACGTCACGAAGCGATGGCCGTTCCAGGGTCTGGACTACGTGTACGCCGAGCACTTCCTCGAGCACCTCGCGCTGACCGACGCGATGCGCTTCCTCGCGCGGGCGGGTCGCAGCCTGCGGGTCGGCGGCTGCCTGCGGCTGTCCACCCCCAACCTCGCCTACGTGATGCGCACCCACTTCCGTCCGCGGACGCGAGCGGACGCGGTGATCGAGGCGACCTTCAAGACGAACCGGGCCTTCCACGGCTGGGGGCACCGCTTCCTCTACAGCGAGGCCTTCCTGCGTTGGCTGCTGACCGAGGTCGGGTTCGTCCGGATCCGCTTCCACGCCTACGGTGAGAGCGACAACCCGGACCTCCGCGGCCTGGAGCGTCACGGGGACTACAAGGTCGGCGACGGCCTGCCATCGGTGCTGATCGCGGAGGCCCTGCGCGGCACCTCGCTCCCCCACCTCTCGCCGCGGCTCCTCGCCCGCGCGCGGGACGCCTACCTGCGCTACGTGGAAGACTGACCCGCGCGGCTCTCGCTCTCAGCCCGGAGGAATCGCGAAGCGGCCCGGATCGCGCACCCAGTTCGCGCACTGCTCCGCCGTCGCGGGGCGCGCGAACAGGTAGCCCTGGTAGCCGTCGCAGCCGATGCCCCGCAGGAACGCGAGCTGGCTCTCGGTCTCGACTCCTTCGGCGACGACCCGCAGCCCGAAGTTGTGCCCGAGCACCACGACGGTCGAGGCGATCGAGCCGTCGTCCCCGGTCGGGTAGTGACGAAGGCCCGGTCGATCTTGATCACGTCGACCGGCAGGTTCTTGAGGTAGGCGAGCGAGGAATAGCCGGTGCCGAAGTCGTCGATCGCGACCCGCAGCCCGCGCTCCTTGAGGGTCTGGAGCGTCTTCGAGGCGGTGTCCATGTCCTCGACCAGCACCCCCTCGGTGATCTCGAGCTCGAGAGCCGAGGCCGGAACCCCCGCACGTTCGATCGAGCCGGCGATGTCGGCGACGAGCTCCTTGTCGCGGAACTGCTCCGGCGACAGGTTGACCGCCATCGTCAGGGTCGGATGCACCGCCCGCCAGGCCCGGAGCTGCTCGCAGGCAGCATCGAGCACCCAGCGTCCGACCGGCACGATCAGCCCGCTCTTCTCGAGCAGCGGGATGAACCTGCTCGGCGGGACGAGCTCCCCGACCCGCCGCCAGCGGAGGAGGGCCTCGAAGCCGACGACGCCGCTCGCCGCGATGCGCGGCTGGTAGTGCAGGGTGAACGAGCCGTCCTCGAGCGCCGCGCGCAGCTCGCGCAGGAGGGAGCGCTTGCGGGAGAGGCGCTGGGTCATCTCCGGCTCGTACACCTTGAGCCGGTTCCTGCCGAGCTCCTTGGCGCGGTACATCGCCGTGTCGGCGTTGCGCAGAAGATCCTCGGAGCTCGTCGCGTCCTCGGGGTAGACCGTGATACCGATGCTCGCCGCGACGTGCACGAGCCTGCCCTGCAGCGGGAACGGCTCGGTCAGCCCCTCGAGGATCCTGCGCGCGACGCACTTCGCGCGCTCGGCGTCCTGGACCCCTTCGAGGATGACCGTGAACTCGTCCCCGCCCATGCGGGCGACCATGTCGACCTCGCGTACGCACGCGAGCAGCCGCTGCGCCGCCATCGACAGCAGGGTGTCGCCCGCGCTGTGGCCGAGGGTGTCGTTGATGTCCTTGAAGCCGTCGAGATCGAGATAGAGCAGGCCTAGCCGGCCTTCTTTCAGGCGCACCCGGTCGAGCGCCTGCTCGAGGTGCTCTCCGAACTGGTGGCGGTTCGGCAGCCCGGTCAGCTGGTCGAAGCTCGCGAGGCTGCGCAGCCGATCCGTCTGCTGCCGCAGCCGGGCCGCCTGCTGCTCGAGGATCTTGGCGGCACGCCAGGCGTGGGTCACGTCGCGCATGATCCCGAACACCGCGACGACGTTGCCGTCCCGGTCGAGCTCGGGGTTGCCTTTCGACTCGACGATCCGCTCCTCGCCGTCCGCCCGCCGGAAGCGCAGCCCCGCGATGGTGTACGGCTTCTGCTCCGCGATCGCCCGCTCCACCAGGGCGCGGACCTGGTCGCGGTCTTCGGGGTGGTAGAAATCGATCGCGCTGTCGTAGGGAGGAGGACCGCCGCCGACCGGGAGCCCGTGGATGCGGAAGACCTCGTCCGACCAGGTCATCGTGTGCTCGACGAGGTCGAGCCGCCAATGGCCGACGTGCGCCATCTCCTCGGCCATCAACAGCAGCCGGGTCTTCTCCGCCTGGCGCCGACGCTCCTTGCGGTCCACGGTGACGTCACGCGCCCAGCCGTAGACGACGCTGCGGTCCTCGGCGGGCACCGCGTTCCACATCAGCCAGCAGTAGCCCCCGTCCTTGCGTCGGTAGCGGTTCTCGAACTCGACCACCTGCTCGCCGCGGTCGAGCCTGGCCACCTGCTCCCGCGTGGCCTCGACGTCCGCGGGATGCAGCCACTCGAGGAAGGGCCGCGCGGTCAGCTCTTCCGGGGTCCAGCCGAGCACCGCCCAGCCCGGGCTGACCCAGGTGAAGTAGCCGTCGACCGCGACGCAGAACAGATCGACCGAGGTCTCGATCAGGCGCCTCACCCCTTCGAGCCCCGGTACCTCCGGCGCCTGAGTCACATCTCCTCCAGACACGCAGGCCCGACAATCGTGCCTTGCGGCGGTGCCTGTGGAGTACTCCATTCGACAGCCGCCCGCAACTGAGGAGCTGCAAGCTCGCCCCGATCATAGGCCCTCGGACACACTCGTCCCGGAGTTCCAGCGAGCCCGCGCTGCAGCCGCGCCGGCCGGACGGCGACGAGAGCCAGCAAAAACAAGGATTTGTTGCGGTACAGCGCCTATGCTCCCCATGGACGCGGAAGCGGGGAGGAGCCGATGGCGCGGATCGCGATGCTCGTCCAGGTGTTCCTCCTCGCCGGACCCCTCGCCGCGGAAGACTGGGTGTTCCGGCGGGATGCGACGCCGCTCCCCGCCGACGGCGCGCGGGGTCGGATCGAGGCCGACGGCGAGCGTTGGTTCCACTTCGCCCCCGCGGGCGAGGGGCGGGTGCTGGTCAACCTCGACGCGGCGACCGACCTCGACCTCGAGCTCTACAGCGGGGACGGCCAGCTGCTCGCCCAGTCGCTCTCCCTCACGGGCAACGAACGGGCGCTGGTCGACACCCGCCAGGCCCGCCACCTGCTCGCCCGGGTGGTCGCCCGCGGCGCGGGCGGAGAGCTCGCGCTGCGGGCACGGCTGTACCCCGGCTTCCCCGCCCTGCCCTTCGACACCCCGATCGAGGCCAGCCTCGGGCCCGCCCACCGGCGGGACCTGTACCGCCTCGCCCTGGTGCGCGGCAACTTCGAGCTGGTCCTCGACGGGGTCGCTCCCGAGGCCGCGCTCCGCCTCGAGGTCTGGCGCGACGGGAGCCTGCGCGGTTCCCATCCCGCCCCCTGCCGGCTGCCCCTCGGCAGCGCCGGTCTCTCGGAGCTCGAGCTGCGCGTCCGGCTCGAGGGGGACCTGACCGGCACCGGCTACCGCCTGCGGCTGCTCGGACCCGACCCCCTGCCGCGGCTCGACGACGGCTGGCGCGCTCCCCTGGCCGCCGGCGGCAGCCGGGCCGGCTGGCTGCTCCCCCCGGGGCCGGTGCTGCTCGAGCTGCGCGGCCCGGGCGGCCTCTCCCTGCAGGCGGGCAGCGCGACCCGGCGCGAAGAGGCGCGCGCGGAGAAGCGGGCGCTGCTGCTCGCGGGGGCGGCGGGGGAGACCTTGTTCGTCGCGGTCGCGAGTGAGGCCGGGGGCGAGGCCGCCCTCGGCTGGCGGGCGCCGCGACGGGGCGACCCGCTGAGGGACGGGGGCGCGAGCGGAGGAGAGGGGTTGTGCGTGCTGCCGCTGTGGAGCTCCCGCGCGGGCGCCCTCGACGTCTCGCTCGAGGGCGACGGCGCGCTGCTCCTCTGCGACGCGCGCGGCCGGCCCCTGCTCGCCCCGGGGCGGAGGTTGCTCGCGCCCCTGCCCGCGGCCAGCGTGCTGCAGCTGGTGGTCGACGCGCCCCGCTGGACGCTGACCGCCCGGCGCGATCCCGCCCCGCCGCCGCTGCCGGAACGCTTCGCCGCCGGCCTCTACGCGCTCCCAGGGGAGGCGCGGGCCTGGGCGGTGGAAGCGGACACGGGGCTGACGGTGCTCGACGCCGGCGGGCGGCTGCGCGAGGGCTCCACGCTGCTGTTCCCTGCCGACGGTGCGCTGCTGCTGGCGAGCGCAGGTCCCGGCCGCGCCCGCAGCCTGCCGGCGCGCTGGACCGCGGCGGGGACGGAGGCCGCGGAGATGTGGGGCGTCTTCGTCGGGATCGGCGCCTACACCCGGCTCGGGCCCCTGCGCTACGCCCCCGCGGACGCCTTCGCGGTCGCGGAGGCCCTGCGCGCGGGAGGCCGGCTCGCCCCGGAGCGATGCGTCGTGCTGCTCGACGAGGCCGCCACCCTCCCCGCCCTGCGCGCGACGTTGGCCGACCTCGCCACGCGCGCCGGGCCGGAGGATGTGTGCGTGCTGTTCTTCAGCGGGCACGGGCTGGTGCTCCCCGACCGCGACGGCGACGAGGCCGACGGGCTCGACGAGGCGCTCGCCCTGGTCGCGAGCGACGGCAGCCGCGACACCCTCAGCGACGACCTGCTCGCGCGCTGGCTCGAGGCCCTGCCGGGACGGCTGGCGATCTTCCTCGACGCCTGCTACTCCGGAGGCTTCGCGGAAGACCTGCGCAGCGCCGGACGCTTCGCGCTGTTCAGCTCCGGCGAGGACCAGCTCAGTCGCGAGGGCGAGGGCTTCGCCGCCGGCCTGCTCAGCCACCTGCTCGTCGAGGGCCTGGGGGGACGGGCGGAGTCCGATGGGGACGGCCAGGTCTCCGCCGCCGAGCTCGAGGCCTGGGTGCTCGACACCCTGCCGCGCAGCTGCCCGGGCTGCGACGCCCCTTCGCCGCTGCCCGCGACCGCGTGTACGGCGTGCGGGGTGCCCTTCCGCGGACGCTTCCAGCGGCAGCGCGCCGTCGCCTTGCGGGATCTCGGCGAAGTCCTCATACTGGGCGCCTCACGCTGAGCTGTTGTTCCGGAGGTTCCCCGTGGCGCGACTGCCGACCCTGTGTGTGCTGCTCTGTCTGAGCTCCCTGGCCGTGGCCGATCTGCCCGACTTCACCCTGCGTTTCGAGAAGCTGAAGCTGCCGCGCGTCGAGGACGTGCTGGTCCGCCAGGCCGCCTTCGAGGACGTGGTCGACAGCCTGCGGGACGGCTACGAGGCCCTGCGCGAGGGCGACCGCGCCGGGGCGCGGCTCGGCCTGGAGGACGCCCTCGACAGCGCCGCGGTGCTGGTCGCCCCGGTCGAGTGGGTGCCCTCCGAGGTCGCCATCGGCCACCGCGACGGAGCCTGGGGCCTGCAGCTGCAGTGGGGGGAGATGTTCCTCGAGCTCGGCGACCCCTCGGTGTTCCTCGAGGCCGCCAACCTCTTCGGTTGAGTCCGGCTACTCCGCGTCCCGCACGCGCTCCCACCAGGTCCAGCCGTGGTAGGCGTGGCAGGCGTCCCCGACCACGTCGTAGGCGAGCTGCCGCGAGCGCGGATCGGCGTAGCGCGCCGCCAGCCCGTCGAGCAGGCGCCGGGCGTCGAGCTTCCCGACCGCCGCCTCGAGCCCGGCCAGGGCCTGCGCGGCGGGGCTGGCGGCCTGCTCGCGGGAGAGCAGCCCGTCCTCGACCAGCTGGGCGACGGTCTCCAGCCAGTGCCCGTAGAACTTCAGCTCCTGGACGTCGAGGGCCGCGCCCCAGTCCGCCCGGCTCATCCCGGGCGGCAGCTGGGAGTCGGCCACCTCCCGCCCCGCCTGGTACAGCGGCGGCTCGTGCTCGAGCCGGGCCTGCAACAGCTCCCACTGGCGCGCCGCCGGCGCCCGGAGGAGGCTGAGCAGCGCGGTGTCGGCGGGCCGCGCGAAGGCCCCCTGGATCCAGTGGAAGCCGCCGCAGGGGTGGGCGAAGATGCCGCGGTTGTCCTTCGTCAGCGCGCCCTTCTCCGCCGCCTCGGCGATGCGGTGCTGGGCCGCCAGCAGGCGCTCGAGCTCGCGGCCGAGGAAGTCCGCGCGGGAGCGCCCGTCCGGCAGGGGGCCCGTGCCCTGGGCGAGCAGGTACAGCGTCCAGCCCGACTCCGCGAGGTAGGCCTCGGAGTCGAGGTCGGTCCGGGCCAGGGCGGCGGCCTGCAGCTCCTCGATGGTGATCGGGCCCCGGGCCGTCGGCAGGGCGGTGAAACCCGGCAGGCCGATGCGGTGCAGCACGCAGGCGGTCATGTTGCGGTGGGCATCCGCCCGCTGGTCGGCGACGCCCTTGGGCACGAAGGGGCGGCCCTCGATGTCATAGGCGATCGAGGCCCCGAGGCTCTGCACCAGCGCCTCGTCCGGGCCGAGGGCGAGCAGCAGGTGGACCTTCACCCAGGGGTCCGGGAGCGCCCGGGCCTGGCCGACGAGGAAGCTGCGCAGACGACTCTTCGCATCCGGCGGCGGGGCGTCATCCCCGCAGCCCCCGAGCAGCGCCGCCAGCACCAACAAGAGCAGGGCTCTCCGCGCCACAGGGGAGCAGCGCAGAAGGTTCGATGTGCCCGAGATCTGCGGCAGCAGGAGTCCCGGTGAATCAGACGGGCTCATCGCTTCCTCTCCTTCAGCAACGCGGCGTAGCGCGCCGCCAGCCCGGCGCGCTCGCGGTCGCGCCGCCCGGGCTCGGTGTCGTGGTCTTCGTCGTGCAGGCCGAGGAACAGCTCGACCTCCCGCGGCAGGGCCGCCGCGAGAGCGTCGAGGATCTGCCCGGTCCGCGCGGGCGCCAGGCGCGGATGCTCCGGGAAGCGCGCCCGACCCCGCGCGCTCGGGTAGTACGGGTGCAGGTTGAGGGCCAGGGGCAGGCCGCGGGCCGCGGCGAGGGTGTGCATCCAGCGCGCGGAGGCGACCGCGTCCGCGACCGGATCGGCCACTCCCGGCAGGCCGAGCACGAGGTTGACCGCCATCCCGAAGCTCCCCGCACAGGCGGCGACCTCGTCGAAGGCGCGCTCGACCGCCCGGGCCGACATGCGCTTGGCGAGGAGCGTGACGCGGACGTGCTCGTCGGCGGTCTCGAGGCCGAGGATCGGCATCAGCCGTACGTCCTCGCGGCCGAGGGCCGCGCCCAGGGGCTCGAGCCACTTGCGGCGGATGAAGCCCTCGCGGCTGTCGAGGGAGACGTGCCGCAGGCGCGGCAGGCCGCGCGCGAAGCGCAGCACCTCGGCGAGCACGGCGGGCGCGAGCTCCTTGGGGTTGAGCACCGAGCCGGAGTTGTAGATGACCAGGTGGGCGAGCTGTTCCCACTCCTGCTGGTAGTACGCGCGGAACCAGGTCAGCCGCGCGAGGTTGTCCGCGTCCGCCAGAGCCCCGCCCTCCCCCGCGCCGATGTCGCAGTGCCAGCACTCGCCCTTCTCGTAGTACGGGCACACGCCGTCCGACGCCTGGTTCCCGAAGACCAGCGCGAGACGCCGCCCGGCGGGATCGGCGACCGGCGCGAAGCGCTGCGGCGGGGGCGGGATGCTGCGGTCGCGCGGGCGGTCGACCCGCAGGTCGCCGAGGTAGAGCACGTCGAGGCGGGTCGCGAAGAAGGTCTCGAGGGCGTCCTCGGGGCTGCACACGATCGGCTCGGTGTCGTTGAAGGAGGTGTTGAGCACCAGCGGCACGCCGGTCTTCGCGGCGAACAGCGTCAACAAGCGGTGCAGCACCGGCTGCGCGCTCTTCCGCACCGCCTGGATCCGGCAGCTGCCGTCGGCGTGCACCAGAGCGGGAATCAGCCCACGCTTCTCCGGCCGCACCGGGAAGACGAGCAGCATCTGCAGGTAGCCCGCGCTGTTGCGTCCCGCGGGCAGCTCGAACCAGTCGTCGAGCGCCTCCTCGAGGATGCAGCAGGCGAAGGGCCGGAACGGCTCCCGGTGCTTGATCTTGCGGTTGAGCACCTCGCGGGTGTCCCGGTGGCGGGGATCGGCGAGGATCGAGCGCGCCCCGAGCGCCCGCGGCCCGAGCTCCATGCGGCCGCGGAACCAGCCGACCAGACGCCCCCGCGCGAGCTCCTCCGCCGCGTCCGCCGCCGCGTCGACGGCGCGCACCCGGGGGTAGGGCCCGAGCACCTCACGGACGGCGGGCTCCGGGAACTCCGGCCCGAGCAGGGGCAGGACCGTCGGCGCCCAGCGCTCCAGCTCCCCGGCCCGGGCCGCGAGCAGCCAGGCCGCTCCGAGGGCCGTGCCCGCGTCGTTGGCCGCCGGCTGGACGGTCAGACCGGCGAAGGGCCCCTCGGCGAGCAGCCGGCCGTTGGCGACGCAGTTCAGGGCGACCCCCCCGGCGTAGGCGAGGTGCGCGTGGCCGGTCCGCGCGTAGAGGTCGCGGGCGATGTGCAGGAGCAGCGCCTCGGTGCGCTCCTGCAGGGCCGCGGCGACGTCGAAGAAGCGCGGCGCGAGCGCTTCCCCGGGGAGCCGGGCCGGGCCGCCGAGGAGGGCCTCGAGGTCGGCGAGCGCGGGGTCGCGCAGGCGCACTGCGCGGGCGAGGCGGAAGCTGCCCTCCGGGCCGCAGGCGAGGAGCTCTTCGAAGGCCGCGCGGAAGGTCTCCGGGCAGCCGTGGGCCGCCATCCCCATCACCTTCGCCGCGTCGTACTCGCTCATCCCGCAGTAGCGCGCGATCCGTTCCCACAGTAGCCCGATCGAGTCCGGGTAGGCCGCGCCCCCGAGCCGCCGCAGCCGGCCGCCTTCCCCGACCCCGATCCAGGTCGTGTCGCGCTCGGCGATGCCGTCGATGACCAGCACCGCCGCCTCGCGCTCCGGGCAGGCGTAGTAGGCGCTGGCGGCGTGGCACAGGTGGTGGGGCAGGAAGGTGACCGGCGTCGCGCGTCCGAGTCCCTCCTCCACCGCCTTCGGAAAGGCCTCGAGCGCCGCGACGAAGCGCCGCTCCCCCGCCTCGCTGCCCCAGCTCCCCGGCTCGACCGGGCCGTCATCGAGGCCGATGTTGGCGAGCCGTCGACGGGGCAGGAAGCTGTAGCCGACCGCGTCGACGTCGGCGGCCCGCAGGCCGGCGCTCGCCAGCACCGTGCGCACCGCGGCCGCCGGCCACAGGGCGCCGCCGTCGACCGTCGCGGGCTTGGCGTGCTTGATCCGGTTCAGCCGCTCTTCCTCGCAGGCAGCGACCAGCCGTCCGTCAACGACCAGGGCCGCGGCGGATTCGTGGTAGGCGGAGTTGACGCCGAGGAAGACCCCCACTTACTGACCTCCGCATAAGTTCTGTCCCGGGCGTGGTTTTCGGCCAACGACGGGAGGGGGTGAACCCCTCCCCTACCTCGGTGTGTACGTTCTTTCCGGGGGTAGGGGCGGGGTTACCCCCGCCCGCCGGACCGGGACAGAACTCACGCTGAGGTCAATTGCGGAAGCTCTCCCACAGCCGCTCGAACTCCTCGCGGAAGGCGCCGACCAGCTTCGGATCGGAGGCGATCACGATGTTCTCGCGGTTCTCCCGGTAGGCGCTGCGGGTCCAGTTGTAGCTGCCGTTGAGCAGCTCCTTGCCGTCGCGGATCGCGAACTTGTGGTGCATGTGGCTCGGGCTCTGGTCGAAGCGCACCTCGACGCCGTGGTCGGCGAGGCGGAAGGTGTCCGAGCCGCGGTCGTGGGCCTTGTCGTCGTCGCTGATCACGCGCAGCGCGACGCCGCGCTTTGCCGCCGCGACCAGGGCTCGGGCGACCGCGTCGTCGGTGATGGTGAAGACGCACACGTCGAGGCTCTGCCGGGCGCCGCTCAGGAAGCCGAGCAGCATCTGCCGGCCCGCCTCGCCGGGGAAGAAGGCGGTGCTGACGGCGGCCTCTGCGGACGCCCCCTTCGGCACCAGCACCTCGATCGCGTCTTCGAGGTACTCGACGAGCTTGCGGTTCTCCTCGCCTTCGAGGTGGTTGTAGACGAAGGCGACGAGGTCCTTGCGCATGCTGCGCAGCTCCTTGCGGCTCTTACCTTCGGCGAGGCTCTGCAGGCATTTGCGCTCGTTGCGGCTCAGGCGCAGGTCATCGCTGGTCTTGTCGAGGAAGTCCTTCCAATTTTCGCGCGGCATCATGTGTCTCCAGTCGATGGAGATGGTAGCTTGGGAGCTCCGCGCCGAAAGTCAACCCGGCTGATGCACCGGGATTTGGTCGCGAGGGACCGGAGGCCGCTTGAGATCGGGTGCTTCGAGTCTTCGAGCAGCGGAGCCGTTTGTCATCGCTGGCACACCGTCCCAAGGTGAGCAGCGCAGAAGGCTCGAAGTGCCCGAGATCTGCGGCATCCGGGTCCGTAGCAGGAATCCCGGTGCATCAGACGGGGTCAAGCGGAGGAGACGGGTGTTCCGCGCAGGTGTCGACGAAGCCGGCTACGGTCCGAAGCTCGGCCCCCTGTCGCTCGGGGCCTGCGGGCTCGACGGGGAGCACGCCCTGTGGCCCGCCCTCGCCGCGGTCGTCGGCAAGCGCCCCGGCCGCCGGCCCCTGGCGGTGTGCGACAGCAAGCTCCTGCACAAGCCCGGCAAGCCGCCGCGGGAGCTCGAGCGCTGCGCCCTCGCCTTCGTCGCCCTCGCCCGCGGCGCCGTGCCGACCTCCCTCGGCGGGCTGCTCGCCGCCCTCGACGCCGACCCGGGGATCGCCCTGCCCTGGCACGATCTCGCTCTCGCGCTGCCGCTGTGGGAGCCGGCGGAGAGCCTCGCGACGGCCCGCGAGGCCCTGCGCGAGGCCTGGATCGGGGCGGGGCTGCCGCCCCTGACCGTGCGCGCGGTCGTCTCCGACGCGCCGGCCTTCAACCGCGGGGTGGCCCGCGACGGGAACAAGGCGAGCTTCCACCTCGGCAACGTGCTCGGCCTGCTCGCGGGCCTGCCGCGGCCCTTCCGCGCCACGGTCGACCGGCTCGGCGGCCGCAAGCGCTACGCCCCGGCCCTGCTCGAGACCTTCGGCGGGCTGGTGCAGGTCGGCGAGGAGAGCCCGGCCCGCTCCCGCTACCGGTTGAGCGACGGCAGCGAGGTCTCCTTCGAGGTCAAGGCCGACCGCGAGCACTTCCTCGTCGCGCTCGCCTCGATCGTCGCGAAATACGTCCGGGAGCTGTTCGTCGCCACCCTCAACGCCTTCTTCCTCGCCCGCAGGCCCGGCCTGAAACCGACAGCGGGCTATCCCACCGACGCGGGACGCTTCCTGCGGGAGATCGCGGGGGTGTTGGAGGAAGGGGAACGCGAGAGGTTGGTGCGGTGCCGGTAGCACAAGACGGAGAGCTGCAGAGCTTCGGTGCGTCACGCCTCCTCGGGAGCGCGCGGGCCTTCCGCTGGATGTTCTGGAGCTTGGTGCCGCTTCCGTTGGCGGTACCCATGATGCTGACGGACGTCGGTCCGCTGCTGCTCCTCGGCGGCGGGCTGTGCCTCGGCGGTGGGCTCGTCGGCCTCGGCTTCGCCCTGCGCTCGCGCGCCCTCCAGCTCCTCTGTGGGCTCGTCGCCCTGATGGTTGTCGCGGCGCTCTACCTCGGCGCGCGCCACGGGGTCGCGCTGCGCGAACCGATCCATGGATTGTGGCTTGCGGGACACGGGCTGACACTGCTCGCGCTCTTCCTCGCAGTCGTGGCCTGCAGGAGCTTTCCGGAAGCGACGCGTCTGCCGTGTCTGTGGCGCGGACAGCTGTTCCTGCACGGCGCCGTCGCGGCGCTCTCCCTGGCGTGTTCCGTGGGGACGCTGCGCGGCCTCGCCGAGATCAACCTCTTCGCGCAGGCCTGCGCGACGGGGCTGCTGGCCGACGGCCTGCTTCGCAGCGGCGCGCTGTGTGCCTACGCTGGGCTCGGTCTCCCGCCGGTGCGGCCCGACCAGGACGACGCCGTCCGCGAGGCGCTGCTCCCCGCGAGCGCGGCGCTCCTGCTGGTGACCAGCGGTAGCTTCGCGTACGGGGCGGCGGTCGAGGGCCAGGCCTTCGGACCGCTGTTCACGGTCTTCGCCTTCGGGCTCGGGGGAGTCCTCGTGACCGGGCTCGTCGCCCACCTCGTCTGGTGGCACCAGTTCGACCTGGCCAGCCGCAGCCTGCGCGGGCAGTGGGTGGTCGCGCGGGGCGTCCCCGACGAGCTCTGGAGGATCCGCTTCGGTTCGCACCGCGGGGCCTTGATCGCCCACGACGGGTGCTGGTTCCTCGTCCCCTGCGTCGGCTCCCCGCTCAACCCCGCCCTCCAGGTGGAGCACGCGATCGCGATCAGCCCGGCTGAGCTCGACTCGGTCGCCCCCTGCCCTCCGGATACTCTCCGCGCCTGGGCGCTCGAGCTGATCACGGGGCGGCGCGCGTTGACGTTCTCCTGCGCCGACGGCGAGCGCCTGATCTTTCGCGGCGTCGGCCTGCGCAGCTTGTTCGCGCGGATCGAAGCCGCGCGCGAGCCGCGCGAAGTCTCCGAGAACAGCGCTGCCTGACGGCCTGG
The DNA here is from genome assembly GCA_030428695.1 of bacterium. The sequence goes on from JAUIEM010000005.1 coordinate 45,031, forward strand.
AAAGGAGCACTGCGTGTAAGGTGGGATCCAGCGGTGGCCCAGGCCCTCGGCGAAGCCTTCACTCCCCGATGGCGCAGCGGAAACCGACGTCCCAACGCCGCTGCAGCCGCTCGAGCTCCTGGCGCAGGACCGCGGCGCACTCGGCCCCCGGGGAGGCGAAGCCGCCGCCCCGCACGGCGGTGCTGCCGTCGCGGATGGCGCACCACTCCGCGGCGTTGCCCGCCATGTCGAGGGCGCCGTAGGGAGACGGAGCACCGCTGCCGATCGGCGCCAGAGGCAGGCCCTCGCAGACCGCGTCGCCCCGGCCGGGCAGACGATCGCCCCAGGGGAACAGGCGGGCGTCGCCGCCGCGGGCGGCCTTCTCCCACTCCGCCTCGCTCGGCAGGCGCCGGCCCGCCCAGGCAGCGTAGGCGTAGGCGTCGTACCAGTCGATGCCCACCACCGGTCGGGTCGGGTGCGGCAGCTGGCGGTCTTCCCAGCCCGCGGGCACATGGCTCTTGCCCGGGGGCTGCTCCGGATGGGCGTGCGTGTCGCCGGCCGTGGCCTGCCAGGCGAGGAAGGCGGCGTAGCGGGCGACGGTCACCTCGCTGCGGTCGATGAAGAAGCCCGGCAGCTCGGTCCGGGTCTGCGCGACCGCGGCGCCGCCGAGCACGCACGGCCCGGCCGGCACCCAGACCAGCTCGGCGCCATCGCGCACGGACTTGTAGATGCCGGGATGCTCGGTCCACACGATCCCGGCCGGCAGCCGCTGCGACCACCAGGCGACCAGGCCTTCCGCGGGCAGCGCGGTGCCCGCGAGCTCTTCCGCGAAGCCCCGCACCAGCGCCCGCTCGGTGCTCGGCTGCAGCCGCTCGAGGGCGACGCACAGCCAGGGCAGCCCCGACACGGCGCCCCTTCCCGCGAGGGCCCGGGCAGCCTCGAGCACGACGCCCGGGGCGGTGTCGAGGGTCGCCTCGTAGAGCTGCTGCAGCGCCTCCTCCCCCGGCGCGTGCCGCAGGGCGAGGGCCGCCGCGGCGCGCTCCTCGGCAGCGCGGGAAGCCGCGGCCCGGCGCGCGGTCGCAACATCGCAGCCGACGGCGAGGGCGTCGAGAGCGCGCAGGGCCGCGCAGCGCACGGTGAGGGCGTGGTCGGCGGTGCGAGGCTGCAACAGCGGCGCGTGCTCCGCGCCGCCGAGCGCACCGAGGCCCTCACAGGCCGCGGCCCGCAGCTCGGGATCGGCGTGGTCGAGCGCGGCCGCCAGGCTCAGGACCGCGTCGGGGTGGGGAACCGCAGCGAGCGCCCGCGCACAGGCAGCCTGGACCTCGACGGAGCGGTCGTTGCGCAGCCCCGCGAGCAGGTCTTCGGCCGCGTCGTGGGTCCGCAGCAGGGCGAGGGCGTCCGCGCAGGCCGCGCGCACGCTGCCGAGGGCGTCGTCGCGCAGGCCCCGCTGCAGCGCGTGCACCCCCCGCGCATCTCCGATCTTCCCGAGGATCCGCGCGGCGTGCCAGCGCTCGGCGTCGGTGCCGGCGAGCAGCGAGCGCGCCAGATACGGGACGGCGGGCGCCCCGAGACGCTCGAGGGATGCGGCGGCATCGTGGGCCGCAGGACCCCGCAGCCGCGCGCACAGCCGGTCGGCGAGCAGCTCGTCGGGGGATTGGGCGAAGAGCAGCCCGGTGAGGGCGAGCCAGGCGAGGAGTTTGTAGGGCATCGGTAGCCTCCCGTTTTTCCCTTCATCGGTCGGGGCTTCGGGGGACTTTTGCCCGAGCCGATCAGTCGGCGCCGCGGCCGGGGGGCGCAGCCGCGCGACGGAAGTCCAGGCGGTACAGCGACGGCGCCTCCTCCACCTCCACATACCGCAGGGTCAGGCCGTAACGCTCGCGGTAGAAGTCGACCAGCGCGGGGAGCTCTCCTTTGGAAAGCGCACCCGGCGCGAGGACGTCGCGGCGCACGACGTAGACCCGGCGGCTGGCGAGAGTCCCGAAGAAGTCGTCGGCCAGCCCGAGCGCGGCGAGCCGTCGGCGCTGCAGCGGGCTCTGGTTGAGCCAGCCGGTCGAGATCAGCGGCAGGTTGTCGTGGAGGGACGCGGGCGCGGCGAAGGGACGCTGCCCGGTCGACGGGATGGACGAGCCGACGGCGTAGATCAGCGCGTCCGCCGGGAGCGCCCGCCAGGACTCCAGATGCGCCGCGAGCTGCGGGTCCACGGCGTTCGAAGAGAGCTGCAGCCGGCGCGCGGCGAGGAGGTCCGACACGCAACAGCCGAGCAGGAACACGGCGGCGCCCGCCATCAACAACTTCCGCGAACGGGACCGCGGCACCAGGAAGGGGACATGGACGGCGAGCACGAGCAGCAGCCAGAGCGCGAGGATCCAGACGGCGATCGTGACCCGCAGCGGAGCCCGCTGGATGTAGAGGTACAGGAGGGCGAGCCCCCCCGCGCCGCCGAGCAGCACCGCCCACACGGCCGAGCTCGCGCGCCGCTTGCGCACGCCGAGCAGCGCCGCGAGCGCGAGCCACACAAGCCCCGCCCGCGCGCCTCGGGTCCCGTTGTCGCGGAAGAGGGTCGCCTTCCACAGCTGGAGGCTCGCGCCGACCCGCCAGCCCTGGAGCGGGTCCTTCTGCTCGCGCAGAAGGGCGGCGACGCGCGCGACCTTCTGCGGCGCGAAGACGACCGGGTCGACGTACTGCCAGGTGCTGACCATGCGCACGTCGGCGCGGTGCCAGCCGACCTCGGCGAGCACCGCGTCGAGCCCCGCAGCGTCCATGTCGACCAGGTAGTCCGTGAAGAGGGACTTGGCGCCGGTCAGCACCCGCCAGCGCTGCCAGTCATCCGCCCGCGGCCACAGGACGGTCGAGAGCCAGCACAGCGCGAGGACCAGGGGCACGACCAGGCCCCGCCACGGCTTGACCCGCCAGCGGCGCGCGCCCAGGAGCAGCAGCGCCGGCGCGGCCACTGCCAGCACGAAGACGACCGCCGAGAAGCGCAGCAGAGCGCCCACGAGGACCAGGCCCGCGCTCGCCAGCGCGAGCCTCCAGGAGACCGCCGGGCCGCCGGGCCGGAGGATGGCGCTCACCCCCAGCGCGACGGCGCCGCAGGCCGCCAGCCCCGCGAGCAGCGTGAACTGGAAGTGGCTCCACGCGACCACGGTCGTCGCCCACGCCGCGCAGGCCCCTGCGCACACGCCGGCCGCCGAGGGTTGCAGGCGGACGACGGCCAGGACGAGCGCGAAGACGGACCCGAGCGCGACCGCGAACAGGACGCTCTCGTACCACGGGATGGCGGGGGCCAGGCCGTACAGAGTGTCGAACAGGGGACCGCACAGCGGGTGCAGGAAGGGGATCGGCGCGCCCTCCGTGCGCGCGAGGAAGCGCATCCCGAGGTCGTCGTTGCCGCCCCACGTCGGGCCGCCGACGACGGCGGCGTACACGAGCGCGCAGCCGAGCGTGATCGACGCGGCGAGAGCGAACGGGCGCAGGCGGGACATGGCGGGCTCCTCGGCACGGGCCCCTGGATTGGACGCCACTGGCCTCGCCGATGCAAGCCCGGAGCGGCCGCATCACCGCTCCGTGCGCCGCCGATCCTCCGCCGCGCCCTCGGCGTCGGAGACCTGCCCTTGCACGCGAGCTTCCTTCCGCCGACTCTGGACCTGCGATGAAGATCCTCCGCCAGCTCTCCTCCGCCGTCGCCGACCTCGCCGACCTCGTCGGGCCGGCCGTGCTCTCCCTGCGCGTGTCCGGAGCGCGCGACGCCTCGGGCTCGGGCGTGCTGTTCCGGCCCGGCGGCTACGCCCTGACCGGCGCCCACGTGGTCGAGGGCGCGACCGCCATCGAGGTCACGCTGGCCGACGGGCGCGCGCTGATCCCGAAGCTGCTCGGCCTCGATCCGGTCACCGACCTCGCCCTGCTTCAGCTCCCCGCCAAGGGCCTGCCCCACGCGGCCCTCGGCGACAGTGAGGCGCTGCGGGTCGGCGACCTGGTGCTCGCGCTCGGCAGCCCCTACGGCCTCGCTCGCACCGTCAGCCTCGGCATCGTCAGCGCCCTCGGCCGCACCCTGCGCTGCGACGCCGCGGGGCGGGCGATCGAGGGCGCGGTGCAGACCGACGCGGCGCTGCATCCCGGCAGCTCGGGCGGGCCGCTGGTCGACGCGGACGGGGCGGTGGTCGGCATCGCGGTCGGCGCGGTCGCCAACGCCGCCGGCCTGTGCTTCGCGATCCCGGCGAGCCTCGCGGGCTGGGTGGCCGAGGAGATCCTCGCCCACGGCCGGGTGCGGCGCGCCTCCCTCGGCATCGCGGTCGAGGAGGTGATGCTGTCGGCGGCGGATGCCCGCAAGCTGCGCCTCCCGCGCCGCGGGGTCGGCGTGCGCTCCGTCGAGCTGCGCGGGCCCGGCGCGGCCGCCGGTCTGCGCCCCGGCGACGTCGTGATCGGCATCGGCGGCAAGCCGGTCGCCGGCGTCCCCGACTTCCACCGCCGGCTCGGCGCCGCGGCGATCGGCAAGCGGCAGTCGGTCGAGCTGGTCCGCGGCGGCGCGCGCAAGGTGCTGCGGGTGCTGCCGGTGGCGCGGAGGTAGGCGGAGGTCAGGGAGCGCTCGGGAAGTCCTCCGGCGGCCAGGCGGTCGCCTCGTCGACCCGGGCGAGCCAGGCGCTCGCGCCCGGGAACTCCTCCCACACCGCGCCCTCCGGCAGGGGCTTGATGCAGTGCGACATGCTCGCCACCGACAGGTCGGCGGCGCTCAAGGTCTGGCCGGACAGCCAGGGGCGGCCGTCGCCGAGCAGGTCCTCGAGGGTCTCGAGGCTGGTCCTGTACTCGGCGAGCACGACCGCGTACGGCTTGACGCCGAGGCCCTGGGCGTCGACGCGGGCGCAGATCTGGCGGCGCAGGATCGGGCGCACGACCAGCTTCTCCCAGCCCTTCCAGCGCGCCGACAGCAGGGCCCAGGCCGTCGGCCAGTTGGTCTTGACCTTGAAGCGCAGGTACATCTCGAAGAAGTACAGCACCTCGTCCCCCCAGTCCTCGAGCACCCGCGCCAGAGCACGCTCCTGGGGATTCTCCGGGAGCAGGGGCGGGGTCGGCTGGAGCTGCTCGAGGTAGGCGATGATGTCGCTCGAGTCGCAGACCGTCTGGCCCTCGTGGCGGATGGTCGGCAGCTTCTTGCGCGGGTTGACCTTCTTCAGCTCGCGCAGGATGCGGCCCGGGGTCATCTCCTCGACCCGGTACTCGAGGCCCTTGTAGTGCAGGGCCCGGCGCACCTTGGTGCAGAAGGGGGAGATCTCGTACTGGTAGAGCTCGATCACGGCGTCTCCTTCGCGTCGAAGCGGACGAAGGCCAGCGTCTCGACGTGCGGGGTCTGGGGGAACAGATCGTAGGCTTCGAGCCCGTCGAGGCGGCCGCCGGCCTCGAGCAGGAGCGCGAGGTCGCGGGCCAGGGTGGCCGGCCGGCAGGACAGGTAGGCGACCAGCCCGGGGCGGGCTGCGGCCAGCCGAACGAGCAGCGCCGCGCGCACGCCCTTGCGCGGCGGGTTGAGGATCACCGCATCGCCGGCCCCGAGGGGCTCGTCCCAGGCCTCCGCCGCGCCCGCCCAGGAGCGCACCGCGAGACCGTTGCGCCGGGCGTTGGACTCGGCCTGGCGCGCCATCGCGGCGTCGCGCTCGACCTGCAGGAGGGGCAGCCCGGCGCGGTGGGACGCGACGATGCCGAGGCCCCCCACCCCGCAGTACAGGTCGACCACGCGCGCGGCCCCAAACTCCGCGACCCGCTCGGCGATGCGGCGCGCGAAGCAGGCGCCGGCCCGCGGATCGATCTGGGCGAAGGCCCCCGCCGGCACCTCGAGGACGACCGCGTCGACCCGCTCGCGGAGGAAGGGCTCGCCAGCGACGACGGCGATGTCCCGGGCGAGCAGCGAGTTCCCGGGCTCCGGCGCGGCGCGGAACAGCCCGCGCAGCTCCGGGATCGCGGCGCGCAGCGGATCCCACAACGGCAGGAGCGCGCACGTCTCCGGCGCGCTGAGCCCGAGCAGCGCCTGCTCCCCTGCGGCGTCGACCGCCGCGTGCACGGCGCTCGCCTCCGCGAAGGCCTGCGGCCGGGCGCGGAGCTCGCCGCGCAGGGCGACGAGCAGCCGCTCGAGCAGCGGCGCGTGCACCAGGCACTCCTCGGCCTCGACCAGGGTGTGGCTGAAGGGGGCGTAGCAGCCGAAGCGGGGTCCGTCCGGCCCGGGTTCCAGCGGCAGCTTGACCCGATGCCGGTAGCCGTAGGGGCTGGCCTCCGGCAGCTCCCGCGCCGTCGGAGCCAGCCCCGCCAGCGCCGGATGGCGCCGCCCGAGCTCCTCCCACACCGCCAACCGCGTCGCCCGCTGCAGGCCGGCCTCGACGTGCTGCCAGCTGCAGCCGCCGCAGCGGTCGGCGACAGTGCACGGGGCGGACACCCGCGCCGGCCCCGGTTCGAGGACCGCGTCGAGGCGGGCGAGCCAGCCGCCGTGGCCGCGCCGCAGCAGCTCGACCCGCACGCGGTCGCCGGGCACGGTGCCCGGCACCCGCACGTCGGCGCCGCGCAGCCGGGCGAGTCCGGGGCCGCGGGGATCGAGACGGAGGATGGACA
>JAUIEM010000428.1 GCA_030428695.1 bacterium
GGTGCCCCTGCCCGGCGCCGAGCTCGACGCCGGCGCCCTGCAGGCCGCGATGCGCGCGGCGATCCGGGCGCGGCTCAATCCGCTCTTCAAGCTGCGCGAGGTCGTCGTCCGCGAGAGCCTGCCCCGCACCGCCTCGAACAAGGTGATGCGCCGGGTGTTGCGGAGCGAGTACGGGACCTGATGGACCCGCATCCGCTGCGCGTGTTGTTCAGCCAGGCCTCGTGGCTGCGCTTCCGCCTGACCTTCAGCTTCCTCGCTCAGCTGATCCCGCGCGTGTCCGCGACCGAGACCTGCGCGATGCTCGCGGTCGTCCTGCTCGGCTTCGGCCGGCTCCTGTTCGGCCCCTACGGCCTGCTGCCCGGCCTCGGTCTCCTGCTCGGGTTGCTCCTCTTGCAGCTCGCGCGGCCGGTCCTGTGGCTGTGGCCGGCGCCCTGGTTCCGCGACGGCCCGCGCACGGGCACCTCCCTCGGCGGCTACTTCGCGGTGCGCGCCTTCGGCGACTTCGAGGCGGAGGGACCGGTCGCCGGCCGCTTCCCCTTCGCCTGGTCCGAAGGCCTGGTCTACGTCTCCGAGACCTGCACCGTGTTCGAGATCGACGCCGTCAGCTGGCCCCGGCGCGGGCGCTGGGACTCCTTCCGCTGGCCGGTCTACCTCTTGATCTGGCCCCTGCTGGTGTGGCTGATGCACGGCGACGAGCAGGGCGGCGCCTGGGTGCGCAAGCTGCGGGTGACGGTCGACAACGGCATGGTGCGCTTCGGGACCGCGACCCTGCTGTGGCGGCGGGTGCCCGCGCTGAAGATCTCCGGGCCGGACTACGAGCTGACCGTCGCGATCAGCCACGTCCCGGATTTCGGCCCGCCGCCGGACGTCCTCGAGCGCGCGACGCGGGAGGAGGCCGAAAATTTTGGGGGCAGTTCTTGAAGGGTCGTCGTGATCTGCTACACTTCGGGCCGCCATTCCTCGGTAACTCAATGGTAGAGTGAGCGGCTGTTAACCGCTAAGTTGTAGGTTCGAGTCCTACCCGGGGAGCTTCCACCGTACGCAACCCTGCAGCCTGCTGGACCACCTCCAGCAGGCTGTTGGCTTGTAGGCGTCCGCCGGTACATCGATGGCGGGGGCGCTTCTTGCCGGGTACGGGGGGCGCCGTCTCGAAGTCGAGTTCGAGGCGATCGACGACCTCGTGCAAGAGGGCTCGCTCATTCCTCGCCTACTCCCCCCTAGAGCGAGGGTGAGGGCGCGGCCGACGTGACACCGGTAGCCGGGCTTCAGCGCGCGACCTCGTCGAGCAGGGAGGGCGCGCCCCAGCCGTCCTCCCCCGGCACGACGGCCTGACCGGTCAGCCAGGAGTACATTGTCGGCGCGAGGCTGCCGATGGTCGCCGGGCGCACCGCGGCCGGGCGGGTGGGCGTTCCCCAGAAGCCGAGGAAGGCGTCCTTCTCGTCGAAGCTCTCGCCCGCGTGGCGTCCGGGAACGGTCGAGTTGAAGCCGAGGCCGGGCAGCGGGAAGAGGTTGATCGTCCCCGCCCGGTCGAGGTCGTACAGGCGCGCGAGCTGCACGACCGCGTCGGGCCGCGAGGTGGGAGCGCACAGCCGGCGCCAGTCGGCCTCCTCGGCCCAGGTCGAGGGGTCGTCCGCCCGCGCCAGCTCGAAGCAGCGCGCGAACAGCTCCGCGCGGTCGTCCTCCGGCGCGGGGCGGAAGGGCGCGGGAGCGAAGCCGAGCAGGGCCTCGGCGTCCCCGGCGACGAAGATGCGCGTCCCGCGCCGCTCGATGGTCGCGCTGCAGAGCGCGCCGTCCCGGGTGCCGAGCAGCAGCAGCGAGGCGCGCTCGGGACTGCAGGGCGCGGTCCGCACGGCCAGGTACTCCAGGCTGCCGGCGAGCCGGGTCGTCAGCTCTTCGAGCAGGTCGATGGGCGGACCGCCGGAGATAGGCGTCCAGGCCCGCAGGTCCTCCGCCAGGGGCTGCTCCGCCCAGCCTTCCCCCTGGTCCTTGAACAGGTCGAGCATGTAGTTCCCGCCCGCCGTCGAGGCGACGACGACGTCGACGCCGTGGACGCTCGGGGGCTGCAGGGGGTGGTTGAGCTTCGGCCCCTCGCCCTCGTCCGAGGAGATCTTGCGGACGACGATCGGCGCGCCGCGCTCGCGTTCGATGGCGGCGAGCACGACGTCCTCGGGGTTGACGGTCGCGTGCACAGGGGCCAGCCCGTGATCGCCCGCCATGCCGAACAGCGTCCGGTCGAAGACCCCGGCCGCGCGGTAGGCGTCCTCGACCCGCGCCAGCCAGTAGTCCAGCCGCGCCAGCTCGCCGGTCGGGCCGACGATCTCGTCGCTGAAGGGCCCGTACAGGTGGGCGAAGTGATCGGGCCAGGGGTTGTAGAGCAGGGCGAAGTCGGGCAGCCCCTCGTCCTCGCGGTGCGCGAGGTCGTCGAGCAGCTGGGCGATGCGCCGCCCGACCCCGTGCTGGCCGAGCAGGTCGAGGCTGCCGAGCTCCTTGGCCTCGGGCAGCAGCCCCCGCAGCTCGGCGCGGAGGCTGCGCAGCTCTCCCTCGGTGCGGGCCCGGCGCTCGATGTCGGCGAGGACGATGCGCTCGCCGAAGTCGCGCAGGAAGTCGCCGACGATCAGGTTGAGGATCGGGTGGTAACTGACCTGGGCGTCCCAATCGTAGTAGGAGAAGTAGCTGATCGTGCGGAAGCTCCGCAGGCGCGAGAACTGCGTCCTCAGCCCGCGCTCTTCGGTCAGGGCGTCGAGCAGGAAGGCGTCGTTGCCGTAGAAGTAGTACGCCCGGTCGGTCGGGCGGTCGACGAAGTGGAAGTTCGGGATGCCGGTGCCGCGGGGACCGCCGACCGACGCCCCGGTGAAGCACAGCGGCAGGTTCCGCACCGAGATGGTCGGCGTCGAGGCGACCGGATGGCGGACCACCGCGCCCTCGGCGCAGATCCTCCGGAAGGTCGGCAGGTAGTCGACCGGCCGCGCCCCGCCTTGCACCAGGTGGCTGAGGAAGGCGACCGGCCCGTGGCCCTCGAGCCGGCGCGCTCCGTCCGGCACCGGCGTGGCCGGGGCCAGGGAGCGGTCGAGGGCGTCGCGCAGGAAGCCCGGCGCCCCGTCGCGGACCGCCAGCCCCCGCATCAGCTCGCCCTGCAGGCCGTCGACGACGACCTGCACCGCGTAGCGGCGGTCTTCCTCGGCGCTGCGCAGGTAGCCGAGCAGGGGCCCATCGCCCGCGCTCTTCAGCTCTTCCTCCAGCCGCGCCTCGAGCCACACCCGCAGGTCGGCCCGGCGGCGCAGGCGCAGGGCGAAGGCGCGGGCGTTCTGGAGCACGAAGCGGCGCAGGAAGTCGATCACCGAGATCGTCACCGCCTCGGAGCGCTCCTTGTTCTCCGCGAGCTCTTCGACCGTGCTCCGCACCTCGCCCGGCTCGAGCCGACCGGCGACCTCGCGCAGCAGCTCGACCACCAGGGGCCGGGTGCGGTCGATCAGCGGCTGGTCGGCGCTGCTGAGGTGCGTGTATCGCGCCGGCAGCAGGTCGCCGGTCCAGAACTCCTCCTGGACGAAGATCGCGTCGTAGCAGCCGAGCGCGAGCACGATCAGGCGTTCGCTGTCCGACGGCCCGTCCGCGGCTTCCGCATCCCCCTCTTCCTCCTCCTCCCACGCAAACAACCCGTGCTCGCTGCCCGGCACCTCGCGCAGCGCCGGCTGGGCGCGGATGTGGGCGGCGAAGCCCGCGCGGCCCTCGTCGTCGTACTGGTGCGACAGGGCCTCGTAGAAGGCGAGCAGGCCGAGAGCGGTGTGGGGGTTCTCGAGGTGGCTCTGCAGGCGCGCGGCGAGGTCGGGCTCGAGGGGAAGCGCGGCGAGCTGCGCCCCGACCTCGCGCTGCACGACCTCGACCTTGACCAGCTCCCAGGGCGCCTCGAGCGCTCCTTCGACATCGCGGTAGATGTCCACCAGCAGCGCGTGGGCGCTGCGGGCGAAGTCGTGCGGGAGGGTGAGCGTCGGCTTCCCCCCGCGCACGAAGCGCAGTCCGATCAGGACGGCGACGCCGATGACACCGCCGATCAGCATCGAGCGCACCGGGAAAGGACGGGAGGGGGCGAGCGACATACCGGCGTTGTACCCGCTCACGGCCCGGGCCGGCAAGCACAATCGCGCGCCGCCCCGCCGCTGCGGGAGGCTCGACTGGCCTCGTGTTTGCTGCGTTCTCCGTGGGACGCAGACGAAGGAGGCATCCCCATGTTCTTCGATCCCCTCTACTGGGTCGTCCTCGCGGTCGGCGGACTGCTGAGCCTGTGGGCCTCGATGAAGACCCGCGCGGCCTTCGCGAAGTACAGCCAGATCCGGTCCGGCTCCGGCATGACGGGTGCCGATGTGGCAGCGGCGATCCTCGACGACCACGGCATCCGCGACGTGACGATCGAGCCGGTCCGCGGCACCCTGTCCGACCACTACGACCCGCGCTCGAAGACGCTGCGCCTCAGCGAGCCGGTCTACGCGAGCCGCAGCCTGGCGGCCCTCGGCGTCGCCGCCCACGAGGTCGGCCACGCGATCCAGCACGCGAAGGGCTACCCGATGCTGCGCTTCCGCTCGTTCTGGGTGCCGTTCGCCAAGGTCGGCGGCAATATCTCCCTGGTCGTGATCATCCTCGCGGCCCTGATGGGGGGCATGGCGACGGCGGTGGGCGGCGTGCTCGCCTGGGTCGGCATCGGCCTGTTCGCGACCACCACCGTGTTCACCCTCGTCACCCTGCCGGTCGAGTTCGACGCGAGCAAGCGCGCGCTCGAGACCCTCGAGGCCGGCGGCTACGCCAGCCCCCAGGAGATCGCCGGCGCGCGCAAGGTGCTCGACGCCGCGGCGCTGACCTACGTCGCCGCCTTCCTCGCCTCGCTGCTGACTTTGCTGTACTGGGCGCTGCGCCTCGGGCTGCTCGGCGGCCGGCGGGACTAGTCCCGCATAAGGCGTCGCTCTCCTCTGACAGTTCGATGACATCGCGCAGACGGTTGAGGCGATAATCAGCCTGGAAACATGCGATGTCGAGGTCGAACACATGAACTTCCTGCGCACCTGTCTGCTGCTCCTTCTGAGCGTGAGCTGGGCACTCGCGACCGACGTGGTCCATCTCGCCAACGGCACCAAGATCGAAGGCACGATCGTCGAGCAGACCGACGACGAGATCATCATCGAGACCGACCGGGGCGAGCGCGTGATCTCCTGGGCGGACGTGATCCACGTCGAGCAGCGCGGCTCGGTCGCGGACGAGTTCCAGGCTTCCTTCGACGGCCTGCGCAAGTGGGACATCGACGGCACCCTCGAGCTCGCGACCTGGTGTGAGGAGCGCGACTACCTCGAAGGCGCGCACAAGTGCTACGAGCGGGTGATCAAGCTCGATCCGGAGAACCGCAAGGCCCGGCGCGAGCTCGGCTACCGCAAGTACGACGGCGCCTGGCTGACCGACCACGAGTACAAGCTCGCGATCGGCTGGGTCGAGGTCGACGGCGAGCTGGTCTCGCCGGACGTGGCCGAGAAGCTGCGCCGCGGGCTGGTCTTCGTCGACGGCGAGTGGGTCGAGAAAGAGACCCAGCGCCGGCCGCGCCGCGACCGCGAGGTCGAGCTGGTGCTGCCCGAGGACGCCAAGGCGCTCCTGCACATCGTCGAGCACAACAAGAACCGCCAGAAGTTCGAGGGCGCCTGCGAGGCCCTGGTCGCGATGGGCGGCGACTCGTTCACCGCCCTCGTCGACGTGCTCTACGAGCGGGTCGAGGACGCCCAGAAAGACTACCGCTCCGCCGCGACCAGCCGGCTCTCCGACGGCCGCCAGTTCCTCGCCCAGGAGCTCGTCGCCGCCCGCAAGGAAGCCCTGCGGATCATCTTCGACACCAGCATCTACCCCGACGAGAACCACGGTGCGGTCGGCCAGCCGGTCGTCGACGAGGCGGTCGGCAAGGTCCAGGCGATCTGGGACAACCCCTTCGCGGTGCTGCTCGCCGAGAACAGCAAGCTGCAGGAAGCCCGCGCCGCGCTCGCCGCCGCCCACGCCGACCTGATCCGCTATGCGAACGAGGGGCCGAGCCTCGAAGAGCTCGAGGCCGAGGTCGCCACCGCGATCAACGAGAAGGTCAACCTGAAGGGCGCGCCGATCAACGCCCAGGACAAGGCGATCTTCGACCACAGCCAGCGGGTGCTCGCGTACAACGCCCAGGTCGACACCAGCGTCGACGAGCAGGAGCGCGCGTGCATCGACGAGACCAACGCCTACCGGATCATGATGGGCCTGCGCGCCCTGCACATCGACGAGCGCCTGGTGCAGGCCGCGCGCAAGCACAGCGTCGACATGCGCAGCAGCGGCTTCTTCGACCACCACTCGCCGAACACCGGCTCCCCGGCCGACCGCTGCCGGCGCGAAGGCGCGAGCTACAGCGGCGAGAACATCGCGATGGGCTCCGGCACCGGCCGCGGCGCCTTCCTGCAGTGGTACAACAGCTCCGGCCACCACCGGAACATCCTGACCCGCGGGCACCTGACGATCGGCATCGGCCGCGACCACACGCACTGGACCCAGAACTTCGGGATGGACAGCGTGAACTGAGGCGCCGGCGGCTGCTTCGTGCGCAGAGGGCGGGGTTTTCCCGCCCTCGTCGCATCGGGCCGCTCCCGCCCCCTCACAACGCCCGCAGCGCCGCCACCAGCCGGTCGAGCTCCTCCTCGGTGTTGTAGTAGTGCACGCCCGCCCGCAGCACCTGCTCGAGGCCCCGCTCTTCCATGTCGATGCGGGTCGCGAAGCGGGAGCTGGTCGAGGTGTGGATGCCCTGCGCGCGCAGCCGCGTCTTGACCTCCGGGGCGGCGTGCCCGGCGAGCTGAAAGGACACGATACCGCAGCGCCGCCTGCCGGTGTCGAGGACCTCGGCGCCGGGCAGGCTGCGCAAGCGCGCGCGCAGGGCTTCCGCCAGGCCGCACACCCGCTCCTCGATCGCGCCGAGCCCCTGGCTGAGGGCGTACTCGGCGGCGGCGCCGAGGCCGAGGCGCGCGGCCAGGCTCGCCTCCCAGGTCTCGAAGCGGCGGGCGTCGGGGCGCAGGGTGTAGGTGTCGCGGGCGGTCCAGGTCGCGCTGTGCAGGTCGAGCATCGGGGGATCGAGCCGCTCGAGCAGGCTCTTGCGGACGTAGAGGAAGCCGGTGCCGCGGGGTCCGCGGAGGAACTTCCGACCGGTCGCGGTCAGGATGTCGCAGGACAGCTCTTCGACGTCGACCGCCAGCTGGCCGACCGACTGGCAGGCGTCGAGCAGGAAGGGCACCCCCACGGCCCGCGCCAGCGCGCCGGCTTCCCCGACCGGATCGACCCGCCCACCGTTGGTCGGCACGTGGGTCAGGGCGAGCAGGCTCGCGCCGTCGAGGCGCCCGGCGAGGGCCTCGAGGTCGAGGGCGCCGGCGCGGTCGGGCACGACCTCGATGTGCACTCCGTGGCGTTGGGCCGCGCGCAGGTAGTTGATGTAGTTCGAGGCGTAGGCGATCGGCGAGGTGAGGATGCGCTGGCCGGGCTGCCAGGGGAAGGCCCAGAAGGCCATCTGCCAGGAGACGGTCGCGTTCTCGGTCAGGGCGATCTCGTCCGGGCCGGCGCCGATCAGGCGCGCGACCGAGGCGTACACCGCCTCGAGCCGCTCGGAGGCGGCGTCGGCGGCCTCGTAGCCGCCGCGCAGCAGCTCCTGCTCGAGGTGGGCGCAGACCGTCTCGTGCACGACCCGTGGCGGCAGTGCCGAGCCGCAGTTGTTCAGGTGGGTGACCTGCGTACAGCCGGGGGTCTCGGCGCGGGCGCGGGCGACGTCGATGGGCATGAGGGGGCTCCTGGCGGGGGGATGGGCCGAGTGTAGCAGGTTCGCGGCGTCATGGCGTTTTCGCACGGCCGTGTCACGCGTTCCCGCCGACGCTCGCTCCGAGGCACGAGGAGCGAGGGTCAAGGGCTGCAGGCTACACAAGAGGAGTTGGGCGGCAGCCCTGTTTGCGACACCACCGCAGGGCTCTTCTCCGAGGAACGAGGAGAGGAGACCGAGGAGGTGGCGCAATCAGG
>JAUIEM010000690.1 GCA_030428695.1 bacterium
CTGCCTTCGTCCTCCTCCTCCGAGGTCAACAAAGGCCGCGTCGTCGTCGATCCTCGGCATCCACCCACCCGCGCGGCGCCTCGCCACGCGGCTTTCGGGCCAAGCTTCTGCGAGCGGCTCGCCGATGCGGGCCGGGACCGCTACACTCGACTATCCGCGCATCCGGACCGGCATGGACGAGAACCTCTACGACCTCTACCTCGAAGCCGCCCTCCAGGGCCACCTGCATCAGCCCGCGGGCTTCCTGCGCCGGCACGGCTGCGACGACCCCGCGCTGCTCGCGAAGCTGCGCCGTGTGTACGGCCAGCTCGCGGGGAGTCGCGATGCCGGCAGCGTCGACGCCGGCCGTCCCCCCGACGAGGTCGCCGGCTTCCGCCTGCTGTGCCCGATCGGCCGGGGCAGCTTCGGCGAGGTGTACGAGGGCCGCGACCCGACCGGAGAACCCTGCGCCGTCAAGCTGCTGCGCCTGCGGGTCCGCCCGTCGGCGCGGCACGCCGAGCGCTTCCTGCGCGAGATCGAGGCGCTGCGCCGGCTCGCCCATCCGAACCTCGTGCGCCTGCTCGCCGGGGGCGAGGCGGACGGCCTGCTCTTCCTGGCGATGGAGCTGGTGCCCGGCCAGACCCTGCGGGCGCTGGTCCGCGACGAGCTGCCCGCGCCGGAGCGCGCGATCGCGTGGTGCGTGGAGCTCGCCCGCGCGCTGCACCACGTGCACGAGGAGGGCTTCCTGCACCGCGACGTCAAGCCCGGCAACGTGATGCTGCGTCCGGACGGGCGGCCGGTCCTGCTCGACTTCGGCCTCGCCCTCGACACCCTGAGCGACCTCGCGACCCTGACCCGGGGCTTCGTCGGGACGCCGGCCTACGCCGCTCCGGAGCAGCGCGCCGGGCTGCGGCGCGCGGTCAGCGTGCGCAGCGACCTCTACGGCCTCGCCGCGACGCTGTACTTCTGCCTGACGGGCCGCGCCCCCTTCGGCGGCCGGGGGAAGGGCCGGAGGCTGCTGCCGGTCGCGGCCGAGCGGCCGGTCTCCGCGGCGCTCGACGAGCTCCTCCTGCGCAGCCTGGCGGAGGATCCCGGCGAGCGCCCCGCCTCCCTCGCCGCCTTCGCCCGCGCCCTGGAGGAGGCGGGCCGCGCGCCGGTGCGGAAGCTCCCGCCGCGCGTCGACTCCCTCGACGCGCTCTCCGACGAGGACTTCACGCGCACCCACAAGCTCGACTCCGTCGACGCTCCGACGCTGCCGGTCGCGGAGCTCGCCTTCGAGCTGCTCGAGGCGATCGGGCGCGGCGGCAACGCGGTCGTCTACCGGGCGCTGCAGACCCGGCTCGCGCGCGAGGTCGCGGTCAAGGTCCTGCGCGAGCCCGGCGCCACGCAGCGCGGCGGCTTCCTCGCCGAGGCCCAGCTCGCCAGCCGCCTCGAGCATCCGAACATCCTGCCCGTCTACGACCTCCTCGAGTCCCCGGGCGGCGCGGTGCAGCTCGCGATGAAGCTGGTCGAGGGCGAGACCTGGAGCGCGCGCCTGGCCCGCGACGGCAGCAGACGCGACGAG
>JAUIEM010000429.1 GCA_030428695.1 bacterium
CCACGCGGTCGGCCAGGATGGAGCTGTTGCCGACCGCGATGTTCGCGAACGGGCCGGCGTGCACCAGGCAGGCCGTTCCCTCGATCGTCTGCATCAGCGTGGGCATTGCCGCGTCCTTCATGATCGCGGCCATGGCGCCGGCGGCGCCGATCTGCTCGGCGGTGACCGGGTTCCCGCTCTTGTCCGGACCGACGATGATCCGGCCCATGCGCTCGCGCAGGTCCTGGAACGAGTTCGACAGCGCGAGGCACGCCATCACCTCGGACGCGGCTGTGATGTCGAACCCGGTGCGGCGCGGGAAGCCCTCGCGTCAGGCCGCTCGGAATAGAAAAAGCCGCCCCGGGGGAGGGCGGCGCAAGGGGAACTGTGTGGGTGCTCTTGTTTTAGCAGACAACCGTCTGCCCGCAACCACAAACTGACTTTTTGTCTGCTTTTTCTTCGGGCGGCTCCGGGAAGCCGCCCCGCAGGCCGCTCAATAGGCCGCCGCGATCTGGCACCCCGGGTAGAAGTGGGCGAGGATCTGCTCGGCCTTGTAGTCCCGCTTGGCCAGTCCGTACGCCCCGTACTGGCACATCCCGACGTTGTGCCCGAAGCCGACGCCCTCGAACACGACGGCGCCGTCGCGCAGCTCGACGGTGTAGGCGGGGCCCTTCAGGCTCGAGAAGATCTGCCGGCGGAAGACGTAGGGCTCGAACTCGACGATGCCGAGGCTGCCCTTGAGCTTGAGCACCCGGTGCACGTTGCTGCCGCCGATCGGGTTCTCGACCCAGGCCGCCTGGACGACCGGTCCGAGGTCCTTGCCCTTGGCGCGCAGCTTGGCGGCGAGCTCGGCCGCGTCGATGCTGTAGGTCCACGGCTTGAAGTACTTCGAGTCGCTGCAGAAGCCGCAGCGCGTCCCCGACAGGACGGTGCTCGGGGTCTCGTCGAAGATCACCTCCGCCGGCACGGTCTCGCCGCCGCAGGTCGAGTGGAAGTAGCTGCAGAACAGCTCCCCCTGGTCGGTGACGAGCAGGCCGCTGGTCGAGGCGACGATGCGCCGGGCCTTGTCGGTCTCCGCCTCGACCCCCTTGTAGACCTGGGAGCGGGTGTCGGCGTAGACGTCGTAGTCGCGGTCGGTGCGCCGGGAGAGGTTGTAGATCGCGTAGCTGCGCGCCGCGATCGCCTGGGCCCGCAAGGCCTCGTCGGGCCACGACAGCGGCATTTCCGCGCCGATCACCCCGCACAGGTAGGACTCGAGGTCGACGAGGTTGACGACGTCGAAGCCCTCGTCCTTCTTGACGAACAGGAAGCGCCCGCGGTACGAGCGCCCGTTGAAGGCGATCGTCTGGCCCTCGCTCGGCACCAGCAGCGAGGCGTCGAAGCCGACCCCGAGCTCGCCGAAGCTGAAGCCGTAGCGGCTGCGCGCCTTGAGCACGCGCTCCCCGAACATCTTGCCCTGGGCGGGGGTCTCTTCGGGGTCGTGGGCGTCGACGATCTTGAACGGGCCGTGCAGGCCGATCGAGGCCTCGCGGATGTTCTTCGCGAGCAGCACCCGCATCGTCGGAGCCTTCTCGAAGTGGACGATGGTCGGCAGCTCGCGCTCGGGGATCAGGCAGGAGAACAGCGTCAGGGCGAGCAGGGAGCCGAGGGGAACGAGCAGGATCCGGCGCCACCAGCCGGAGAGGAACGTGCGGATGGGCTTCATGGCGCCTCCGTGTGGGGTCAGAACAACCGTGTCTGCACGCCTTGGGAGGATTCCCCCAGGTGTTCGTAGGCGCGGGGCTCCGCACAGCGCCCGCGGGGGGTCTTGCGCAGGAAGCCCTGTTGGATCAGGAAGGGTTCGTACACATCCTCGATCGTGTCGTCCTCTTCGCCGACGGCGACCGCGAGGGTCTTCAGGCCGATCGGGCCGCCGCGGTGGCGGATGAGGTAGCGCAGGATGCGCCGGTCCATGTCCTCGAGGCCGGCGTGGTCGACCCCGAGCATGCGCAGGCCCTCGTCGACCGACTCCGCGTCGATCGCCTGCTTCCCGCGCACCTGGGCGACATCGCGGATGCGCTTGAGGAAGCGGTTCGCGACCCGCGGCGTGCCGCGGCTGCGGCGGGCGAGCTCGAGCGCGGCTTCCTCATCGATCGGCGTGCCGAGCAGGCGCGACGAGCGCAACAGGATGGTCTGCAGCTGCTCGGGCGGGTACAGGCAGACCCGCTCGAGCACCCCGAAGCGCGCCCGGAACGGCGCCGTCAGCAGCCCCTCGCGGGTGGTCGCGCCGATCAGCGTGAAGCGCGGCAGGTCGATCTTGACGCTGCGCGCCCGCGGGCCCTGGTCGATCAGGATGTCGATCGCGAAGTCTTCCATCGCCTGATAGAGGTACTCCTCGACGACCGAGCTCAGGCGGTGGATCTCGTCGATGAACAGCACGTCGCCCCGGCCGAGGTTGGTCAGGATGCCGGCGAGGTCGCCCGGCTTCTCGAGCACCGGCCCGGAGGTCGACGTCAGCTCGGCGCCCATCGCCCGGGCGATCAGGTGGGCGAGGGTGGTCTTGCCGAGGCCGGGCAGGCCGGACAGGAGGATGTGGTCGAGCACGTCACCCCGCTCCAGGGCGGCACGGATGTAGATCTTCAGGTTCTCGACGACCCGGGTCTGGCCGGGGAAGTCCTCGAAGGTCTGCGGGCGCAGCGAGGATTCGTACTTGCGGTCGTCCGGGGAGGCATCGAACACGCGCTCCGTCGCCATCTCGCTCACTCTCCGCTGCGGGGTTGTACAAGCATGCGAGCTGTGGGCTGCCGGATGCAAACCAAAATTCCCTCGGGCGCGTGCCTCTTCCTCTGTTCTTCGGTCGTCGAGGCGGCCGGCTGCAACGCGAGCCGATGCGCGATGGTCCGCGGCCCGGTCATTAGTCCGTGTTATCAGGGGAATCACAACAAAGCACTTCCCTGAACTAGACAAAAGCGTAACGTGGAAGGGAACACGCCGCTGACGAGGAGAACACGCCACCGGCGCGCGTATCAAGAGGAAGCAAGAGGAGAGATGATCATGCGTAGTAGTGGAATGTTCGGGAGGCTCACCACGCTGGGCCTGGCGCTGGGGCTCGTGCTCCTGCCGCTCGGCTGCGGCGACAGCGCCGAGACGCCGCCGCCGGCGGACAACCAGGGATCGTCGAGCGACACGCCGGATGCGCCGCTCGCGGCTCGCCATGACAGCGATGGCGACGAGCCCTACACGATCGACGACTGGTGGCCGAACCGCCTCGACCTGCGAGTGCTCAAGCAGAACGCCCCGAAAGGCGACCCGATCGATGCCGACTTCGACTACGCCGCCGCGTTCAACAGCCTCGACCTCCCGACCGTCAAGCAGGACGTCGAGCAGTGCCTGACCACCTCGCAGGACTGGTGGCCGGCCGACTGGGGCCACTACGGCGGGCTGATGATCCGGCTCGCCTGGCACAGCGCCGGCACCTACCGCGTCACCGATGGCCGCGGCGGCTCCCGCTCCGGGACGATCCGCTTCGCCCCGCTGAACAGCTGGCCGGACAACGCCAACCTCGACAAGGCCCGGCGCATCCTGTGGCCGGTCAAGAAGAAGTACGGCCGCAACCTGTCCTGGGCCGACCTGATGGTGCTCGCCGGCAACGTCGCCTTCGAGTCGATGGGCTTCGAGACCTTCGGCTTCGGCGGCGGACGCACCGACGTCTACGAGCCGACCGACATCAACTGGGGACCGGAGACCGAGTGGCTGGCCGACGCGCGCTTCGGCGACGACGGCAAGACCCTCGACGAGATGCTCGGCGCCTCGCAGATGGGCCTCATCTACGTCAACCCCGAGGGCCCGGGCGGCAACCCCGACCCGCTCCTGGCCGCCCACCACATCCGGGTCACCTTCGCCCGCATGGGCATGAACGATGAGGAGACCGTCGCGCTGATCGCTGGCGGCCACACCCTCGGCAAGACCCACGGCGCCGCGAAGACCAGCCACGTCGGCCCCGAGCCCGAAGCCGCCCCGCTCGAGGAGCAGGGCCTGGGCTGGAGCAACAGCCACGGCACCGGCCGCGGCAAGGACACGATCACCAGCGGCCTCGAAGGCGCCTGGACCTATACCCCGATCGAGTGGTCGCACGGCTACTTCGAGAACCTGTTCAAGTACGAGTGGGAGCTGACCAAGAGCCCCGCCGGCGCCAAGCAGTGGACCCCGAAGGACGCCCCCGCGACCGTGCCGGACGCCCACGATCCCGCCCTGTCCCACAAGCCGATGATGCTGACCACCGACCTCTCGCTGAAGTTCGACCCGATCTACAAGGAGATCTCCAAGCGCTTCTACGAGAACCCCGAGGAGTTCAACCTCGCCTTCGCCAAGGCCTGGTACAAGCTGACCCACCGCGACATGGGCCCCCACGTGCGGCTGCTCGGCCCGGAGGTTCCCGCAGCGCAGATCTGGCAGGACCCGGTTCCGGCCGTCGACCACGAGCTCGTCGGCGCTGCCCACATCGCCGAGCTCAAGTCGATGATCCTCGGCTCCGGCCTGACCGTTCCCCAGCTGGTCCGCACCGCCTGGGCCGCCGCCTCGACCTACCGTGACACCGACCTGCGCGGCGGGGCGAACGGCGCCCGCATCCGGCTCGCTCCCCAGAAGGACTGGGCGATCAACCGCCCGGCCGAGCTCGCGACGGTGCTGACGGCGCTCGAGAAGATCCAGACCGACTTCAACAGCGCGCAGCCCGGCAACGTCCGCATCTCCCTCGCCGACCTGATCGTGCTCGGCGGCGCCGCCGCGATCGAGAAGGCGGCGGCGGACGGCGGCCACGCGGTCAGCGTGCCGTTCACCCCGGGCCGCACCGACGCGACCGCGGAGATGACCGAAGCCTCGAACTTCGACGCCCTCGAGCCGCGCGCCGACGGCTTCCGCAACTACTACGCCGACGGCAACGAGCGGACGCCGGCCGAGCTGCTGGTCGACAAGGCCGACCTGCTCGACCTGACCGCCCCGGAGATGACGGTGCTGTTCGGGGGCATGCGCGCCCTCGACGCGAACTGGGACGGTTCGAAGCACGGCGTCTTCACCGACCGGCCCGGGACGCTGAGCAACGACTACTTCACCAACCTGCTCGAGATGCGGGTGGAGTGGAACAAGACCGGCGACAACATGTACGAAGGCACGGACCGCGTCAGCGGGGAGACGGTCTACACCGGCACCGACGTCGACCTGGTCTTCGGCTCGAACTCGCAGCTCCGCGCGATCTCCGAGGTGTACGCCTCCGACGACGCCGCGCAGAAGTTCGTCGACGACTTCGTCGCCGCCTGGCACAAGGTGATGATGCTCGACCGCTTCGACCTCGACACGCACCGGTAGGTGCGCGTCGGTAGCGTTCTGTCTTGATGGAGGCCTCCCGCGATCGGGGGGCCTTCTTTTAGTGACCTCCGTATAAGTTCTCCTGGTCCGGCGGGCGGGGGTGAACCCGCTCCTACAGGGCCATCGAGAATTGTCTGACAGCATGTAGGGGAGGGGTTCACCCCCTCCCGTCGCTCGTTCGCGAACCGACCCTGCTTCATGGGTCAGGACTTATGTGGAGGTCAGTACTGTGGCTCTCCGCCGCCGCGTTCGAGCGGGTGGGACCGCTGCCATGAAGCCGGCAGCGTCGCCAGGAAAGACAGGGACGAACATCCCGCCGCCCCCGAGTCGACCGGCAGCTCGGACGCACACTACAAGGGACGAGGGCCGTGCTTTGTCGCAGCGTGCCCCGTGCGTGATCGTCGCAGCGCTCGCGGACGCCCTTCCTTGGGCCGGCCTCGCTCTCGGGGACGGTGAAGGCGAATCGATCGCCGGCCCGTAGTCCTGGCGCGAGGCCCCGCGATGGCCGCTTCCCACGAGTCGCTGCGTACGAGTCCTCCGCCGCTGGTTGGTGCCACGGATGGGTGGCGACTGCGCGAAACGTGGTGTGCAAATGGTACGGATCTGGGAGATCGGCAACGGCGGCTCGCGGCGGCGTGGTGTGGCATGCGGCGTGCTGAGGCACAGCGCAGACACGCGTCTGCCTGGAGGACCCGCGATGCCGATGACCCTTGCCCTCTCTCCCGCCCGGTGCCGCCGCCCCTTTCCCATGGGAGGGCGCGGCCGCTATGCTCCCCGCGCGCGGATCGACGATCACCTGCGCGCCGCCGTGGTCGCGCTCGACGCCGAGCAGCCCTCGGCCGCGGAGTTGCTTCGGCGGGTCGCGCGGGAGATGAAGATCCGCTTCTACCCCCGGCTGATTCACCGGGATTTCGTCGCGAGGGCCCGGAGGCCGCTTGAGATCGGGCGCTTCGAGTCTTCGAGCAGCGGAGCCCATGCAGCGCCATAGGTGAGCAGCGCAGAAGGCTCGAAGCGCCCGAGATCTGCGGCATCCGGGTCCGCAGCAGGAATCCCGGTGAATCAGACGGGCTACCAGGCCTCGACGAAACGCAGCTACGACCGCTCGTTGCGCGCCTTCCTCGACTGGTTCGGACGCGCGCCGCACCTCGCGACGCGCGAAGACGTCCGGGCCTTTCTCGAGGTTCTCGTCGACGGAGGGCTCGGCGCATCGTCGGTCAGCACCCACCTCTCCGCACTGCGGACGGTCTTCGACCGCATGTGCGGGCGGGAGCTCACCCTCGGGCTGGCCATCCCGCGGCGACCGAAACGAGTGCCGGTGGTCCTGAGCGAGGCGGAGGTCGTACGCGTCCTCGAGGCGGCGCCGTCCTTGCGGGACAAGCTCCTGCTCGGGCTGCTGTACGCGGCAGGCCTGCGTGTCAGCGAGGTGGTGCGGCTGCGTTGGGCGGACATCGACTTCGCCCGACGCCAGCTCCGCGTGCGCCTCGGGAAGGGTCGCCGCGACCGGATGGCCCTCCTGCCCCTCTGCCTCGAAGAGCCACTGCGGGGCCTGGCGGGACTCTCCCGGCCTTCAGGCTTCCTGTTCCCGGGCGAGCGCGGGGGGCGCTACCTCAGCAAGCGCACGGTGCAGCGGGCGATGGCCCGGGCGGTGTCGATTGCCGGGATTGGCAAGAAGGCCACCCCACATACCTTGCGGCACTCCTTTGCGACGCACCTGCTCGAGCACGGCACCGACATCCGCTTCATCCAGGTACTGCTCGGGCACGCGCGGCTCGATACGACCGTCATCTACACGAAGGTCGCGCGGCGCATGACGCGGACCATCGAGAGCCCCCTCGACCGGCTGCACGGGAAGTCTCCTGTCATCGATGCGCCTCCTGTGGTTGAGCCGCCGCAGCGGGTGGGGACCATGCAGGTGCACGTCTCGGTAGAGCCTGACGGGCGCTCGGGGAGCGCGCGGATCTCGGTCGCAACTTCACGCGGGCCGCTCGCCCTCGAAGGCATCACCCTGCGCGAAGAGCGCAAGGGGTGGGTCAGCCTCCATCTCCCGCCCCTGGAGTCCTGGGAGCCGGTCTTGCGGTGGCTGTCGGTGGCGCAACGGGAGCGGATCGAGAGCGCCGGGTTCTACCGCCAGCTCCAGGAGGTCGTGACGCGCCGTTTCTTGCGGGCCCGGGGGCAGCGTGTGGGAGGCGGCTGAGGGCCGGATGGGCCACCGGGTCGTGACCGGAGTGCGGCGCGCTGGATCGCGTCGGCGCGCACAGCTCCGATTCGCAGCGGGGCGGGGCTTCGGGGGCGTTGGGCTGGAGGTTCCTTGACGCTGCGGGCCTGGCGCTTCTCGATCGGGTGGAGGCTCTTCCGTTTCTGTTGGCCGCGTGGGGGGGTCCGGGTTGCTGGGCTGAACTGGACTTTCTTGATTGTTGCCCCCGTCGGGAGCCTGCTCGCTCGCAGGCGCCCGGCGGGGGTGCTTTGTTGAGGTCGCGGGTGTTGCGCTCGGCGGGTGGCAGCGCGGTGGTGTCGGGTAATGTGGGGCTCGAGCGGAATGGGCGACAGGTTGGGTGGTGGGTGGGGCATTGGCAGGGCCGGAAGCAAGTGTTTGCATCGTCAGCACTAATTCTACTTGCTACTGACCTCCGCACAAATTCCTTTCCACACTCACGGACTCGAGAG
>JAUIEM010000430.1 GCA_030428695.1 bacterium
GGCCAGGCGTGCAGTTCTGGACGTTCCACTCCGAGAAGCCGCCGACGTGGCAACGGCCACGGCAGGTCATCTTGACCCCATCGGGGTACTTGTAGGTGACGTTGTTCGTCCAGCTGTCCTTGTAGTCGCCCCAGTCGAACTCGTGGTCGGCCTCGTCCTTCTTGTCGAGCGGCTGAAGAACGTCGACGCGCTCCCAGTTCTTGCCGTCGTAGAAGAACTTCTCGGGCAGGTCGCCAGACATGGTCCGCAGGCCTTCCCAATCGACCTCGACGGCCTCCGGGTCCTTCGCGACCTTCTTTTTGCTCTTCTTCTTGGTCTTCTTCTTCCGCCGGGGACGCTCCGCGACTTCCTCTTCCTCTTCCTCGGGCTCGGGCTCGGGGCGCGGCCGACGACGCCGGGTGCGGGGCGGCTCTTCCTCGACGACGGCCGCGGCCGGAGCGGCGGCGGGCGGCGCGGCGGGGGCCGCAGGCTTCCAGGCCGGGCAGGACTCGGCGACCTTGAGCAGCTCGCCCGTCGCACGGTCCTGGTAGTCGAGGATGGTTTCGAGCTCGTTCTGCGTGTACGACGCGTCCTTGAGCTGCCCGTTCAGACCGTTGATCGTCGTCTTGAAGGAGTTGAACTCCTTGATGTTCGTGATCTCGATGTACTTGTCCTGGATCTCCTGGACGAGCTCCATCTCGAGCGACGCGATGATCCGCATGATCTCGAACGCGGCCTTGAGGTCCATCTGGCCCGACTTCGAGATCATCTCGGCGGACACCGACGCCTGCCGCACGTCCCGGCAGCACACCATCAGCGGCTGCTTGTAGGCCAGTGCCCCGTAGGAGCGGCGTTTCTGGCGCATCGTCGTGTTGAACTTCGCGAGCAGCAGGGGCGACATCCAGCTGCCGCAGACACCGGCCTTGGCCCGGAAGCGCAGGTCGATCTCGCCCGGCTTCGGGTTGGCGGGGTCCTCGGCGTCCGTGATCTCGCGGATGCCCTCTTCCATCGCGATGCGGCACAGCTCGACGCAGGCCTCGATGTCCGGCTCTTTGGCCGTGACCTCGATCTTGCTGGTCTCGAGGATGCGACGGTGACCCTTGTACTTCGGGTTCGCCTTGTTGACGACGAACTCGGTGGGCTCGTCGATGAACTTGATCGTACAGTACACCGTGCAGGGGAGCCGGAACTGCCCGAGGTCGACGGTCTCGACCTTGACCTCGCGCAGGAAGATGTCGTGGCCCTCACCGTCGATGCAGTAGCCCGGGTAGACCTCGAAGGTCAGGTCCCCGCGCCGTCGCCCACGCACGTCGAGCTCGTCGCCGTAGTTGGCGACGATGCCCGGGCTGTGGAAACGGGCCTGGTGCAGCCTGTGCTTGTCGAGGTGGTACCTCTCGCCGGTCTCAAAGTCCTCGGATTCCAGGCGCAGACCGTGAAAGTGGTTCAGCCTGATGTAACCTTCTTTCGGTACCTCGATCCCCATTTCCGTCTCCCTCTACAAGCCGCGAAGCGCAGGCTCTGTCTCTCTCGTGTCGATTCCTGCCGGTCTCCAAAGATAGCAGGTTGTACTGTCCCGCCGGCGATCCGCCTCCTAGACCATGTCGAGGTAGGACGGGTCGCCCGCCATGTCGGTGTCGACACCGACAGTCGAGGCCTCGCCGATGACGATGCCGAAGTCTTCCTCATCTTCGCTGGGCTGGAACGTCAGATAGTACTGCGTGTGGGCCGGCTTTTCCCGTTCGATGATCCTGTGGATGCGGCGGATCTGCTGATTGGTCACATCGCCCAGCGTCAACGGCAGCTCGACCATGAAGGTGTAGGCCTTGTTGGCCGCGTGCATCAGGATCGTGTCCTCACCGACCGTCGAGTAGATCCCGACCACGATGCCGTTGAACGGCCACTCGTTCTCGTGGATCTGGGGCTCGAAGCCGGTGAAGATCTTCAGGTAGATCTTCATGCCCCGCAGGGTGCCGCGCAGGTGGTAGAGCTCTACCGCCTTCTTGATGATGTCGCGGCGCTTGATCTCCGGCCAGTCGTCCTCGAGGGTCATCGCGACCCAGGAGGCGAGCCAGGGGAGGAAGTCGGGCGGAGCGAGCAGGGGGTCGAAATATCGCTCGATGTTCTCGAGCTTCTCTTCGGTCTGGTTGAAGATGTGCTGGAAGATCCAGAGGAAGTCACGGAGGAAGCTGCGGCCGCCGAGGTCGTCGCGCTGGTAGATGCTCGGCAGGAAGCGGATCATGCTGTGGTCGGCGACCTGCAGCTTGATCGTGAAGATTCCCGACCGCACGTCCACCTTCTCGCCGATGCCTGGACGCTGGCTGATCACGGTGCCCTTGGGCAGCTCGCTCTCGGTGTAGCGGATCTGGACCTTGTCGAGCGGAAAGCCGCAGATATCGAGGATCTTGCGCGCCTTCGAGAGCTTGTAGCCCTCGACCTTCGGCATCTCGATCTCGGTCTCTGCAAGCTTTCGCTTGAGAGCCTGGAGCGCCGACTCCCGCCGTTTATGCCCGTCCTTCTTGGCCATTGTCCTTCCTAATGGATCGTTGCCTGCGGAAGGGCTGAACCCTCCGCGGCGGAACGTCCGCTCACCACGGCCTCATGTTTTCCATACGCTTGCACACAGTCGTATATGTCGCCTGACATGTCAAATGCCTCGTGCGGAGGGGCCCCGGTCGCGCGCACGCTAGACCAGGACCTCCTTCGTCACCTCCTCGACGTTGACGTCCACGACGTGTAGCAGCTCGTCCTCTTTGAGCTCGATCTTGTCGGAGGTCAGCCGGCGGTCTTCGTCGAACAGGCTGAGATCCTCGATATAGTCGACGCCCTCGACCCGCTCGACGATGTGGTAGAGGTCGGACTTGTGCAGCGAGCGTCCGAACGGCCAGCCCGACATGTCGGCGCCGCCGAGCACCGGGTGCAGGAAGCGGCGGACGGCCTCCTCGATCTGGCGGCGGACCGTCGAGCCGCGCGCGCCGATCTGCTTGAGCACGATCTGCACGTCGACCGAGATCTCGACGTAGCGGGGCTTGCCGACGTGGAGCTTGGTCGTGATCAGGCGCCGCACGTCGAGGAAGTCCTTCACCTTGCGGATCAGCTCGGGGGTTGGCACCAGCGGCCGCGTCATGTCCGGGATGACCTTCTCTTCCTTCGGCAAGATCAGGATGGTCAGCTCGCCTTCCTTCTTCGGGCTGGCCATCGCCTTGGCCCGGGCGACGTTGCCGGAGGCGCGCACCGACAGCCACTCGAAGTCCTCGGCGGTCACGGCGCGGTAGCGGTTCTTGACCACGTGCGGGCCGCGCATCTTCGCCTCTTCGATGCTCTCCTGGTCGGAGCCACCGACGGCCGGGTGGTGGTTGACCACCTGGTCGATGTAGGCGATGGACTGGCGCAGCACGGTCAGGCTGCCCGCGCCGACGTTGCCGATCGCGCCGCCGCCGGTCAGGTACTGCTCGGCCTTGACGTTGTCGGTGCCCATCGGCGGGATCATGCCGCGCCGGCCGTCCCCGAAGCGGACCTCGCCGGTCAGCGGGTCGATCAGGTAGTGGCGGCTGGTCGGGCCGGAGTTGTAGAAGCTGTCGACCTGGTGCCAGCGGATCCAGACCTCGATGGTGTTGCCGGCGTCGTCCTTGATCTGCTTGACCGCGGTCTCGCCTTCTTCGGCGTAGATGCGCTTGAGCTCGCGCTTCGGCGGGACGTCGTTCTCTTTGACCAGGATGCTCTGGCCGGGCAGCACGGGCTGCTGGGTGAAGCGGAAGATCTGGTCGGGGGTGCCGTCGCTGTGGCCGAGCACTTCGTCGAACACGGTCATCGCGTTCAGGGCGGAGGTCGTGTTGAGGCGGATGTCCTCGATGACCGGCGCCTTCGAGTAGCTGCCCATCTCGAAGCGCGCCCGCACCCAGTGCAGCTCCTGGCCGAACTCCCGCTTCTTCGGGTGGTTGGAGGGGCCGGTGAACTTGAGGAGCCCGCACAGGGTCAGGTTGCTCGTGTCGTCGTTGGCGACCAGGCTCGCCCAGTGGTTGCCGTCCCAGTACTCCCAGAGGATGCGCTGGTCCTGCTTCTTGGTGCGGTTCTGCCGCTCGATCAGCCCCTCTTCGGGGAACGGCTCGTCGAGCGCCTGCTCCTCGAACTCGACGCGCGACTCCTCGACCCGGAAGTAGGCGGAGACCATCGAGTTCGGGAAGGGCCGGTCGAAGCCGACGTACATCGCCGGGTTCTCTTCGCGGATCGGCAGGAACGGCTGGAAGGCGCGCCCCGGCTGGTCGATGATGTGCGAGTAGTCGCGGTAGGTGAAGTCGTTGTACGTCAGGATATGGCGCGCCGAGTAGGGCACCTGGCTGTACTTGAGCACGACGTTCTTCAGCGACGGCGGACGCAGCGGCCGGTCTTCCTTCCAGATCCACTCCGACTGCCCGGTGTTCGGATCGACGACCGCCTCGTACTTGCCGCGCGAGCCGTAGTCACCCTGGTAGAGCAGCCCGCGCACCCAGAAGCCCTCGACGCCGTTGATCTCGGTCGCCTTCATGAACTCCGGACGCAGGAACGACACCCAGCCGTTCTTCTGGAAGCACTTCGTCGTGTCGACGAAGTTGAACTGCACCGGCTCCTTGACGCCGTACACCGTCGAGGTGCTGATCTCCTCCCAACGCCGACCGTTGTAGTACTCCCAACGGATCTGGCAGTTCGGCGAGGGGCTGGCGAAGGGGACGAGCGCCGGGTCGGTCATCGTGAACTCGATGCGAACCATCGAGTCGTCCTTGCTGAACACCTCTTCGGAGCAGATGTAGAAGACGTTGTCGAACTTCGGCTCCTCGCCGAGGGGGTAGAAGTTCTTGCTCAGGTCGACCGCGACGAAGATGTCCCCGCCGGAGTTGAGGAAACAGTGGTCGGGCGGCACGCCGTCCTGCAGGATCATCGCGCAGAGCTTGATCTCGTCGAGCACGGTGTCGTCGTCATTGATCGGCACCTCGATCAGCTCGGCGCGGATCCAGGTCGTGTCGACGTCCTCGAGCTCGAGCCCGGCGATGTCCTCGACCGGACCGGTGAAGGTGATGCCGCGACCGCCGGAGCCGATGTTGCTCGCCTCGCGCAGCTCCTCTTCGGGCACCTGCGAGGTGACGAGCTCCTTCCAGCGGCGCCCGTTCCAGTATTCCCAGGCGACGAGGTCGGTGAACTCCTCATCCTTCTGCTTCGGGCAGGTGAACACGCACTCGATCGTCGAGGCTTCCTTCAGCGAGCCGAAGCGGTCGTCCCCGATGTAGAGGAAGCGGTCCATCTGCTTGGCGCCGGCGAAGGCCTCGAAGGGGATCCGCTCGTCACCGGTCATGTTCTCCGTGTTGTCCGAGACCTTGTCGCCGTCGATGCTGACGATCTTGACCAGCTTCGTGTTGGTGACGCACAGCTCGTCGCCCGTCTCGAAGATGATCGCCTCGCCCTCGTCGGCCTGCTCGGTGCAGACCTGGGTGCCGCGCGGCACCCACTGGGGCTTGGTGGCACCCTCGGCGAGGTAGAAGGTCAGCATCGCCTCCGCGGGCTGCGGAGGCCGCAGGCGGATGCCGATCAGGTCGAGCAGCACCAGGTAGACCCGGTCGGGGATCCGATTGATGCGGTAGAGCATCATCTCGGTCAGCCAGGCGAACAACTCGATCAGCGTGATCCCAGGGTCGGAGGGGTTGTAGTTCGTCCACTCCGGACAGTACTGGGGGATGAGTCGGATCGCCTCCTCCACGATCTGGTCGAAGGTGCGATCGTCTAGATTCGGACTCGGTAGACCCATAGACCGTCAACCTTTCGGCTAAACCGTATCAGGCGCTTTTCTGCAAATAGAACGGATACACGAGGTTGTACACGTTGTTGGTCGCGATGACCTGGTACTCGACCTGCACGTCGACGCGGGCGTCGTCTTCAGGATCGACCGTACAGTCGACGGACAGCGCCTGAATCCGAGGCTCCCAGCTTCGCAGCGCCTCCTCGACGTAGTAGATGATCAGGCCGTGGGTGTTCGGGTTGTTCGGTGCGAAGATCAGGTCGTAGATCGCGCACCCGAAATCGGGGCGCATGACCCGCTCACCGAGCGCCGTGCCCAGGATGATCATGATGGACTCTTCGATGCTGTCCTCGTGGCGCGACATCGCGATGCCGCGACGTCGGTCGACCTGGATGGGGAATTTCCACCCTACCCCGAGAAAGCCTCTCTTCATCGCGAGAATCCACCTTCCAGTTCGGAGGAGGGACGCCCCGGAACGGCCCGACGGGCCGTTGCAGGAGGGTCCGTGTCTGGCGAAAGTGCTCGAAAGTCTAGCAGGTTCCCGCCGCCAACCGCAACGCAAAATTGAGTTTTCCACAGGGCCCCGCACGCTCCGGCCGCGCCCCGCGCAGGCGCGTCTCAGCCGACCGCCTGTTCGACACCTTCCTTCAGGGCGCTCAGCCAGGCCGTGGCGTGGCGGACGAAAAAGATGTGCTCCGCGCCGTCGTGGCGGAAGGCGATGCCGCGGCGCTTGCGGCCGGTCCGCCCACGTTCGCTGTGCTCGCGCAAGTCGGACAGGGCCGCGAGCGCGAAGCTGTGGCGGCGCTTGCCGCCCGGGAACCAGAGCAGCCGGTCCTGTCCGAGGGCGAGCACGCCACGCCGGCCGCGCAGCGGCCCCCGGTAGCGCAGCCGCACCGCTACCCGCGCCAGCTCGCCGCATTCCGCCTCGGCCCTGTGCAGGAGCCGGGTCGTGCGGCGGTTGAGGATCGACAGGACCAGCAGCAGCGGGAACAGGAGGGCGCACACCGCCAGGACCAGTAACGTCAACGTGTTGTCGCGGAACAGGTTCGAGTCGATGAGGAAGTAGCGGTCGCCGCGTTGCTCTATATGGATACGGTACTGCACCCCTTCCGCGGAGAAGGCGCCGCGGCGTCGGTCGACCCGGGCGTGCAACACCACCGCGTTCGGCTCCTCGCGCAACGGGCGCAGGGACGACAGGCGCTCGACCTCGACATCGACGTAGGGCCCCTTGGCGAGGTCCGCCCGCAGATCGGAGCGCAGCGCGTGACCGGTCGGCCCCGAAGGCGGCAGCATCACCGCCTCCAGGGGCGCGGGATCGCCGCGCTCGAGGGCGACGCGCAGGGACTCGCCGAGGGCGTCGAGGCTGACCGCGCCGACCGAGGCGACCTCGGGCCGCTCGGCGGACCACGGCGCCTGGGGCTTGATGCGCACCAGAGCGAGACCCGCGCCGGCGCCGATCAGGAGCAGCGCGATCGGCACCAGGCGCCAGCCGAAGGTGCGCACATCGACCGGCCAGCCGTTCTTGCGGTTGGCCTCGGCACGCTCGCGCGCCAGGCGGCCCCGCGGCCAGACCAGGTACACGACCGCCATCGTCAGGACCGCCAGGCCCCCGACCCCGAGCAGGATCGCCGCGACGTGCTTGCTCTCGAGCACGCTATCCCTCCCCGCTGCATGCCCGGCATCATACGGGATGCGGCCTGGTTTGAGAAGCCGGCGAGCGCCCGTCAGCGTCGACGGAGGGGCGACCCACCGGTCGCAGGAAGCACAAACCTACGCCCGGGTGCCGATTCCGTTTAGAATGCAGCCCAGCCCTCGGAGACGCGCCGTGAAGAAACTGCTGATCAACCTGCTCCTCGCTGCCGCCCTCGTGCTCGGCACCTGGTTCGCAGCCAACGCCGTCAAGGCGATGGCCCCGAAGGCCGAGCAGATCGTGCCGGAGACGCTGCAGCTGCGCATCGCGGCACGCGAGGTGCGCGGCGCCGACTTCCTGCCGCGGGTCACGGCCTACGGGCGGGTCCGCGCCGAACGCAGCAGCCTGGTCTCCGCGAATCTCCCCGGCACCGTGGTCTGGGTCCACCCGGCGCTGCGCGAGGGCGCGCTGCTCGACAGCGGCACCGTGGTCGTGCGCCTCGACGCGTCGCGCATCCCCGCCCAGCTCGAGCGGCTGAGCGCGCGCCGCGCCCAGGTGCTGGCCGAGTCGCTGTCGCTGGTCGTCGCCGCGCAGA
>JAUIEM010000691.1 GCA_030428695.1 bacterium
ATACATCCTTCGATCCACCATCCGTCGAGAATGCTCAACGACGGCACGCCGTTGAACGCCGCCTTCATGCCGCTGGTTCCCGAAGCCTCGAGAGGCGGTTCGGGCGTGTTGAGCCAAACGTCGACGCCCGCGGTGATCCGTCGAGCATCGATCCGGAAGTCGACCACCCAGCCGTCCTCTTCCGGGCCGTAGCGCTTGTGACGGGCGGCATCGAAGACCTCCAGGGCGTGGGCCCAGCCCCGCGCGCCGTGAGCTGCGGATCCGGCCTCGACGTAGAGGGTCTCCTGGCCCAGCCCCCCCACGGCCAGGGCGAGGACGAGCAACGTGGCACGGACCATCGGAAGCTCCCGTTGAGCGAGCCTTCATCCGTCCTACCGGACTCCACCCCGCCGCTGCAAACTTCTTCCCGTCCCTCCGCCCTCGAGCGGATACACTGGCCCCGATCGTCCCTACCGGAGACCACGACTTGCGCGACCTGATCGGCACCACGACCCGCACGCCCCGGGGCACGGCCTTCCGCACCGTCGCGTCCAGCCCGGGGCTGGCGCCGGCGCTGATCGAGAGCCTCGCCCCGCGCAGCCGCTACCCGCTCTGGCGGGCCGCACCCGTCGCCCTGCGGCCGGTCGCGCACAGTCACCACACCCTGCGCATCGGAGGCCAGCCGTGCAGCGTCCTGTCCCGGGTCGCGGCGACGGAGGACGGCAGCTTCGCCCACCACGTGCTGCTCGATATCGCGGAGCGGGTGCCCGGCGGCCCGGCCTGGCTGCTCGCCCAGCCGGGCGTGATGCGGCGGCCGGGCGATGCGGCTCCGCGGGCGCCGCGTCCGCTGCCGCGGGAGGCGCCGCAGGCGCGCCCGGCCCAGGCGTGGAAGCTGCTGACCGGGGACGCGGGCTGGGCGGGAACCCTCGCCGCGTGCTTCCGGGCGAAGCGGCCGGTGTTCCTGGTCTACGAGGAAGGCTACGACCCGCTCGCGCTGTTCGTGGAAGCGAGCCTGCTGCTGCCTCCGCAGGAGCGCTGGCAGCTCAGCTTCACGACCTGCGCCTTCGACGCCGAGGGCAGCTTCGCCTGGCGAGGCTGCCTGCCGGACGCCCCCGCCCTCGCGGCGGCCCGCGAGCAGCCGGCCTGGCTGCTCATCGACTTGCGCAGGGGCACCGCGCTCGGCGCGGCTCCCGACAGCCCGGAGGCGCGCGCCGCCCGGGATGGGCCGGGCGAAGGAGGCGCGCGGCGGGACCCGGAAGCGCTCGCGGCACCGAGTCCGCGATCGCCATCGGCCGCTGGCGTGGAGACGCCACCGCCGGACTCGCCGCCCCCCGCGAAGG
The DNA here is from genome assembly GCA_030428695.1 of bacterium. Next base: position 1,320 of record JAUIEM010000691.1, read on the forward strand.
CCACCTCCCCGGCGAAGTCACCTGCCCCTGCGAAGTCGACCCAGGCGAAGCCGCCTGCCCCGGCGAAAGCGCACTCCCCCGCGAAAGCGCATTCCCCCGCGAAAGCGCACTCGCCCGCGAAAGCGCACTCGCCCGCGAAAGCGCATTCCCCCGCGAAAGCGCATTCCCCCGCGAAAGCGCATTCCCCCGCGAAAGCGCACTCGCCCG
>JAUIEM010000006.1 GCA_030428695.1 bacterium
CCGACGAGACCCTCGAGCAGCCGAGCGAGCTTGGTCGCGTCGGCGTGCTCCGTCCTGCGCAGCGCGGTCGCGCTGGCGTCGAGGGCCTGGACCGCGAGGTTGAGCAGGCGACCGGCCTTGCTGGCCTGCCGCGGGTTGACGCGCCGCTTCGGCGCCGGGCCGGTCACTGTTCCGCCTCCCGCGCCGGCGCGCACAGCCGCGGGCACCGCTTCCTCGGCCGCGGCCTGTCGACGTCCATCACCTTCGCGAGCACCAGGTGCCCCGCGCCGTCTCCGAGCTCGACATCGACGTCGGGCATGTCCGCCAGGGTGAGCACCCGCGCGCCGGCCTCGAGGCGCACGCGCCCGAAGTAGACGCCCGGCAGGGCGCGGAAGCGGACCCACCCGAGCTGACCGGGCTGCGCGAGCTCGGCCGTCGAGCAGAACAACGTCTCGCCTTCGCACAGGGCGAGGTCGGGCGAGTCCTCGATCAGCCGCCAGGCGAACATCGTCTTGGCGGCTTCGTCCGCCTCCTGCGCGGTCCTGTACACCGGCATCACGCGCCCTCCCCGACGAGCCGGCGCACGCGCCCGGCGAGGGCCTGCTCGTCGAAGCCCGCCGGGGCACCGGCGAGGGCACGGACGAGGCGGGCCGCGGTCTGCTCCGCGAGCAGCTCGAACCAGCGCGCGACGAGCTCGGCCTCAGCCGCTGTCGCCTCGAGCTGCGCGAGCACCCGCTCCCGCGCCGGCGGGGAGACGTCCGCGATCACCTTGAGGATGAAGGCGCGGCGCGCGGCAAGGTCGCTGCGGAAGAGCGGGAGGTCGGAGAAGTCGGCGAGCAGGGGCGCGAAGGCTGGGAAGCGCACCGCATCCTCCCGAGCGTCCCACACGGCGACCGCGCGACCGTCGGGGGTGCGAGCGGCACCGGGCTTGTGGGGCGGCTCTTCCGCCTGCGGACCGTCGCCGGCGAGCACGGCCTGGGCGATCCCGAGGCGCGCGGCAAGGGCCTCGAGCGTGCCGAGTGCGGCGTCGCGCTCCAGGCCGGTGAGCTGCTCGGCCTCGGCAGCGGTTTCGCGCAGGGCGTTGACGAGGTCCTCGTCAGCGATGGTCGGGGCGCCCGCCGGCGCGGGCCCGGTCACAGCTCCGTCCCCTGCTCGGGGTCGATCATCTCGGGCACGTCGGCGGACAGGTCCCACAGGCGGCTGCTCGGGCCGCGGGCGGCGCCGTCCTCGAGCTTGAAGCCGAGGCCGGTCAGGAACACGTCGAGGGCGGCGAACGCCTGCTCCTCGGCCTGGCGGCTCGGCCAGTCGGCGGCGTTGATCTTCGCGCAGGCCGCCAGGTAGGCGGCGATCGCGTCGTACTCGGAGACGTCGAGGTGGTGCGTTGCGCCGGGGCGCTGGTCGTGCGCGCCAACGGCGGGAGTCGTGGTCTCGGGCATGGGCGGGCCTCCGCTGACCCGTAGCCGCTCGGCACCCGGTGTGCTACACTCCGGGCAGACCGCCGCGCTGTTCGGTCTCCGAGCGGTTCGGGTCTGGTCTCTTCTGAGCCCCGGGGAGTAGCTTGCCGGCACGTCCCGGGGCTCGGTCTTTTGTTGCGCGGACTATGGGGCCAATCACACGGTAGCGCCATGGCGCAACACAATCAAGTGTGCCTTTGGCGTGATTTTGGCGGGGGGCTCGTGTACACTGGCGCCAACATACGAGGGGAAGCCATGGCTCAGGAACGGTTCTCGGTGCGGCTCGACAGCAAGGACAACGCACGGCTCGACCTCGCCATCGCCCGGCTCAAGCTCGACACAGGGCGAATCGTCTCGAAGAACGATCTGTTCTTGGGCCTCGTCGACGGCTTTCTTGCCGGGCGCTTCAAGCTCGACATCTTCGACGGCCTGGACGTCGCCGCGATCGTCCGCGACGCCGACGCCTGACCAGCCCTCCCCCCAACAACGACAACCGCCCCCGGCTCGGGGGGCAGCGCGTACGGCCTAACCTCAGGCCGAGATTCTGGGAATCAGCTTTACAGCCCAGTCGTTGTACTTCGATCCCAGATCCGGGTTGCTCTCTTCAAGCTCTCGCCCATGCGACTCGAAAAACCTCTTGAATCGTGTAGTCGCATGCTGGCTAGCTGTAAACACGAACTGGTCAACCGTCTTGCTGAATTGATCCTCGCCCAGGTCCCTCATTGACAAACCGTACCTTTTCAACATCCTTGCAGCGCACTTGTAGCTCTTCGATGCTTCACCCTTGGCTGGAAAGGCTAGATCCTCATAGCGAGATATCTCACTCCGAAGATTCTGCCGAATTCGCTCAACCTCCTCCCTCGTCACCCTCTTCGCCTCTTCCAGCGGCGCGGCCTTGAGAATGTCCACGCGGAGCTTGGACTCTGCGGCCTGTTGAGCCATCGCGTCTGCCTGGGAACGGGCAAGCTCAAGGTGCTTCTCTTGGAGTGTTGCCTGCCGTTCGAGCTGCTCCCGCTGTCCGGAGAGCTCGTCACGCTGGAGCCTGAGCTCCTCTTGCTGGCCCTTGAGTACCTCGCGCTGGAGCTTGAGCTCCTCGCGTTGCATCCGCAGCTCGTGGAGCTGCAACATCACTGCGACGAAGGCGAGAATCACACCGACCACAGTTGTGGTAGTTGTCAGCGCTTCTTGGAGCGGAAGCTCCCGCGACAGTAGTGCGAAGAGCAGGCCTCCGCCAGCCACGGCCACCCCACCCTGCAACATGCGGTTTCTTGCGTTCATGGACCCTCCCCTTCTCCTCCGAGCAAGTGCCGTGCCGGCCAACACCACCCTACCTCGTGCACCCTCGCCGCACGAGCGGTACCCTGATGTCGGAGGTCGAGCATGAAGCCAGGCGAGCGGATCATCTCCCTCGAAGACCGGAAGCGGCTCGAAGCCGAAGCGGCGGCGCGGGCCCGACAGGAGCGGAAGGCCTCCAAGTCCGGCGAGCTGCATCGCGTCTTCGAACGCCACCGGAGCGGCGAGCAGCACCGCGCGTACCGGCCGCCGATCCCGAAGGCGAGCCGGCCCACACCGCCGAAGCGGTCGGCTCCCTCGCGCCGCCTGGCGGAGCTTGCACCGGAGCCCCGGCAGCGCAGCGACTGGGGCCCCGAGACGGTGCGCGTCCAGCTGACGCCGGGCCAGAGCCTGATGCTCGGGACGATCACCCTGGCGGCGATCCTCTTCATCGTCTCGTGGTGCGTGGTGGCATGGGCGGCCGCAAAGAGCGCCCACGAGCTGCGCGAGCTGCAGGAGCGGCTCGACCGGTACGAACAGGAGCACGCGCCGGTCGGGCCGTAGCCTACTCCCACCCCTGCGCGCGGTAGTTGCTCGACCGCCGGTCGAGCTCGCTGGCCACGTTCCGGAGCTGCGGCCCAGCCACGGCGTTGACGCGCGAGCCGACTAGCCGGTCGATGCTGTCCGCCAGCCGGGTCTCGCCGCGGAGCTGCACCTGGCCACCGAAGCCGGCGCTGTTCGAAAAGTCGTCGAGGCCTCCCGCCAGGGCTCCCGCCAGGTCGGAGCCGGCAAACCCGAAAGGGAGGGCACTGCCGACGAATTCGTTGACGGCACTGCCGACGGAGCTTGCGACCGCGAACGCCTTGCTCGCGAGCTCGATGAACGGTTGCAGATGGGCAAACGCCTTGGCGGCCGCGTCCGCCACGTTGACGATGATGTCGGCGACGTTCTCCATCGACCGGATGAAGCTCGGGTTGTTGGCGATGACGGCGTTGATCCGGCTCCACATGTCCTCGAACGTCGCGCTCAGCCGGTCGTTCGCGTTCGCCAACGGCGTCTGCACGTCCCCGAGCGCGCCGGCCTTCTTCCCGAGCTCGGCCGTCACGGCGTCGAGCGTCGCGGCCTGCTTCTGCTGGAGGGTCAACGCGTCGGTCGACACGCCGAGATCCTTCGCCAGCGCCTTATGGGCCGCGCCGAGATCCACCGTCAGCCCGAGATTCTTGAAGCCCTCTACCTCGCCCGACTTCAAGGCGTTGGTCAGCTGGTCCACGCTGTCCTTTGCGGTCTTCCCCGAGGCCCGGCCGAGGGCGATCGCGGCGTTGAACATGTCGCCCATGCGCTGGGTGCTGATGTCGAGCTGCTGCGAGAGCAGCTTGTTCGCGGCCGTCTGCAGCGACGTCTCATCGAGAAGCCCCGACGTCGTGCTCTTCAAGGTCGCCATCGCCTGCTCGGCCTGGGCAGCGCCGCCGGTCAGGCGTTCGAAGCTCTGCGCGATGCCCTCGTCCGCCGCGGCGCCTTGAAGCACGTTGAGCATGCTCTCCCAGGCGGCTTGGAGCTTGCCGATGACCTGGTCCACACCTCCGAGCACCAGGTTGACCTTCGCGAAGCTCGTCGCGACCTGCTTGCCTGCCGAGACCACGCGGCCCAGGCCTTGCACCTCGAGGCCGATGACTCCCTTCCGCGTGGGCATGTCCCTGCCCTCCCTACAGCGCCGCGAGCGCCATGTCCCGGCGCTGCAGCTTGTCCTTGACGGCCGGCCAGTCGAGCGCCGACCCTGGCAGCGCGTGCATCTCGAGCGGCTGCCCTTCGGCCACCTTGAGCGCCCGGTCGGCGACCAGCGCGAGCAGCCGCCAGGCGCAGGCGTGCGCGGTCGGCTGCCCCGTCAGGAAGCCGGTGAAGCCGTACACCTTGGCGTCCCACACGCGAGGGCGCGCACCGCTCCGGCGGACGATGCCCGCCGCTACCGGCAGGAAGCCCTCGCCGCGCTGGCGGTACACTGGGCTCCCCCCGATCGCCGTGCGGGCCTCCGCGTTGACCTCGCCGTCGAGGTCGAGCACGGGACACACCCGCTTGCGGGCGATGTCCAGGCAGGTCGCGCGGATCGCGTCGTGCAGATCGGCGGCCGCGGCCTCCGGCGTCGGACCGAGCCGGGCCAGGTCAAAGCCCTGATGCTGCGCGTAGTACCGCGTCGGGTCGGACTCCCCCGCCCAAACCGGCGCGCCCCACGGCTCGTTCACGGCGTCGCACGTCAAGCCGACGCTGACCAGCACGTGGCACGCGGCTTGCTCCACACGCGCAGCGGTCACGAGGCGCACTCCTGCCACGGCCCCGGGCCCTTCCGCCAGCCGCAGCGCCGGTGCCGGTAGCGCACCCGCGTCCCGTTCTGCTCGACCTCGAGGCCGGCCTCGCGCAGGCGCTTCGCCCGTGCGGCCGCCTCCTGCTCCGCGGTCGGCTTCGGCGCCTTCGGCCGGCCCGCTCCCGCGAAGCTCTGTTCCTGCCAGGCGTCGGTCGCCCGGCGGCGGAAGCGCACCCGCGCCCCGTCGACCTCGACGTCGGCGAAGCGGGAAGCGCGCAGCACGCCGGCGAAGGCCTCCGCCCGCTGCGCGGCGTTCTGCCGCTGGCGCTCCTCGGCCTGGGCGCGCGCGGCCGCTTCCGCCCGGCGCTTCTGCTCGGCTGGCGAGGGCGCACTCGAGCGCGCCGGCGCGGGACTCGAGCTCGCGGTCGGCCGGGCGGCCGCCAGGGCAAGGGCGTGCTCGGGGGCGAGCACGTCATCGACCAGACCGAGCGTCTTCGCCTGCGCTCCGAGCCAGGTCTTCCCCGTCGCGAGGTTCTGCGCCGCCTTCGGGGAGAGTCTGCGGCCGGCCGCGACGGCGCCGACGAAGATGCCGGCCAGCGCGTCGATGATCTCCTGCTGCGCGGCGAGCTGTTCCTTCGACACCGCCGCCCCGAGCACGCCCGCGCCTTTGTGGGGCCCGGACCGGATGACGTGCACCTTGATGCCCTGCCCCTCGGCCGCGGCCGACGCGTCGACGACCACGCTGTACACGCCGATGCTGCCGACGATGGAAGTCCGGGAAGCGGTGACCCGCGTCGCCTGGGACGCAACCCAGTACGCCGCCGACGCCGCGATGCCCTCGACGGCCGCCACCACCGGCTTGCGGCGCCCGGTCGTGCGCACGGCCTGGGCGAGGTCGTCCACCCCGTCGACGATGCCGCCCGGGCTGTTGACGAGCAGCGCCACCGACTTCACCTGCGGATCGGCCTCGGCTGCCGACAGGGCGCGGCGGAGCTGATCCACAGCCGCGATGCGGATGCCGAGCAGCGTCGCCCACCAGGGCGCGCGCGGGACGATCGGCCCGCGGATCGCGATGCGAGCGACACCATTCTGCAGGTCGTAGCCGGGTGCGTCCTCGGGCTCCGCGGCCGGCTCGGTCCCGCGCCGGCGGCGGGCGCCCTCGATGCTGGCCACGAGATCGCGGAGCGCGCGGGGCTCCATCGCCCAGATCTCCATCGTCATCCTCCCCACCGGTCGCGCAGCCCCTTCAGGCTGAGCACCTCCGGCGTGTTCGTGGTCTTCGGGGTCGCGGCCGGCTTCGGCGCCGGAGCGGTCGGCCGCAGGTGTGGCGGAAGCTGCGGCTCGCGCGCGGTCTCCGCGGGAGTCGGCCGGCAACGCGCCCAGGTCGAGAGCAGGATGCCCGCGGCCTTGACCTTGATGCCGTCCGACGTCTCGGGGTCGGCGAGCAGGTGCTCGAGCTCGCGAACCGACTTCGCGGCCGCGCCCGCCAGCCGCCGACGCATGACCTCGAGCTGCGCGCGCTCCTCGATCTCGACCGCCCGGCGGAACTCCGGCAGCTTCCGCCAGCGGAACAGCGCCCGGCGCGAGACGCCCGCCTCGACAGCCGCAGCGCCCATCGTCGACCCACAGGCTAGGGCGACGGCGGCGCGGTGCTGCTTCGGCTTCAGGTCGGGCATGGGCGGTCCCTGGGACTTCTGGGGCGGCCGGCCGGCCGCGATGAGAAAAAGACTGGGTGGCTGTCAAAGGCGGGCGACGCCACGGATTCCGTAAACTCCTCAGGCCTCCTGCAGGGCCGCCACCTTCCCCTCCAGGGCCCGGCGCAGGTCGTTCCACAGCTCCGGCCGCAGCCGGCGGATGTCCTCGACGGTGGCGCGCACCAGCGGCAGCTCGCGCGGGCCGTGCGGAAGCACCGCCTCGACCAGCAGGGCGTCGAGCTCGGCAGGCGCGAGCGTGCCCCCACCCCGGAGCAGCATGGCGAGCGACTCGATACGGGACGGCGCACCGTCGGGCACGTCGGCGATGTGGGTGGCCCGGAGGCGCGTGCCGGGGATCGGCACACCCGCCAGCACTTCCTTCCGGGAAGCGTCTCGCACGACCAGACGCAGCCTCCCCTCGGCATGGAGGTAGCCGAGCGCCTCCTGGGTACTGGCCACAGTCGACAGGTCGCACGCGTCGTAGACCTCCGAGACCTTGGTGAAGCCCTTCTTCTTCCGGACCTTCCGGTAGGCCGACCAGGCCGCGGCCTTCGCCTTCCCTGCCTTGGCCGCATCGGCGTCCTTGGGCAGCGTGACGTGCGCGATCTCCAGATCTCCGACCTTCATCCCGGGGCTGCCCATCTCGAGGCCCGCACGGCCGCTGTGCTGCAGGTACTCGAGCACGCCGGCGAGGGCGCGGTCGGTGAAGGGCACGGCGTCGATCAGGTCGCGGATCTCCATCTGTCCGCCGTTGCACTGGAGCGTCCACAGCACGACGCCACGGGGGGAGAGCACCAGCGTGTCCCCGTCCTCGAGCGTGAGCAGCACGCCGGCCTGGGCGAGCTCGTCGACGGCCAGCTTGAAGTCGGAGACGTCGAGGTCGGCAGCGCCGCGCAGGGCGTCGGGCGGACAGGCGGGCCAGGTCGAGCCGGGCGACTCGGCGAGCCTCCGGAGCCCGGCCAGCACCTTGTCCTGGCGCAGCTCGCGGGCCTCGGCCTCGGCAGCTTCACGCGCCTTGCGCTTCGCTTCGGCCTCGGCCTCGAGGCGGGCGATGCCCTGGACGAGGAGTCGTTCCTGCAGGTCGGTGGCCTTGACGCCCATGGCGTCGGCGAGCTTGGCGAGCTTGGTCGTGGTCTTCGACATGTTCGGGGTCTCCGTCGGGTGGGTGGGTTCCTACAGGGCGGCGATGATGTCCGGGCGTTCGGCGATCCGCTTCAGGCCGAGGCGGAGCGCAACGCGAGCCACACGGCTGCAACGCTCGTCGTGCTGCTCGGCCACGAGGCGGAGCGCAGCCATGTCGGCGGGCTTCATGCGCAGGAAGAGGCTCTCGCTGTACATCTCGGTTCCTCCCGGGCCAGCGGCCGCGTGTATAGCGGCCATACACGAAGCGTATGCGGGAGGACCGTCAACAACAAGGGGGTTGGACGGGATTCCGTACAAATCGGTACAGATCTGTACTTTTTGTCAGGCTGGGGCGTCGACGGGCGCGGTCTGCGCCCACACGCGCAGCCACTTCGGCGGCTTCGGCTCCGCAGCGCGCACGGCCATGTCGGCCCACAAGGCCGCGATGTACGGGCGTTCGAGCAGCACTTCGATGGGGCGCGACACGGGTTGCAGTCTCGGCATGGACCAGGTCCTCGTCCTCGAGCTCGGGAAGAGGATGGCACACGGGTCCGACAGGACAGTCGGACGAGGTGTCTACTGTAGACACCGAGTAGACGGGTGGTAGACACCAAAGTAGACAACGCCAGACCTCTGTTCCTCCGCCTACCAGGCCAATGCTCAGACAGTCTTGAGCGACAGTAGACAGGATCGGCGGGCAGACCGGGGGAGTTGCGGAACCGATACTTGATCTCTCATCCGCCGGTCGCCAAAAGGGTCGCCAACTGGATGTCACCAGGTGTCATTCCCTGTCACAGCCTGGCACTTGAAGAACGCCCCGGAGGCCTGTATTCTGGCGCTCCCTGGCGGAGTGTGCTACCAGGTGGCGAAGGCCGAAAGCCGGACTTCGGATCTGAGGGTTGGGGGTTCGAGTCCTCCCTGGCGCGTGGGTTTCCCGCAGGTGTCGCGTGGCAGGTGACGCCAGAAGTGCCACCACGATCGACCCAACCTCTCGTCATGAGACTTCGGTGCGAAGCAGCTGCGGGGTCTCCGACGCGCCCACCGCCGACCTCACAAGAGGACCGTGCCTCCCGCTGGCGCTCGCGCGGCAACTCGCCCGACAGGCTCGGGTTTGCTACGATGTCACGGACGCCCGATGGACCGCGTAGAACAGATGACCTCTGTTGTGTGGGGCTGGCGGAACGATGTATCACCCATTCGAGCTGGTCCTTGGGGAAGACCCCGAGAAGGTCGACGCGGCCGAGCTCGGGAGGTTCCTGACCACGATCTCGAAGGCCACGGCGATCGAGTACGGCGGGCGCGTGACTCCCGTCGTCAGTCTCGTCGGAATCACCGCCGGCAGTACGCGCCCCCGCCTGCAGGTCGCACCTCCCGCAGCCCGAGACGCCTGCCGGCTCCTGGCCTTTGCGGCTGGCGACGAGACCGTGAAGGTCAGCCCGGAGGCGCGAAAGGTGATCGTCAAGCTTGCCGACCTGGCCCGCGACTACGGGCGTTCCGCCTACCAGATCGAGTCGGTGAACGGCTACCTGGCGGAGCTGGGGGGTCGATGGACCATCCCCGCGGCGGCACCGCCACCGGTCCCGCGCATCTCCCACGGAGGGACCAGCATCCACGGGAAGTGTGTGAGGGTCGGCGGCGACAAGGCGCCGAAGATCGAGGTCAGGTACCGCGGAAAGGTCATCGAGTGCGTCGCCACCAAAGAGCTCTGCAAACAGGTAACGCCACGCCTGTACAGGATCGTCGGCCTCCGTGGCGAAGCGAAGTGGGACAGTGAGTCTTGGGAGATCAAGGAGCTCAAGGTGCTCGAGGTTCTCGACTTCGACGATAGCAAGTCCCCGCTCGAAGCGATCGAGTCAATTGGAGAGCACGTTGGCGAAGCCTGGGCTGGCCTCGATATCGAGCGAGAGATCCGGCGCATGCTGGACTGGAAGCCGCCGCCCGCCCGGTAGACATGCCGACGGTGTCGAGGGCCTTGTTCTGCCCTCGATGGCAGGCCTCCTGGTAGCTCCGCTTCACCGGCTGCCGCCCGGCGGCGCACGGAGGGCACGATGCAGCCCAGCACCCGCTTCGCCTCCGCCCTCCTACTCCTCAGCTTCCTCCCCATCTGCCTGGCCCAGGAGCCCGAGCCGCCCTCCGCGCTGAGCGAGGAGGCCCTCCAGCGGCGGATCACGGCCGTCGAGGCCGACTCCCTGCTGGCCGAGAGCGCCCGGGGCCAGCTGCTGGCGCTGTATCAGCAGGCGCTGAGCGAGCGGCTCGCCGCGTCGGAGCTCGAGCAGAAGGCGGCGGACTTCGAGCGCGAGGCATCCGCGGCTCCCGGGGTGATGGCGGCGATCCAGGAGGAGCTGGCCCAGCCACCGGAGGCGCCGCGTCCCGAGGTTCCGCCGGACGCCTCCCAGGGCCAGGTCGAGCTGCTCGTCTCCCAGGCGGCGTCGGATGTCGCCTCCGCGCGGGAACAGGTCGAGAAGCTGCGCTCCGAGCGGGCGCGCCGCAACGAACGGCGGGCCAGCCTCGACCAGCAGATGACGGAGGCCAAGCTCCGCCTCTCCGACCTGCAGGACAGCTTGCGCGCGCCGTCCGACACCTCCGCCCTCGGCGAGGCGCGACGCGTGCTGGCGCTCGCGCAGCGGGACAGCGTCGAGGCCGCGATCCGCGCCTACGGGGCCGAGCTCGCGAACTACGAGGCCCGCATCGAGGTGCTCCCGGCGCGGATCGACCGGGCCCTGCGCCGGCTGAGCCTCGCGGAGCAGGCGCACGACGCCTGGCAGCAGGTGGCGGCGGAGAGGCGCCAGCGGGCCGCGGAAGAGGCGACCCGCGAAGCCGAGCGGATGCGCCTGGAGGCGGCGCGGCAGATCCCGGCGCTGCGCGATCTCGCCGCGCAGAACGAAGGGCTGGCGCACCTGCGCTCGGGCATCGACGGCGACGCGGGAACCAGCGCGCGGCTCGACCAGGTGCAGGCGAGCCTGCGCGCGCGGCAGGAGCAGGCGAGCCAGCTGCGCGAACGCTACGAGTCGATGCTGCGGAAGATCGAGGCCGCGGGGCTGACCAATTCGATGGGCCTGTTGCTGCGCAAGGAGAAGGACCGGCTCCCCGACCTGCGCGCGTTGCGAGGCGCGATCCAGGCCCAGCAGGAGCAGATCTCGGACGTCCAGTTCCAGCTGATCGTGCGCAGTGAGGAGCGGTCGACCGCCGGTGACATCGAGGTCCAGCTCGCGGAGCTGCTCGGCGCGAGCCTCGCGGGGCTCGGCGAGCAGGAGCAGGCCGACCTGCAGCGCGTCGGGCGCGAGATCCTCGTCGCGCGACGCGCCCTGCTGGACGCCCTGATCGCGGACTACGAGCTCCTCTTCAGCCGCCTGGTCGAGCTCGATGTCGCGTGCCGCGAGGTCGTCGCGCTGACCGAGGGCTGCCTCGACTTCATCGAAGAGCGCATCCTCTGGGTGCGGAGCGTCAGCGGCAGCGCGATCCCCGACCCGGCCGACGCCGGCGAGGCGCTCGCCTGGTTGTGCGACCCGGTGGTGTGGGCCCGCGAGCTCGGGAGCAGCCTGCGCGCCGCGGGCGACCGCTGGCCCGAGGTGCTCCTGGGGCTGCTGGTCATCGTCGCCCTGCTCTCCAGCCGGTTTCTCTCCCGCGGGCGGATCCGGCGCATGGCGACGATCGTCGAGCGACGTGCCGAGGACAGCTTCACGTACACCGTCTGGGCGTTCCTGCTGGTCCTCTTGCGCGCGACCGCGTTCCCGGCGCTGATCGTCGGCGTGAGCTGGATCCTCCACGCACCGGGCGGGCGTGCCTCGGTGGGGCAGTCCGCCGCGGCCGGGCTGGACGCCGCCGCCTTCGCGCTCCTCGCCTACGAGCTCCTGCGCCAGGTGCTCCGGCCCGACGGCCTGGGGGAGGTCCACTTCCGCTGGAGCCGGAGCGCCTGCGCCCACGTCCGCTGGCATCTGCGCTGGTTCATGCCGCTGGTGCTGGCGACGGTCTTCGTGGTCCGCACGCTCGATCACCAGCAGCGCAGCGACCTGTGGAACGACGCGCTCGGGCGCATCGCCTTCGTCGTCGCGCAGCTCGCGCTGGCCGTCTTCCTCCACCGCATCCTGCGCCCCTCCGGGCCGGTGCTCGGGGGCTACCTGCGAGCGCACGGCGACGGCTGGGTGAACCGCCTGCGCCACGTCTGGTTCCCGCTGGCGGTCCTGCTCCCCTTGAGCCTCGCCGCGCTCGCGCTCCGCGGCTACTACTACACCGCGCTCCGGCTCGACACCAGGCTCCAGGCGTGGATCTGGCTGTTCCTGCTGCTGACCCTCGCCCACAGCCTGTTCCGCCGCTGGATGCGGGTGGCGGGGCGCAAGCTGCGCGCGCAATCCGACCCCCGGCCGGGCGCTGGCGAGGGGGAGCCCGCGTCCGCCCAGGAGGGCACGCCGGACTCGGCGGCGCGCATCAAGGAGCTGATCGGCCTGGCGCCCGAGGAAGACCTGCTCGAGACGCCCGACATCGACGCGCAGGCGTCCAGGCTGTTCCGGAGCGCGGTCGCCCTGGCGCTGCTGCTGGTCACCTACGCGGTCTGGTCCGACGTCCTCCCCGCGCTGCGGCGGCTGGAGCAGCTCCAGATCTGGCCGCGGCTCGCCGTGATCGAGGCGGCGGGCCCGGCCCCCGTCGGCCTCGCGGCGCCGATGGACACGGAGCCCACGCCGCTGCCCGGTCTGGAGCTCGTGCCGGAGGGCGAAGCCTCGAGCGTGCTCCCGACCGTCGATCGGGTCACCGTCGCGGACCTGCTCCTCGCCCTGCTGATCCTGGCGTTCACGCTGATCGCCGCGCAGAACCTCCCGGGCCTGCTAGAGATCCTGCTCCTGCGCCGCCTCGCCCTCGATCAGGGAGGCCGCTACGCGATCACCACCCTGGTCCGCTACCTGATCATCCTGGTCGGGGTGCCGATGGTCTTCGACCGCCTCGGGATCCGCTGGAGCAGCGTCCAGTGGCTGGTCGCCGCGCTGACCTTCGGACTGGGCTTCGGGCTGCAGGAGATCTTCGCGAACTTCGTCTCCGGTCTGATCATCCTGTTCGAGCGGCCCATCCGGGTCGGGGACATCGTAACGGTGGAGGGAACCAGCGGCGTGGTCACCCGCATCCGCATGCGCGCGACGACCATCACCGACTTCGACAACAAGGAGCTGATCGTGCCCAACCGCCAGTTCGTCACGGCGGCCGTGTTGAACTGGACCCATCCGAGCGACATCATGCGCGTGGTCATCCCGGTGGGGATCGCCTACGGAACCGATGTCGAGCGCGTGCGGAAGCTGCTGGTGGGCCTGGCGGACAAGCACGCCCTCGTGCTGAAGCAGCCGCCGCCGAGCTGCGTCGCCGTCGAGCTCGCGGCGAGCGTGCTGCAGCTCGAGCTGTACGCCTTCGTCGCCCGCGCGAAGGACGGGCCACGCGTCCGGCACGACCTGATCCGGACGGTCGAGCAGACCTGCCGGGAGGCGGGCATCGAGCTTCCGTATCCGCAGCTCGATGTCCGCATGCGGGGCGATGCGGAGCCGCCGGAAACGACCTGAGCTTTCGCCCGTTGGATTCACCGGGGTTTCGCTGTCTGGACGAGGGAGGTGCGCGCGATCAGCCCTCGGCGGCGGCCGCGGGCTCTTCGCTCGGCTCCTCTTCGACCGGAGCCGCGGGCTCCGGCTCGGGCGCCGGCTCGTGCAGCTCGAACAGGGGCCCGAGCTGATTCTGCAGGGTCTCGAGGCCGGCGGCGCCGAGCCCGCTGCGGCGGCCGAGGATGCCGCCCTCGCGGAAGCCGTGCTCGAGGGCTTCGGCGATCCACTTGCGGAAGCTGCCGCCGTTCTCGTCGCCGACCGCGATGAAGGTGAACTCGATGCCGCAGCCCTGGGGCGTCGGCCGCACGAAGCGGGTCAGCACCAGCGCCTTGTTCTCGAGGTTCTTGCGCACCGCCTCGTAGACGTCGGCGCAGCGGTCCCAGGTCGCGGCCATCTGGAAGCTCTGGACGAAGCAGCCTTCCTTGAGGAACCGCTCCTGGCGCAGGGGCAGCGCCGGGCGATGCTGCCACCAGCCCTTGCCGGGCGCGCTCCCCAGGCCCCGCCCGCCGAGCTCGCGGCAGGCGGAGGAGACCGCCCGCTCGGTCGCGGTGATGCTCTCGGCCTGGCCCTCGAACATCCCGACCAGGGTCGAGGTCCCGCGCAGCTGCCGGACCAGCGCGCCGAAGATGCCCGGCTGCTGCAGGAGCAGCTTCAGCCCGAGCACCTCGCCCTTGCCGAACAGGGCCGCCCGGCCGCGGTTGAAGTACTCGCGGCCGCGCTTGAACAGGTTCGGCAGGATGCCGGGGAGGTTCTTGAGCAGGCGCTGCAGCAGGCGCTCGAGGAAGCCCTCTTCGTGCGCGTTCTGCAGCAGCATGCTCTCCATCTCGTCCATCAGCGCGAACTCGCCGCCGTGGCCGGACTGGGCGGCGTGCCGCAGCGCGTTGAGGCCGCGGTCGACGCTCTCGTAGCCGAAGGCGACGAACTGCCGGCTCTGCGGCACCGGGCGGATCTTGAGCTGCACCCGCACCGGCACGCCGAGGGTGCGGGGCGAGGCGGTCAGGAAGCGCATCCAGTCGCTCGCCCGCGAGCCGTCGATGCAGATCGGGCTCCTGTACAGCGTGCCGTCCCAGGTGATCAGGGTCAGGCCGAGCAGCAGCTCGGGGGCGTCCTCGAGGCCGGGCGGCGCGTCCTGGCCGGCGAGCAGCCAGTCGCCGAGGGTGGTGTGCTCGTCGGCGAGCAGGCCGGTGGTGAAGCCGCGCCGCTGGAGCTCTTCTTCGAGGCGCTGCCAGGGCATGCCGGCCTCGACCTGGACCATCTGGGAGCGCTCGGAGAGGTCGACGATGCGGTGGAAGCGGCTGAGGTCGAGATGCAGGCTCGGCTCTTTGGCGCGCGGCGGCCGCCAGGGCCAGAGAGCGACGCCGTGCTCGGAGGCGAGCCGGACGACCTGCGCGATCTCCTCGACGCTGCCCGGCCAGGCGACCGCGTCGGGGCCCGGCAGCAGCGAGCGGCTGCGGCGCCGCACCCGCTCGGCGGCGGCGAGACGGTCGGCCGCGCGGGTCGAGAACCAGCGCGCTCCCACGGTGCGGTCCAGCTCGCGCTGCAGCGCGTCGGGGAGCCGGGATGGAGGGAGGGCGTTCATTCCTTGGTTACTCGCTGCGTCACAGTCCGCGCTGTCGCTGAGGCGCGGCGAGTATAGCAGATGCGGACCCGAATGCAATCGCCTTTGCTGCGCTGCGTCGTAAACCGTGCGGGCGAACGGTCGTTCCCTTCCCCTCCCTTCTTTGCTATAACGCCGGGGGTGGTCATCCGGCCCGTGCCGCGGCGCACGGGCGGGCGTCGGAGTGGAGGGTTGCGCCTTGGCGGACATCGCGAAAGAGGTCGAGCGGCTCTACGAGGAGGTGATCGATCCGATCGCCGAGCGCTTCGAGTTCGAGCGGGCGCCCCACAAGAGCGAGCGCTTCTCCCAGCCGCTCGTGCTGCTGATCGGGAACCACTCCTCCGGCAAGTCGACGTTCATCAACTACCTCCTCAAACAGGACACCCAGAACACCGGCGTCGCGCCGACCGACGACTGCTTCACGATCATCAGCTACGGCGAGACCGACGCCGACCTGCAGGGCCCGACGATCACGACCGACGAGACCCTGCCCTACGCCCAGCTCGAGCGGCTCGGCCCCGACTTCGTGCGCCACCTGCGCATGAAGCTGCGCAAGGCCGACGTGCTCGCGAAGCTCAGCCTGGTCGACACCCCGGGCATGATCGACAGCGCCGGCGGCAAGACCCGGGTCTACGACTTCACCGCGGCGGTGCGCTGGTTCGCCGAGCGGGCCGACGTCGTGTGCTTCTTCTTCGACCCGGACAAGCCCGGCACGACCGGCGAGACCCTCGAGGTGCTCAAGGTCGCGCTGCTCGACCTCGAGCACAAGGTGCACTTCGTGCTGAACAAGGTCGACCGCTTCGAGCGCATCGAAGACTTCGCGCGCACCTACGGGGCCCTGTGCTGGAACCTGTCCAAGGTCATCCTCAGCAAGGACCTGCCGCACATCGACAACATCTATGTCCCGCGTGAAGGCTCGCCGCCCCCGAAGGACACCGAGCTGCCGCTCAAGTCCTTCGACGTGATCCGCGAGAAGCTGGTCGCCCAGGTGCGGCGCGCCCCCGACCTGCGGGACGAGAACATCATCACCCGGCTCGACGACCACGCCAAACGGCTGCAGCTGCACGTGCGCATCTGCTCCGAGGCGCGCAAGGAGTACGGGAAGAACGTGATGCGCTTCTGGATGACGATGATCGGCGGCGGCCTGCTCGGCCTGCTGATCACGGCGCTGGTCGCGCAGACCGACCAGGCCTGGTACGTGCCGGTCTTCGTGTTCGTCGTCGCCGCCCTCGCCCTCGCGAACTTCGGCTACTACGCCTACCGCCTGGTCAAGGAGCAGGGCCGCACGATCCTCAGCGGCCTCGACGAGGTGTTCGAGAAGACCTTCCGGCGCGAGCTCGAAGAGGACAACCTCGACCTGCCGGCGCGCTGGGCGCGCATCAAGAAGCGCACGGGGCTGGTGCTCAAGCGGGTCGGCCTCGACAAGATCCCGCGGATGCGCCGCGATGACGAGCGCAGGCTCCACGACGCGATCACGAAGACCATCGCCGGCATGCGGGGCCGCCGCCGGGGGGTCAAGCTGCAGGAAGCCTCCGCCTGACTCCGGGAGAATGCGCATGGCCTGGCTCGAAGTGCTCAGCGGCGCGGAACAGGGCACGCTCCTGCCGCTCAAGAAGGGCCGCAGCCACGTCGGCTCCAAGGCCGAGCTGAAGGTCGGCGACCCCTGGGTCTCGGCCCAGCACGCGGTGATCTTCTACAACGCCGGCTCCTACTGGCTCGAAGATCTCGAGAGCGTCAACGGCACCTACGTCGCCAAGGCGAAGGTCAAGAAGGTGCAGCTGACCGACCGCACCGAGTTCTTCCTCGGCAAGACCCGCTGCCGCTTCCTGCTCGACGCCTCGGGCGACCGGGCCGCCGCCGTCTCGCCGGCAGCCGCCGCCGATGCGACCGTCCAGCAGGCGGCGAGCGCAGCCGCCGCCAGCGCCTCGCGCGCGGCCGAGGCCGCCGAGGATGCCGCGCGGGCGGTGCGCAAGGCGCGGCCGGGAGCGCTGCGCTGGATGGCCGGCAAGCTCTTCCTGCCCGGCCTGCTCGTGGTCGGCCTGCTCGGCGCCGGCGCCTACGCGACCCTGCCCCTGCGCACCAACGAGGCGCGCCTGCTGCTGCTCGCGGAGTACAGCCGGCTGCGGCCGATCGGCAGCCTGGTGCTGCACCGCACCAGCGCCGACACCCTGATCGCCTCGGTGCCGGGGAATCCGCCGTCGGTGCGCAAGCTGGTCGGGGTCAGCGAGGTCGGGCTGCGCTTCGTCGTCTTCCCCGACGCCGAGGTGTACGAGTTCCGCGGCCTCGAGGACTGGTGGCGAGCGGGCCTGGTCTACTTCGGCGAGCAGCTGACCACCGGCACCCGCGTCGCGATCGTGCAGATCGCCTACGGCGACGAGAACGGCAGCGAGTACGACGGGCTCGACACCGCGCTCGGCAACGGCTCCGAGCTGTACGCGCACTGGAAGGACACCTACGCGACCGAGGACAACACGCTGAACAGCTCGTTCATCCCGGTCGACGCCCTGCCGATCGGCGAGGCGCTGCACTTCAACCTGTGGGGCGACCAACGCGGGGCCTTCATCGGCCTCAAGCCGCGAGACTGGACACCGCCCCAGCAGGGCGACACCGAGGAAGAGGGAGACTGAGATGGGACGCCTGTGGCAGGCCTACATCGACGACGAAGGCAAGACCCACATGCTGACCAGCGTCGAGGCCGACACCGCGGACGGTGCGCAGGAGCTCGCGCTGCGGAAGATCGCCCGCGACCCCGAGCTCAAGCACAACCTCGGGAAGTTCCACGCCTTCGGCAAGGTCACCCGGCGCATCGTGCTCGTCCCGCCCTCGGACGAGGAGCTGCACAAGGCGGTCGAGCTCACCCTGCCGACCGCCCTGCTCGCCCGCATGAAGGACACCGCGCGCCGCGAGGGCATCGAGCTCGACGAGCTGTGCTCCTGGGGCCTGAGCGAGCTGTTGGACGGCCTCGATCGCGAGCGTCTCGAGGCCCGGCGCGGCCTCGGCAAGGACTTCGGCATGCGCGGCCGAGAGGTCGACGACCTCGGCGCGCTGCGGCGCCTGTCGGCGCGCATCGTGCCGGATGAGGACGAGGAAGGCTGAGGGCTCTTCTTCCACCGGCTCCCGCGGCGACGGGGTCGCAGCTCCCCTGGGCCTTGTACTCCGGCCTCTTCCCCTCGCGCCATGCGTCCCCACCCGGGGTTCCGCGACCAACTTCCTTCCACCTTTTGTCGCATCGCGGTAAGTGCATGTACACGTCGGGGCGTTTCTCCTGTGGGAAACGACCCCGCAAGCGTGCCACGGGATGGCACAAGGACTTCGCATGCTTCGCGCCGCCTCTTCCCTGCTCACCGTTCTGCTCCCGGTGCTCATTGCCTCCACGGCGTCGGCCCAGTTAACACTGACGAGCTCGCCCAACCTCGCGATCCCCGATAACGGTGGCGGGCCTGCCTGCATCGACACGATCACCGTGCCGTCGTCAGGCAACGTGATCGGTGCGCTCCGTGTTGGGCTGCGCATCGATCACGGGAACCGCCGGGAGCTCTACGCCCTCCTGCTACCGCCAGGGGTGAGCTGGCCCAGCGCGACCTATACCGAGGCCGACATCCCCGCCGCCGTCACGGCGGGAGCGGTGGAGTTGATGTCCGCTCCGACCGGTGCAGGCAGCCAGACCAACCTCGGGGTCGGCGCTTCGCCGCCCTACAGCTACGTCGACTTCACCCTTATCTGCGATCCGATCTTCGACTTCGATATCGTGGCGGGCCCCTTCATCGGGGGAGGCACCAACCCGACTGGCACCTACCTGGCCGCAGACCAGGACGGATTCCAGGATCTGTATGATACTGATCCCAGCGGCACCTGGACGCTCGTCGTCATCGACCGGCTGCAGAACATTACCGGCACGCTGATCTCCTGGCAGCTCGAGTACGACATCGGCCCGAGCGCGTACCTGCTCCGCCCCGAGGTTCTGCCGATTCCGCGTGTCGAGCCGGGCCAGGACCGAGGGATCGCGAAGTTCTTCATCTGCAACGCCGCCTCCGCCCTGCTCAACAGCATCACGCTTACCTACACCGGACAGGGCAACGCCTCCGACCTGACCAATGTGAACATCTACGAAGACAACGGCATCCAGGGGCTGTACGAGCCGGGCATCGACGGTCAGCTCAGCGGCCACTCCGTCGATTTCACGGGTGGCAACGTCGGGTCCGCCGTCGTCCCGTTCCCGAACAACCGCAACATCGGTTCCCCGGGGAGGAGCCTGTTGGTGGTAGCCGACGTCATCGGCGAGCTCGGTGACGACTTCGTCATCTCCATCGAGTCCGCCCTCGACGTCACCGCCGCCAGCGGGGCCCACTTCTCCAACGTCTGGCCCGTG
Organism: bacterium; assembly: GCA_030428695.1. The sequence continues at coordinate 19,360 of JAUIEM010000006.1, forward strand.
GTCGCGACGCCGGTCTCGTTGGTCGGTCCAGCCCGGCTCTTTGCCGGAAGCACGTTCACGCAGGGCTTCGAGAGCGGCGCGCCAGCGAACTTCCGGCTGGTCGACGCCGGCTACTTCCCCCAGGCCCAGGGCAACGACTCGATGCTCCTCGCCCCCGCCTGGTTTCCCAACCCGTCTTCGTATGGGTCGCGCGTCGGGATCTACCAGGGGACGCTGCCGGACACGGTGAGCTTTCCTCCTCTCCAAGGGCAGTCCCAGGTCGGCTTCGACTTCCCTTACGGAAGCTCCCCTCGGGCCGCTGCCGTCGACCTCCTGTACGACCTTTCGGCCCTCGACCCGTTGGTCGACGATGTCACCGTTTCGTTCTGGACCGCGGGCCTGGGCGCCGAAGACGGACCGGCGGACATCGTGGTCCTCAGCCGCGACGGGGGCACGACCTGGGAGTCCGTGTTGTTCAACCTTCCGGATCCGAGGCCGGCGAGCTACACGATGTACAGCTTCGACCTCAGCCCCATCGTTGCGGGCCTGCCGGGCGGAAACTTCAGTGACGACATGATCATCCGGATCCAGGAGGCGGACAACGAGCGGTATCCCTACGACGGTGTCGTTTTCGACAGCGTGATGGTCAGCGTTTCCGGAGGAGGACCTTCGCTGTTCGCCGACGGCGCGGCGGTCTTCGGCCTCACGCCGATGGGTAGCCCGTCGTCGGGCTCTCCCGCCCCGTGGACGGTCGAGAACGTCGGCACGGGGACCCCGGACCTGACGATTACTGAGATCACGATGGCCGGACCCGGCGCGGCGGACTTCGTGCTTGGCGCGCTCCCGCAGCTTCCCCTGACGCTTCAACCCGGGCAGGACGCGGACTTCGAGCTCAGCTTCGTGCCGGTCGGTCCGGGCACGCGTGCGGCCTCCGTCCGGTTCCTGTCGAACAGCACGAGCGGGGACACACTGGATTTCCCGGTCCAGGGCGAGGGGGATCCGCCCCTCCTGAGCAAGATGGGCGCGACCAACTTCGGCTTCACCCGGGTCGGAACCGCGAGCAGCCCTGCCACCTGGGAGCTCAGCAACTACGGCCCCTCGACCCTGATCGTCACCGACGTCCTGACCACTGATCCCGCGTTTACCCTCAGCGGTCTCCCGTCGTTCCCCTTGACGCTGACCGGCAGCCAGACGGTGGACTTCCAGTTGGGCTTCTCTCCGGTGAACACCGGGGTCGTGATCGCGCAGATACAGGTCGTGTCCAACAGCGGCGGGCTCCCGAACGCGGTCGAGAGCTCGAACATCAGCGGGATCGGCACGACCCAGGAGCCACACTTCGCACCGGATCACACGTCCTTCTCGTTTGTGACCTATCGCATCGGCGACGTGGTCGATGAGGACCTGGGCTTCAGGAATTTCGGTGAGACCGACCTGGTCATCACCGACATCGCCCTCGTCAGCGGGGACGTCGGTGAATTCGACATCACCTACATGCCCATTCTGCCGCTCACCATGCCTTTGAACGACTTCGACTACTTGAACATCGCCTTCGATCCGACCAGTTTCGGCCAGAAGAACGCGGTGCTGCGTATCACCAGCAACGACGGCGGAGTCCCCGCCACCCCCTTCGACCTCCAGCTGACGGGGGAGCTTCCCCTGCCGGAGCTCGAGGTGACGGGTCCGACGAGCTTCGTCGTCCCCGGGCCGGGCCAGCCTGACGTCGAGCAGTGGGATGTGGCCAACATCGGCGGCGGCGATCTCGTCGTGACCTTCGCGGGCTTCGTCAGCGGGGACACCGGTGTCTTCTCGGCAACGTACGAGGCCAGCCCCAGCTCGACGCGAACCCTGCCCGGCAACTCGGTCAACCCGAACAACGACGTGACCTTCGATCCGACCACCAGCGGGCAATACGCGGCGACATTCCGCTTCATCTGCAACGACGGCGGGGTGCCGAACACCGTGATCGACATCCCAGTCACAGGCGTCGCCGGTCCGTTCCCTCCCGACCTCGAGCTGCAGGGAGCGACCTCGCTGACCTCCTTCGGCCTGGGGCAGGCCGTGTCCACCCAGTGGGCGATCGACAACCAGGGTTTCGACGATCTCGAGGTGACCGATGTGAGCTTCGTCAGCGGCGCGCTCGGAGACTTCCAGGTTGTGGGGATCTCGTTTCCGGTGACCGTACCCGCGGGAGCGAACACGATCTTCGATGTGGTCTTCACCCCGAGCGGATTGAATCCGGTTTCCGCGGTGCTGCGCGTGACCTCGAATGATGGCGGCGTTGTCGGGACCCAGACGGACACGACGATAGACGGCATCCTCGTGCTTCCTCAGCCGCCCCAGCTCGACGTTCTGGGAAACCAGAATCTGGCCGCGTCGGCCGTCGGGCAGCCCGTCCAGTCGGTGTGGAACGTGCGGAACCTCGGCCAGAACGACCTGATCATCTCCGGGGCGAGCTTCATCGGCGGTTCCGCGGCGGACTTCTCCTTCTCCGGGTTGAGCTTCCCGGTCACCCTCCCGCAAGGCATCGCCCAGAGCTTCACGCTTACGTACACCCCAAGCATGTCCGGGCAGCGCGGAACCGTGTTCCAGTTCGTGTCGAACGACGGCGGAGCGCCGGGGATGGTGACCGATGTGCCGGTCACGGGGGTCGCTCCCCCCGAGCCGCCCGAGCTCGACCTACACGGCAGCACGTCCTTCGACGCGTCCGTGATCGGGCAGTTGATCACGCGCGACTGGGTCCTCCGCAACACCGGCGAGGAAGATCTGATCGTGACCGACGCGAGCCTGGTGGGCGGGGCGGCGGCGGACTTCAGCCTGTCCGGTCTCGGTCTGCCCCAGACCCTCGCAGAGGGCGACTCGCTCGGATTCTCGATCTCGTTCGTCCCCTCCGCGGCGGTGACGGTCGCGACCACCCTTCGGCTTGTCTCGAACACCGGGGGCACCCCAGGGACGGAGGTGGATCGCCAGCTGACGGGCAGCGTGACAGCCGGCGGCGGAGGCAGTGGAGGCAGTGGCGGCGGTGGCGGCGGTGGTTGTGGTTTGCGTGCGGACGCACGGCATTCGTGGGCGGCCGCCGCCTTGTGCGCGGTCCTGCTCCTGTGGGTGCGCCGCCGCGGAGTGCGACACCGATCCTGACAGCTTCGCAGGGCGGCCCCGGTCACATGCGCAGACCGGAAATCACTCCAGCCCGGTGTAGTCGATCCCCACGCTCCCGACCGTGATCCGGCCCGCGCCCGGCCCGCTGGCCAGGTGGCTGAGGCCGGCGGCGCTGCCGCCTTCGATCGCCAGCCGGTCGCCGGTCGTCGTGTGGGCGCCGCCGAGAATGTCGAAGGGCACGGGCGACAGCCCGCCGCTGAAGTCGAGCGTGAGCTGGTCGTCGCCGGCCCGCAGCTCGCAGCGGACGGCGACCAGGCTGCCAAAGGGCACGTGCAGGGTATTCGCGTCGGGCTGGGTCGCGCCGCTGATGTCGGTGGCGAGGGCCAGGCCGGGGTCGTTGATCACGAAGCGGCTGTTGGCGGTGTCGACGGTGATGGTCAGCTGGTCGTCGTGGCCGAAATCGTCGACGACGACCAGGGTGTCGGCGCTCGCGGTCACCGCGGTGTGGGGAAACAGCAGCTCGACGTCGTTGCCCGTGCCGCCGACGTAGGTGATCAGCCCCTGCAGGGCTCCGAAGCTGACGGAGGCTCCCTCGGCCAGGCCCGCGAAGGTGCCCGTGACCGCGTCGCTGCCGTCGTTGTCGATCAGCACCACGCCGCCGGCGGCGCTCGCGTAGTCCGCCGTGCCGGACAGGGAGAGGCTGCCGCCGAGGCTGACGGTGCCGGTGACACTGAGCTGGTCGTGCTCGCTGCCTGGCGTGTCGCCGTCGACCTCGGCGGTCAGGGTCGCGCCGCTCTGCAGGTCGAGGCTGCCGCTCGTCAGTGTGCCCGGGCTGCTGCCGGGGGCCAGGCCGCCGCCGCTCTCGACGGTCAGGTCCCCGACCGTCCCGGTGCCGACCAGGGTCGCGCCGCTCTCGACCACCGCCGCGCTGAGGATGTCCGCGCCGCTCGCGCCGACGAAGGTTCCGCCGCCCAGGACGATGCTCGACGTGCCGGCGTCGAGGTCGGCGCTGGTGATGGTCGCGGTGTCCGCCTCGACGAGGAACTGGTCGCCCACGCTCAGGGTGGTCAGGGTGGTCGCGTCGAAGCGGAAGGCGTCCGCCATGCTCCCGATGCCGGCGTCGGAGCGCAGGGACAGGTCGGCGGCGGTCAGCACGTTGGCGCCGCTGCCGGAGATCACGTCGGCGCGCAGCTCGACCCGGGCGGCGGTCGGGCTGCTGCTCAGGTCGAGCGTGGCGACCAGCTCGAGGCCGGTCGTCGCGCCGTGGCCGAGCTCGAGGGTGCCGGTCAGCGTCAGCGTCGCCAGCTCGGCCGCGCTGATGCCGAGGACATTGGCGACGTCGACGCCGCCGAGGCTGAGGGCGCTCTGGAACTCGGGGCGCAGGATGATGTCTCCGCCGTTGCCCGCGGTGATCGTGCCGTTCTCGAGGGCCATGTTGTTGGCGTGGAGCTCGACATCGCCGTCCGTGGTCGAGATCGTCGAGTTGTTGGTCAGGGTGCGGGTCCCGTTCCCCGGTGCCTGGGCGACGATGAAGAGGCTGCGGTTCTCGGAGAAGATCGGGGCGTCGACGGTCAGGTTGCCGCCGTTGGTCTCGACCTGGTTGATGTTCGGGAAGGGACCGCTGGTCGCGAGGTTCTGCACGCCGACCACGCCGTCGACGGTGCCGACCACGAGATCGCCGCCGGCGAGGACCTCGAGGACGGCGATGCCGCCACTGGTGGTGTTGACGACCGCGATCGTGTCGCACTCGGTCTCGACGAGCACGTTGTTCCCCGACCAGGCGACCCCGTCGGCCGCCTGCATGGCCAGAGCGCGGACCGCGAAGTTGGTCGCCGAGAGGTCGTCGATGATGCGCCCTCCGCAGAGCACCGAGAGCGTGTTCGTCAGCGCGGGGTCGATGCGGTCGACCAGCGTCATGTCGCCGCTGGTCGTGCTGCCGACGCGGAGGATGGTCGCGCTGATCAGATCGAGCTCGGCGTCGGCGATGTCGAGGATGCCCGCCTGGTCGCTCGCGCTGCCGAGGGCGATCTCGAGGTCCGCGCTCAGGGGCTCGAGGGTGACGATGCCGGTCGCGGAGTTGATCGCGGCGGTGATCGCCTGCTGGTCGGTGCGCAGTGTGATCGCCTCGCCCCCGCTGCTGGTCAGGCCTGCGCCGACGGTCAGCGCCGCCGCCCGCAGGTCGATGCTGCCGGCGAAGAAGGCCGCGCCCTGGACGTCGATCAGGTCCGTCCCCGTGCCCGCGTCGATCAGCAGGTGGGTGTTGCCGTGGTCGTTGGCGGCCCCGGTGATGGTGATCGAGTCGTCGCCGTCGCTGGTCGTCGTGTCGATCACGACCGTGGTGTTATTGGAGAAGGCGACCGCTTCGAACGCGACGCCCCCGCTGGTCCCGGTCGCGCGCAGGGCGGGTTGGGTCCCCGTCGCGAAGTCGAAGTCCGCGGCGATGGTGATCACATCGTCCGCGCCGGTCGGCTGAAGGGTCGCGGTCGCCAGCCCGCTGAGGTCGATCGGCTCGAGCCCGGTGAAGGTGATCGCGCCCGGCGCGTCCTCCCCCGTGAACGCGATGGTCCCCGCGCCGTAGGTGGTCGGGTGCGGGCGGTAGGTCGCCGAGGTGCTCCGCTCGCCGCGCACGGACATGCCGTCGTAGCCTCCCGCGCCGCCGTCGAACAGGATCGGCACGCGCAGCCCCCCGCGGTGATCGACCGTCAGCCAGTCATCCCCTTGCCCACCCCGGATCCACAGGCGCTCGACGGAAGCTTCCGCCGCGCGCCACACCGTGCGTCCGTCGATGCGCACGCAGACGGTGCCGTCGGGCGTCCCGAAGACCTCGATCTCGCTGTCCAGCGTGCCCCACTGGTCGGCATCAATGAAGGGCGTGTCGCCGAGGACCGGGCTGAGGAACAGGGCGAGCAGACACAGGGGCAGCGCCCCGCGGGAATGGGTGTGCATGGTTCCTCCGGGAAGATGCATGAGCTGCGCTACAGTGTGTCGCACAGCGTGGGGAACATCCAGCTGGCGTTCAACAACTGGATCGCCGGTCGCCCTCAGTTGCCGCGCACCCACGTCCTGCCTTCGAGGACCCAGACGCTCACTTCGTCCACATAGTCCCTGGCGCCGCGGTGCTTGACCCAGCACGTAGCCGTCGCACGCTTGAGAGACTCGTCGATCATGATGACCGTCTTCGATCGCTTGTAGCCCTTGAGGGGTGAGTCCTGGGCGCGAAAATCCTCGAGCAGCTCTCGTGACTTCTCGGTCGAGATGCCGTCGACGCAGTCAGGGCAGTCATACTGCCCACGTCCGGAACACCGGCTGCAGGTTCTCGTCCGGTAGATCGGCCAGCCATTGGCATCGCGGCCTGCCATGTACCGCACCGTCGGCGAGCAACTGCGCACCCCGTCTTCTCCGCACTCGTCGCACATCATGTAGCGGCGCTTCGTCAACCACTTGGTGACCTGCCGTTTGACCTCACGGGCGAGATCTTCACGCACGGTGTCCGGTTCAGCGCCCGGCAGCTCGTCGGTTTCGGTGGTGTCGGTGATCAGCGGCAGCACGAGCCGTAGCCCGACATCGCTGTAGTGCTCGGTTCGCAGCCGCCAGCTGCGGAACGACGACCGGCACTCATTCGCGGTGCTGTTCCAGCCGCCCCCGCGGATGACCTGCTGCCTCCTGTTTCCCTTGTAGACCAGGGGATCGACGAGCTCGTCGATCTCTCCGCCACCTGCGACGTTGTCGAGGAACTCGTCCAGACACCACTCGGCGACGTTTCCATGCATGTCGTAGAGCCCGAAGTCATTGGGGCGGAAGCGTCCGACTTCGCCCGGGCCTTCCGCGGCGTAGCAAGCGAGATGGCGATCGATGAATCCGCCGAAGAAGAAGTCCTGATCGGATCCGGCCCGGCAGGCGTATTCCCATTCCGCTTCCGTGGGGAGGCGATACCCGCTGTAACCGAAACCGCGAAAGGCGATGTCCGTTCCCTGGATCGAAAACGAAGGGTCCAGGTTCGCGTCGCGCGATGCGTGGTTGCAGAACTCTACGGCTTCCTCCCAGGAGACGGTCTCCAAGGGAAAGGAGCGTGTGACCTGCGCGCGTGAGGGATTGCTGCGCATGACCCTGAGCCACTGCGCTTGCGTGACCTCGGTCGTCTGCAGATAGAATCCACGGGAGATGCGGGCGACGTAGCGATCCTCATCGTCGGCGTGGTAGGAGCCCGCTTGGAAGTGTCCGGGGGGAATCAGGACGAACTCCATGCCGAGATCGTCTTCGATGACGACATCGACGCCCATCGCTTCGGCGAACGCCAACTGCTGCGAGGTCGGCCGCCACTCCTCCTCCTCGTCGAGATACTGGTGTAGAAGGCTGAAGTGGGTGACCTTCTTGGGGAAGTCGCTGCGCGCGAGCCGGAATTCATGCAGAGCCTCGAAGGTCTCCTGGCTCTCATCCGGATACTGCAGGGCGAAGAGGAAGCCCTCTTGAAGGTAGAGCATCCTGCGCGCGCTGTCCGGATGCGAGGAGATCTCCGACGTCCAGACAACCCCCCACAGCTCCTGCATCGAGCGGAGCGCGAGGTCCTGGTCGAGCCCGGCTCGTTGGGCGATGCGGCCCTCGAGGGCGCCCCCGTAGCTGTCGGCTTCCATCTCCTTCAACCACTGATCGTCGATGTCCGCTCGCCGATCCAGGTGGGCGTACAGGATGTGGCCGATCTCATGAGCGAGGACATAGCCGATCAGGACCTTCCTGACTGTCAGCTCCAGCGCTTTGTCCGCGCAAACGAGCGCGTGGGACGGGTGGACGACCTCGAGCCCGGAGAACTCGGGATCGCCCGTCGCCCACAGCCGGCGACAGGCGACGGTGGCACACTCCCAGAGCCAGGCCGCGTCGATGATCACGAGGTTCTCGCCCTGGTGGGTCGTCGCGATCGCATTGGTGATCGGAGCTCTGGTCACGAGGGCCGAGATCGGGGGCATGATGCTCTCGTCATAGCAATCGTCCCAGATTCTCGCGACGAGGGTCCAGATCGCGGCGAGCCTCTCTTCGTCCTCGAGCTCACCGACAGGAACCTCGCCAGCCGGAATCGTCTCGATCGGCGTCGTCTCGAGCTCGTCGAGGACCAACTCCGGGCGACCGAGGCTACACGAGGTCTGGACGCCGAACACCGACCGCGTGACGACAGCCTCCCAGAACCCGTGGAGGGGTCCTGGAGCGTCCACGGCTGCGGGCTGCGGTGCAGGCATGGGCGCCGGCATCTCGGGTTGCGGTGTCGGCGTCGGCGGTGAAGGGTCCTGGGCAGGTTCTGGGATGGACGCCGATGAGGGCGGGTCCGGCGGTTCCTCCTCTCGACCGCCCGCTACGGTGTCGGAGCTCCTCTCCGTCCGCGCGGTGTCGTCGCCCCGATCCGCCTCCGGCTTGCGGACGGCGAGGATCAGAAGCACGAATCCGAGCACAACGACAGCGCAGATGGCGAGGATCCGGCTCGAGCCGAAGGAGCTCGGCTGGTTTCTGCGGGGTCGGCGTCGTCGGGTTGGAGGGGCGGAGTGGCTTCCACTCCGTTGCACCGCAGGAGGTCGAGCACGCTTGGCCGGTGGGCCACGGCGCAGGTGCCGCTCGCCGGAGGTGGTCTTGTCGAGTTTCTTCCCGCAGTACCGGCAGACCTTTGCGAGTTTCTGGATCCACTCGGCGCAGTCGGGGCACCGTACGCGCTGGTCCATGCTTCGACCTCCTCCGGCTTCCGCCGACGCACTCTCGAGAGTCCTCCAGCCTTTACGCCGGAGCGCAAGAAACCGGCAACGCCTCTCGACAGTGAGGAGCCCGGCTGATTCACCGGGATTTCGTCGCGAGGGCCCGGAGGCCGCTTGAGATCGGGCGCTTCGGGTCTTCGAGCAGCGGAGCCCATGCAGCGCCATAGGTGAGCAGCGCAGAAGGCTCGAAGTGCCCGAGATCTGCGGCATCCGGGTCCGCAGCAGGAATCCCGGTGAATCAGACGGGAGGAGGTCCCGACCCTACCCCGCGGCCGCCTGCCCCGCGTACCACTGCTTGTACGCGCGCAGCACCCCGGCATCGAAGACCGCGCTCTCCTCGCAGGGGACCATCTGCTTCAGGGCCCGGGTCATCTCGAGCACCGGCCCGGCGCCGTCGCCCTTGAACAGCCCCTCGCGCGCGTCCTCGGGGAGCAGCGCGTCGTCCATCCAGGGCAACAGCATGAAGCGCGGATGGACGTGCTTGTTCGGGTTGTTCTTGTCCTCTTTGGCGGGGTCCTTGTGCCAGCGCTCGCACAGGCCCGCCAGGCGGTCGTAGTCGAGGCCGCGGCAGAACTGCTTCGCGGCGGGCAGGCCCTCGGCCGCCTCGATCTCCCGGGCGATCTTGCCGAGGTCGCGCAGGCAGAAGTGGGGCTTCTTGATGATCAGGGCGTACTGCCGGCCGGACTTGATCCGCAGGCCAGAGCTCAGCTCGCTGCGCTCGACGTTTCGGCGGGTGCTCTCGGAATCGCTCACATCATCCTCCGGCGCTTCGGTATCGTAAGAGTATACGAAGAGAAACGAGTATGGGAGGCGTCATGGCGGGCGACCTGCGGTACACGGTCCAAACCGGCGACACGTTCCAGAGCGTTGCCGCGGCCCACGGCATCGACCACTGGGAAGATCTGTGGGAGCACAACAAGCAGGCCTGTCCCGAGCCCGAGCTCGAGCCCCTGGGAAAAGATGGGCAGCCGGTCGTCCTCTCCATCCCCCGCTACGACCCCGACGCCGCCAAGGCCCGCCTGGCCTCGCGCTTCGGCGATGAGAAGGAGGCCGGGCAGGTGCTCGGTGGAACCTCCTGGCTCGACCCGCGCGGCCTGGTCAGCGCGCTGCTGGTCGACGACGACGGCGCGCCCCTCGACGGCGTCGAGGTCGTGATCGAGGACCCCGTGCTCGGCACCGAGGAGGTGGTCAAGACCGTCCAGGGCCGCGTCGAGAAGCGGCTGCCGCGCAAGGACTTCACGATGCAGGCGCGGATCTTCCCCGGCTGGGACGACAGCTTCGGCTTCTTCAAGCGCATGGCGAAGCCCGGCGACCTCGGCGAGGAGCAGCTGATCACCCCGGACGCGCCCTCCGCCACCCCCGCGGCCCCGCCGACCGCCGACGCCCCCCGCGTCGTCGCCGGCCTGGCCGCCAGCCGGCTCGGGGAGCCTCCGGAGCCCGAGGGGGAGGAAGAGCTCAGCCCGCGGGCGAACACCGCGGTCTTCGGCGATGAGGAGGCGATGGCGTGAGCGAGCCGAAGAGCACCGATGTCCAGACCTTCGTCGCGCGGGTCGGGGCCCAGAAGGTCGAGGTGCCGGTCCACTGGAAGATCGGCCGGATGGAGCTGTGGAAGGTCCGCTCCCCGGGCGACGTGCGCCAGCATCAGGCCGCCGAGAAGGACAAGGAGGGGCGCTTCCTGCAGACCCTCGAGAAGATCGACCCGAAGAAGGACGTCTACGTCCTCGACCCGAAGTCCGACTTCGGCCGCACGGTCACCGGCCGCGGGCTGCGCGTCGAGCCGAGCGAGAGCGAGGCGGAGACGCTCGCCAAGGCAGGCAAGCCCGACAAGTACTACACCACCTACGCGGTGCAGAAGGATGACACCCTGCAGCGCATCGCCGACCCCCTGCAGGACACGGTGCGCAAGGCCCTCGACGCCGAGGTCAAGGCCTGCGACGAGGTGCGCAGGAAGAACGCCGGGAAGCTCGGCAAGATGCCGCCCGCGCAGCGTGCCCTGACCGTCGTGAGCGACCCGGGCAGCTGGCACCTGCGGAACCTGCACAACGGCCTGCTGCCGGGCCTGAAGCCCCTCGCCGAGCGCCTGCGCATCGCGGCGAACGGCCGCGCCTTCGCCGGCAACGAGATGCAGCAGAAGAAGGTGGTCGAGGTCTTCCTGCAGCTGCCCGCCCCCCTGCACGCCGACGATGTGCCCCTGACCCACGACGGCAAGGTACGCGACAAGCTCTCCCTCGAGCACTTCGGCGCGAAGAACCACCTGCTCCTGTGCATCGGCAACGAGAAGCCGACCGACAAGGGCGGTGTGCGGCTCCACGACCAGCGCGGCTTCGTCGGCCGCCAGGCGCAGCACGAGGGCCAGCCGGCGGCGCGGGTCGCGGTCTGGGACGCCCAGAACGACCCGGCGCGCCCGATCAACTTCGACAAGGGCGTCGACGCCTGGGTGCGCGGGGAGTGGAACGTCTTCCTCGAGACCGAGGCCGAGCTCGAGGTGACCTGGCTCGGCCACAGCTGGGAGCGCGACGACGCCGCGGGCCTGACCCGCATCACCCTCGAGCGCGACCTCGGCAGCGGCAAGACCGAGAAGATCGTCCGCGAGATCGAGGACGAGGTGCGCGAGGGCTTCACCGAGGCCGAGCTCGACTGGGACGACTGGCACTACAAACACCTGACCCGCCGCGCCGACGGCAAGATCAAGGAGCAGTGGACGACCGCGACCGCGCCGACGGGCTGGATCTACCGCATCACGCCGAGCGACAAGGACGGCGAAGAGCAGCTCATCCTCAAGAGCAAGGCCGGCCAGCCGACGGTGCAGTACACCGACAAGGGCTACCGCCAGGGGACACAGCAGCGCCTGTACGCGATCGCCGATCCGAACGTCGGGATCTCGGAGGTCGAGGTCGGCGGCCGCTACGGCACCGAGCTGCTCTCGGTGCAGACCACCCTGGTCACCGGCAAGCGGCGCATCTTCCTGCGCGACGAGCGCGACGGCTTCCGGCTGGTCAAGCAGCTCATCGGCGTCGACGGGCGCTTCGAGAAGAACCTCGAGCTTCTCGGCGCCACGAGCGGCGACACCCACACCTGGACCCTGAAGCTCGGCGGCAAGGTCGTCGGCCGGGCGAGCAAGACCACGGTCGCGGTCACCGAGCTCGGCGCCTACAGCTACGAGCTGACCGAGCCGGACGGGGCGCACACCGTGTGCAGCTTCGAGAAGAACGACACCGGCGGGATCTTCCGCATGACCCGCACGGCGGCCGACGGCGGCCGCACGGTGGCGGTCGCGACCGGGAAGGGCGGCTACCCGACGAAGTTCCGCCTGGTCACGACCGACCCGGCGGGAGCCGAGACGGTCAAGGACGACACCTACGGGCTGCCCGACGCGATGGGCGACGGCGACGACGCCCTGAAGAGCTTCGCGAAGACCTACGCCTTCGAGGACCTGAAGAAGGACGAGGTGCTGTTCGAGGAGGACCGCGTCCTGCGCAGCATGACCCGCCACAGCCGCAGCCGCATGCGCCGGGCGAAGAGCTGCCGCGAGTACGTGCTGCGCGGCGAGAGCAAGGTGCTGCGGACGCGGGCCGAGATCGAGTCCGACCACCGCTCGGAGGACGGCTTCTCCGGCCCCTGGCGCCGCATCGCGACCAGCGAGCTCGACGAGAACGGCAGCCCGCTGTTCACCGAGACCTTCGAGATCACCGTCCTGAAGAAGCGCGGGGAGCGGGAAGAGGAACCGGACACCTGGACGACGGAGGAGGTCCGGAAGCGGCAGAGCTACGAGAAGAAGGACCCGGCGGGCAAGCTCCTGTCCGAGGCGCGCTCATCCCTGGACTTCAAGACCGAGACCGCGCGCCGCAACGACGAGCACGGGCTGCGCATCGAGCGGCGCACGCGCACGGTCACCCGCGCGACGACGATCGACGGCGAGACCCGCAACGCCCGCTGGGAGCTGGAAGAGAGCTTCGCCGACTTCGTCGCGATCTCCGCCGAGAGCGGCAAGGCGGTCCCCGGCCGCGCACCGACGCACCGCTCCTACCGCTACCTCGAGAAGAAGACTGTCGACGGCAAGAACACCGTGCTGCAGAAGGTCTTCACCCGGCCCTTCGACAGCGAGGTCGGCGGCTTCATCGAGGCGGGCACGCTCGCCGAGCCCTTCGCGCCGGTCGACGACACCGTCAAGGAGAGCACGGGCCCGCTGTTCCGCTTCCGCCGCCGCTGGGACAGCGAGCACTACGCCTACATGGACCTGATCTACCCGGCGGTCGAGGTCAAGAAGCTCGCGGTCCAGTGCCGCATCGAGAACCTCGCCGGTGAACGCATCGGCAGCTTCACCGTCGACCCGCAGTCGCTCGCGCAGAAGATCCAGGCCGCCGACCGCGGCAGCGGCGTGCTGCACCTCGACCACGACACCCTCGAGCTGACCTGCATCGTCGACCGCGGCTTCGAGGGCTTCGGCGTCGGCCACTTCTACGTCGACGGCGCCCCGACCTTCCTGCAGCTCACCGAGAGCGTGCGCCGGCTCTGGCATCCGGCGCGGCTGAAGAGCTGGGAGAAGCTCGGCGCGAGCAACGTCCACGTCGAGCCCTACAAGGACCATCTGCTGTTCGTCCACGAGAAGCTCGGGCGGCCGGGCTTCAAGGTGCGGGCGAGGAGCTCCCGGGTGCGGGACTACTCCTACTACACGACGAAGGCCGCCAACGACCCGGCCTTCGTAGGCAAGGGCGAGAAGCCCGAGCCCGTCCGGCTGAAGATCGTGCTCGAGCAGGAGAGCGACCGCTTCCGCCCGCTGCTCGGGCGGGTCAAGCTGGTCGACAAGAGCCCCTGGAACAGGGCCCGGCTGACCGCCTTCAAGGAGCTGAAGGCGGCCGAGGCCAAGCTGCAGGCCCTGGTCGACCGCAAAGAGGACGAGTGGCTCGCGGGGCTGGACCAGGATGACGCGCGCCGCTCCCTCGCCCACCTGGTCGGCGCGCCCCTGACCCCCCGCGACCTCTACCTGTGCAACAAGGGGCAGCTCGAGAAGCCGCTGCGCGAGGCGCTGCTCGCCCGGGCGCGGGAGGTCGAGGCCTTCAAGAAGAAGGAGCTCAAGCCGCTCGTCAAGAAGCTCCTCGGCCTCGAGGACCGCCTGTTCAAGACCAAGGACGCCCTGAAGAAGGCCGAGCTCGACGCGGAGATGCGGCGGGAGAAGCTGCGCTACCGCAAGCTCAACCGCCAGGCCCAGGAGCTGCGCAACGGCCTGACCCACCCCCTCGCGCACCTGTCCTTCGTGCCGCCGGGCACCACCCTGCGGGTGCCCAAGACCTTCGCGGACAAGGAGGTGCCCTACGCGATCCGGACCGAGGTCTGGGTCGTGATGCTGCCCTTCAAGGAGGGCGGGAAGCCGAAGGCGGCGCTGCGCAAGGAGGACCTGCCGTACTGGATCTCGCTCGTCGGCTTCCTGCGCGGGACGCCGGACGGCTCCGCGCCACAGGAGACCCTCGCGCGCATCGGCAAAGACCCCCTGTCGCGCATCGGCTGGGGCATGCGGAATATCGACGCGCAGAAGGACCCGAACGTCTTCTACTTCCCGCTCGACGCCCAGCTCCCCGCGCAGTTCGAGGGGCTGCGCGGCGGCGCGATCTGGGTCGGCAGCCTGACCCTGTGCGACAACAACCGGCATCCGGACGACGCCAAAGAGCTGCTGCAGCGGCTCGACCTGTACAAGGGGGACGACGAGAAGAAGCCGGCCGCGGAGGAAGCTTCCGACGACGACCTCGCCGCGAAGATCATCGCCGCCCTCGGGCACGGCCAGCGGGGCGCGAGCCAGAAGGTCGCGATCCAGAAGGAGAAGGACGGCGCGAAGATCCTCGAGACCGCCGTCGTCCCCGCGATCCCCTTCTCCCCCTACCGCGCGAACACGATGGAGATCATGGCGCTGGTCTACGACCGGCGGCTGCTCAAGGTCAAGCCGCGCTCCGGCTCCGACCGCGTCGAGCAGGAGTTCCTCGCCCGGCCGAGCGTGTTCTCCATCGCCGCCCAGGACCAGGTCGTCGACGTCCCGAACAACCAGCACCTGCGCAAGTACAAGCAGCTGTTCGACAAGTACCAGGTGTTCTTGTGGAACATCCTCTATCTGCAGTGGCGGATGTCCGAAGGCAACGTCTACTGGAGCCACCGCTGGTTCATCAAGAGCACCGATGAAGGCCTCTCGGCGGAACAGCGCCAGAAGAAGGACGCGGACACCCGCAACACCTACAACTTCTTCTACGGCTACGACACCTCGACGCCGAAGAAGCTCCAGGAGTTCTGGGACGGCACCGTCGAGGACCTGTTCGCCTCGATGCTCAAGCGCGTCGAACGCGAGGACATCGAGCAGGACGACGACGACCCCGCGACCAGCCCGATCCACGCGGTGCTGCGCCAGCAGATCGTCGGCCCCGACGGCCTGCACCTGCGGCTGGTGCCCGCCGAGGTCGCCGAGGGGATCGGCGCCCTGAGCGCGCTCGGCCAGCAGGGTGAGGACATCCGCGGCCTGTTCGTCAACCAGGTCGACGCCTTCGAGCGCGACGAGCAGGAGGTGCTCGACCAGCTCGCCGAGGCCGAGAAGCTCGCCGCGGCGGAGAAGGAAGCCGCCCGCATGCGCGAGCAGCGGCGGCTGTGGAACGCGCACATCGCCTCGCAGACCAAGCTGCAGGTCGTGATGTTCCTGTTCAAGCTGATCATGTTCATCGCCAAGAAGTCCAAGGCGATGGACAGCTTCCACCCGAACTTCTTCGACCCGAACAACGCCCTGTGGCAGTCGCTGCTGCACCTGTTCGAGGCCCACGTCGACACCCCCAACCCGCTGCCCGGCACCGCCGCCGCGGCCCAGGCCCAGCTGCGCTTCAAGGGCAAGGACGCGATCGAGCGCACCACGGCCGGCGACACCGAGGTCGGCGGCACCTCGGCGAGCGAGGAGCTCGCCAAGCGGGCGGGGGAATTCACCGTCCGCGGCGGCGGCTGGAAGAAGCTCGGCTACGCCCTGTTCGAGCCCGCCGGCTCCGACCCGGAGGAGCGGGAGGCGAAGATCAAGGCCGCGAAGGAGAACGCGGTCGCCTCCAGGGTGCTCGCCAAGCGCCAGGAGCTGGTCGACGCCCAGCGCGGCGAGGTGCGGCGGCTGGGAGGAACCGCGGCGGGCCGGCGCACGCCGGAGTTCCGCGAGGCGGTGCGCAAGCTGAACGAGCTCGAGAAGCACCCGAAGATCGAGGCGGCCCAGGCGGCGGCGAAGCAGGCCGAGCTCGACGCGGTGCAGCACCTCAACCACAAGGAGCGCCGGCTCGCCCAGGACGCGGCGCTGTCCAAGCTGAAGAACGCGAACTTCGACGCCGCGGCCGCCGCCCGCGATGTCGAGGTCGAGAAGCGCTCCAAGCGCCAGATGGAGAGCGCCAAGCGCACCTATGAGAGCAGCGTGCGCTACTGGGACAAGAAGCGCCGCGAGGCGACGACGAAGGACGAGCGCGAGCGCGCCAAGCGCGAGATCTCCGAGGCCCAGCGCGCGGCCAACCGCGAAGGCGCGCGGATCGCCGAGCAGGACAAGAAGATCCGCCAGAAGCAGAAGGCCGCGAACGACAAGACGAAGAAGGCGCTGAAGGCCCACGGCGAGTTCGACGTCCTCAAGCCCCCACGCAAGTACCAGTCGAGCTTCGTGCTGACCGGCGGCTACGACTACGACAAGCTCGCCGAGCTGCACAAAGCCTTCCTGACCGTCGGCTACGAGGGCAAGTTCACCTTCACCGAGCTGTTCTGGATCTTCTGGCTGTTCAAGCTCTCGGTCGCCCCCTTCTTCAGCCTGAGCGGCCTGGCCACCCTGGGCTGGAAGTGGCGCACCCTGAAGGGCATGCACGACTACCTGAAGAACTACATCTTCCGCAACGAGGCCGAGCTGGCGGGGCTGGCGCTGGCGCTGTCCGAGGAGTCCCACGGCGACCTGACCGACGTGACCACCTGGTGGCAGCGCATCCACACCCATCCGAAATTCATGCAGGTCGACCCGCTGACCAAGCGCCCGATCCGCGAGAAGACCCGCAAGGTCATCGTCGTCAACAACAGCGACACCGGCCAGGTCACCGACACGATGCTCGAGGAGGCGATCGTCGGCCCCGACGGCGGCCTGACCATCAGCTACCCCGGCACGCCCCTGGTCGAGACCGAAGAGGAGCGGGAGGCCCGCCTGGCGAAAGAGGACAGCAGCGCCGACCGGCCTGCTCCCTTCTTCCGGCGCTGGGAGAAGGAGGACGACTGGGAGGCCTTCTGCGATCCGACCGGGCCGGTGCGCTACTTCCTCGTCCCGCGGGACAAGTACCAGCAGTTCCGCAACAAGCTGCGGCAGAAGGACGAGCTGCTGAAGTTCATGAAGCTGCGCTCGGCGACGCGGGTGAAGTTCTTCCTCGCCGAGATCAAGGACGGCGACCTGTGGGGGCCGAACAGCTTCCAGCCGATGTTCCCGGACGTGCTGTACGGCGGGAACTGGCTGTTCGACGGCGCGGTGACCTTCACCCTGGGCCTGGAGCTGAAGCTCGAGCCGATCTGGAACATGGCCCTGCCCGGCAAGAAGGGCGGCGCGAGCAGCTCGGCCTTGAAGCCGGTGATCAAGGCCCTGCAGTGGATGGAGTGCTCCGCCACCGGCTCCCTCGGCTTCCCGGTCGGCTTCAAGATCAACCGCGAGGCCGGCGGCGCCTACAAGTTCACCTTCGACTGCGGCATCGACGTCAAGCTCAGCCTGACCGCCTGCGGCTTCTCGTGCGGCTTCACCTTCTTCAGCGGCAAGCCCTACACCTACGCGCGCTTCCTCAACGTGCCGAACAGCGGGGCCTATCCGATGTCGCGGCTGTGGCACGGCAACACGGTCGTGTTCGAGCAGGTCAAGAACTGGTACGTGCCGCCGAAGCGGAAGGCGTCCGCGCCTTCCAGCGACAGCAGCTCCCCGCTGAGCGACCTGCCCGACCTGGAGTACTACCTCGACATCGACGAAGACGAGGACCTGTGATGGAAACCACCCCCGTACGCCCGTCGTCCCCGGCCGTCACCCTGCGCCACGCGACCCTGCTCGCGATCGGCGCGGTGCTCGAGGAGACCGAGCGCGAGGAGGGCCTGATCCCGGCCCGCCGCCTCGCCGCGGCCCTCGACTACGACCTCCTGACCCGCCTCGCCCGCCGGGGCCTGGCCGGCGAGCCCGCCAACCACCCGGAGCACATCCCGCGGCGTTTCCTGCTGTTGCTCGGGATGCGGGGAGCGCGCGTCCGCGACTTCCAGGAGGCCCTGGTCTCCCTCGGCCACCCGGTGCGGATCAGCGGCGTCTACGACGACGCGACCTACCGGGCGTACTGGTCCTGGCTGGCGGAGGTCGGGCGGGTGTAGGGGGGGAGGCCTACCCTACATGCTGTCACACAACTGCTCGAAATTCCTGTAGGGGCCGTGTTTTCCCCCGCCTGCCGGACCGGGAAAGAGCGTACGCTGAGTGGAGGTCGGTCATCCGGGCCGGGATCGGTCTCGCGCAGACGACAGCTCCGCCACACACTGCAACACATGTTGTTGTACCACAGATACTTGACGAAGGACAAGGAAACGTCGTCGCGACCTCACGCGGTACCATCTCCATCACCGCAGAGGAGGTGTCCCGTGGCAACGTCCAAGAAGTCCGACTCGATGTCCGCCGCCGACTACCGCAAGTGGGTCCAGGCCGCGATCAAGAACCACAACCGCGCCGCGGCGCCGTGGCTCGCCCGCGCGAAGTGGATCAAGAAGCTGAGCACCTGGACCTCGTGGTCGACGAAGATCGCGCTGTCGGCCGCCGCGGTCGCCGGAGGCCTGTTCACGCTGACGAAGGTCGTGCCGATGGTCAGCGGGGGTCTCGGCGGCAGCTCGATCATCCTCGGCTCGAGCGGCCAGGCGCTGACCAGGGCGCCGACCCTGGCCGGACGCCTGGCGACCTGGCTCGCGACCCAGACCGGCGCGAAGTCGGCCGAGGTCGCCGTGTCGCAGACCGCGGTCTGGGTCAGGAGCTCGCTGTTCGCGCTCGGCACGACGAGCCTCGCGACGGTGACCACGCTGTGGAAGAAGAGCGCGCCCCCGGGGCTCAAGGGGGAGGACAAGAAGATCGTCGAGGACGCGATCAAGGGGGCGTTCGCGAAGAGGGCGGCGAAGGCGGTGTACGACGTCGCGCGTGCCGGCGCGCCGATCATCGGCCAGGAGGCGAAGAAGCGGGCGGCGGCGTACAAGTACGAGAAGGAGCTGTCGTACCTGATGCAGTACAACCCCGGGCTCTGGGCGCGCGGCATCAAGCCGGGCCAGGAGCTGCGCACCGCCTCGATGAACTACCTCGAGCAGAAGGCCCAGGCCGACCTGTGGAAGCGGGCGGACGCGATGCTCCTGCAGCTGCAGATGCAGGGCGGCTAGGGGGAATCCCGCGGCTCAGCCCTCCCCTTCCTCCTCCAGCACCTCGCCCAGGAACAGCTCGACCAGCGGTCCGGACAGCTCCCCCGCCTCGGCCTCGGCCTGCAGCGCCGCGCGGGCGGCCGCCGTGTCGCGTAGCCGCTGCCAGTGCGAGGCGTAGCGCTGGGCGACCGCGAGCACCCGCATCTCCTCGTCCGGATCGCGGATCTGGCCGTGGGCGGCGACCGCCAGCCGGGGCAGGGACTTCAGGGCCTCGGGCCAGGGCAGGGGCTGCAGCCACTGCAGGGAGCGGGCCGGGTAGGCCTCCCGCTCCGCGCGCTCCTCGGGGGTGTAGAAGCCGTCGGCCTGGAGCCGGGCGACCTCCTGCGACTCGAGCAGCGGCGTCGCCTCCCCGGCCAGGAGCACCCGGGCCTTGGCGACCTTGGCGAGCTTCTTGCGCTGGCCCGGGGTGATCGTCGGGCTGGCGTCGAGCTTCTCGACGAAGGCGAGCACGCCGTCGAGGCGGGCGTTCTGCGTCTCGACGTCGCGGGCGAGGGCCGCCCGGTCCCTCTCGGTCGGGGCCCGGCCCGCGCCGCGCAGGGTCTCGAGCAGGCGCTCGTGCAGCCCGAGCTGGCCCCACAGCTTGAGCTGGGCGAAGCGCTCGCGGATGCGCTCCAGGCCGCCGACGGGCAGTCGGCGCGCGCGCTCGAGGGCGTCCTCGCGCAGGGCGATGCGGCCGAAGTCGTGGAGCAGCCCGGCGAGGCGCAGGCGGCGCAGGGAGTCGTCGCCGAAGCGCAGCCCCTCGAGCGGGCCGCTGTCCTGGCGGTGGGCGGCGCGGGCGAGGGCCTGGCCGTGGGCGACGACGCGCTCGCTGTGGCCGCGGCGTCCGGGTTCCCGCGCCTCGACCGCCGCCGCGACCATGCGGGCGAGGCTCTCGGCGATGTCGCGCCAGGCGCCGAAGCGGCCCGTGCGCTCGACGGTCGCCGCGACGATGCTCGCGATCAGCGAGAGCAGCTCGAGGTCCTGGGTGCCGAAGGGCCGGCCCGTGTTGCTGCTGCCGACGGCGAGCACGCCGAGCAGATGGTCGGTGCCGAACAGCGGCGTGTACATGCCCGAGGCGATCGGTCCGGCGAGGAAGCCGTCCTCGAGCGGGCCGTAGTCGCGGTCGCGCTGGAAGAGCAGCGGCTCGCGGGTCTCGAGCACGCGCTCGAGCAGGGAGGAGCTGAACACCGCGCCGGTCTCGCAGCGGGCCGCGCCGTCGGCGAAGCGGACCAGCAGCGGGGTCAGCCCGCGCTTCTTGTCGGCGACACCCGTGTAGACGCACAGCCCGAGGGGGAAGATCTCGAAGCAGGCGCGGGCGAGGTGCTCGAGCACCGAGGGCAGGGTGCGGCAGCCGGTCAGCGCTCCGCACAGGCGCATCAGGGCCGGCAGGCGCTCCTCGTTGCGGGCGAAGGTGCGGTGCAGCACGTCGCGGGCGATGCCGAGCCGGGTGGTGACGAAGTCGGTGGGCGGCTCGACGACCTGGGCCGGATGCAGGCGCGGCGGCGTCGCCTCGAAGGTGCCGGTCTCGAGCTCGTCGAAGTCGACGGAGCCGACGTCGTCGGACAGCTCGACCCCGATCATCCCGGTCGCCGCGTTGTCGACCGGCAGCCCCCGGTCCGGCATCGTGCGGATGGTCGCGTGGATCGGGGGCAGCGGGTAGCCGTCGAGGGAGCCGCGCAGCGCGCCCGGCGGCGCCGAAGGCTCCTCGACCGGTTGCAGCCCCGGCAGCGCGTCGATGTCCGGGACGGCCATCTCGTTGGTGTCGACGTCGAGCCCGAAGAAGCCCGTCTCCTCCGGGATCTGCGAGGGGATCGAGACGTCGATGACGGTCTGCCCGATCGTGATACGGGAGCCGTGGTGCAACAGGCAGGTCTGCGGCTCGTGGCGGTTCATCAGGCTGAACATGCGCTCGCCGTCGGTCACGATCGTGCCGTGCCGGCTCCTGAGGTCGCGGTAGACGTAGCCGTGGGGCTGGCGGAGGATCTCGCCGTGGCGGCTGCTGACGTGCCCGTCGAGCAGCACGAAGTCGTTGCGCCGGTCGCGTCCGAGGCTGACCACGGCGTCCCCGAAGCGGCCGACCTGGCCGGAGTTCCCGCCGCTGACCACCGTGAGCTCAAGCATCGTGGCCGGGGACCAGGTGGACGACGCTCGGCAGCACCTGCTTGACGAACAGGGAGACGAAGCGCGCGTCGAGATGGTCGCGCTCGGCGTCGCTCCACAGGATGTCGACCGCGTCCTCGACCGAGCAGGCCTTGCGGTAGGGGCGGTCGTTGGCGGTCAGGGCGTCGAAGATGTCGGCGATGGTCATGATCCGCACCTGGGGCAGGATCTCCTTGCCGCGCAGGCCGTTCGGGTAGCCGCTGCCGTCGAGCTTCTCGTGGTGCGCGCCGGCGATGCAGGGGATCGAACGCAGCTCGGAGCTCCAGGGGATCTGGCTGAGGAAGTACTCCGTGCGCGAGGCGTGCGAGCGCATGTCCTCCCACTCGTCGCGGTTGAGGGTCCCGTAGGGGATGCTCATGTCGCGCAATTCGTGCGCGCGGAAGAGCTTGAGCGCGTCGTCCTCGCCGACCTCGAGCACCTCCTCGCGCAGGGCGTGGATGCGCGCGATGGTCTCCTCGTCGAGGCGCTTGGCGTGCCGCACCTGGTCGATGAAGGCGACGATGCCGTCGAGCCTGCGGGCGAGCGTCCCGTGCTGGTCCTGGATCCCGGAGAGCTCGTCGCGCGAGGGCGCGCGCTGCTCGTCGCAGGCGCGCTCGACCAGGGAGGACAGCAGCCACCGCCACTGGCGCTCCTTGAAGGTCGCGAAGCGCTGGCAGATCAGCTCGTAGTCGTTGTCGCTGAGGCGCTTGGCCTTGTTCAGCACGGACTCGCGCACGCCGACCTTCCCGAAGTCGTGCAGGAGGGCTGCGTAGCGCAACTCGGTCAGCTGATCGCGCGAGAAACGCAGGTCGGAGAGCTCGCCGCTGGTCTTGCCGTCGATCGCCTCGGCCAGCGCGATGGTGTAGGCCGCGACGCGCTCGGAGTGGCCGGCGGTGGTCGGGTCGCGGTCTTCGATCGCGACCACCGAGGCGCGCACGAAGCCCTCGAACATCTCGTAGATGTTCTCGGTCAGCTTCGCGCGCTCGAGGGCGAAGGCGACGTTGGAGGCGAGCACCGAGAACAGCTCGAGGTCCTGGGTGGAGAACAGCTTGTCGCGGCTGCGGCTGGTGATGGTGATCACGCCGAGCAGCTTGTGCTGACCGCGCAGGGGCACGTACATGCTCGAGCTGGTCGGCCCGTCGAGGAAGTCCATCGACAGCGGGCCGTAGTCCGCCCCCCGCACGTACAGGATCGGGTGCCGGCTCTCGGCGACGCGGGTCAGCAGGATCGGGCTGAGCACCGTGTCGGGGTCGCAGGCCTCCGTCTCGGCGTTGAACTGCGTGACGAAGGGCACCAGGCCGAGGCCCTCGTCGAGCAGCCCGATGTAGAAACAGTGGGTCAGCGGAAAGGCGACGAAGGTCGCCTCGACGATCAGGTCGAGGATCTCCGGCAGGCGGTTCTGGCCGTTGAGCTGCGACGACAAGTGCATCAGCAGCTTCAGCCGCGGGTCGCGGCGCTGGAAGTTGCGGGCGAGCAGATCGCTCGGCACCGCGTGCAGCGTGCGGCTCGCCGAGCTCTCCTCTTCGACCAGCTCACGGAAGCGGGGCTTCCAGGTCTCGTGGGCGTTCGGCTTGCGGTGCAAGCGGGCGGGCAGCCCGACGTTGAGCTGCAGCACCGTCTCGCCGAGCTGGATGTGGGCGCCGTCACCGAGGTAGCAGCTGCGCGCGCCGTTGTTTTCGCCGTTGAGCTGCACGATCTCGTCGCGGATCGAGACCGTCGTGCCGTGGCGGCTGTTCAGGTCGGTGTAGACGTAGCCGTGGGGCTGGAGCCGGATCTCGCCGTGGAAGCTCGAGACGAAGCTGTCCGAGATCGGGAAGTCGTTGCCCCGGTCTCGGCCCAGGGTGATGCGCCGGCCGTCGAAGCGCGCCGTTTTCCCAGGACTCGATCCGTTGACGACGGTCAGCTCGATCACCACCGGCACCAGCACTTGCGGGTCTGCTCGTACTGTACTGTCCGACGTGGGGCCGGTGCAAACGCTTTCGACACCGGGCGAACGTCGTCCCGGGCCTCGCTGGAGGTCGCGACGACGGGGCCGGGGGGAAGCGTCCGAGGACGCGGCGCAGCCGCGGAATCGGACGCCGGAACCAGGAAGCGCGTGCGCCAGGCGCCGCCGGCAGCCCCGCCGGTGCCTGGAGCCAGCGCGCGCTTCCGCCGTCCGAGGACGCCGCGCAGCCGCGGAATCGGACGCCGGAACCAGGAAGCGCGTGCGCCAGGCGCCGGCGGCACCGGTGCGTGGAGCCAGCGCGCGCTTCCGCCGTCCGAGGACGCGGCGCAGCCGCGGAATCGGACGCCGTCACCAGGAAGCGCGTGCGCCAGGCGCCGCCGGCAGCCCCGCCGGTGCGTGGAGCCAGCGCGCGCTTCCCCCGTCCGAGGACGCGGCGCAGCCGCGGAATCGGACGCCGTCACCAGGAAGCGCGTGCGCCAGGCGCCGGCGGCAGCGCCGCCGGTGCGTGGAGCCAGCGCGCGCTTCCCCCGTCCGAGGACGCGGCGCAGCCGCGGAATCGGACGCCGGAACCAGGAAGCGCGTGCGCCAGGCGCCGGCGGCAGCGCCGCCGGTGCGTGGAGCCAGCGCGCGCTTCCGCCGTCCGAGGACGCGGCGCAGCCGCGGAATCGGACGCCGGTCAGGGGGCGGGGCTCCTGAGCTCCTCGAGCAGCCGCGCGAGCTCGAGGCGGGAGGTCCGCAGCCGGTCGAGCAGCCGCTCGAGCCGCTGGACACGACGCAGGAAGGGCGCCGCCTCCGGAGGCGCGGCGGACTGCGCGTCGCGCTTGGCGACCTCGAGCTCGGCGCTCCGCCGCTCGATGCTGGCGCGGAGCTGCTCGGCGGTCGCCTGCAGCGGACCGAGGGGAAGCGCCGCGCACACGTCCGGATCGACCTCGTCGCGCACCAGCCGCGCGAGGGTGACGAAGCGCGTGTCGAAGAGCTGTCCGGCGAGCTCCCTCTCCGCGGCCTCGAGCCGGGAGAGCCGCTCGCCGCGCATCGCGAGCTCGCTCGCCTTGACGCGCTTCCACTGCTCGACCTGCGCCCGGGAGCGGAGCTGGGTGGTGTCGGCTTGCTCGGCCGCGCGCTGGGCGATCTGCTCGTTGACCTGCAGGATGCGGGTCTCCAGCCGATCGAGCAGGTCGAAGCCGTTGTCGACGGACGTCGGCGGCGCGAAGGCCGCGGCGAGGTCGGTCGCGAGCCGCGCGGTGTCGGCGAGGGTCGCGCGCGGCAGCCGGACGGCGAGGGATTCGAGCAGCGGCCGCTCGGCGCGCCGGGCGCGGACGTACTCGAGGGCGGCGGCGCGGTCGGGCTGCGGATCGTTCTTGAGCTGCTCGTGCTCGGCGCGCCGGGCATCGAGGGTGGAGAGCAGCGGCTGAAGCAGCGGCAACAGCTTCTCCTCGAGCTGCGCGACCGCCGCGCTGCGCAGCTTGAGCTGGCGCAGGGCGGCGCGGTCGAACAGCGCGTGGGCGCGGGCGATGCACCACCGCGCCGCGGCCTGCCGGACCGCGGCCGTGTCGGCGGGGGCGCTGTCGATGGAGGCGGCGAGCCGGGCGATCTCCGCCTCCCGCGTCGCGATCCGGGCGTCGAGCTCGGCGCTCTGACGCTCGAGCTCCGCGCGCAGGCGTCGGGCGTCGGTCAGGGCGTCGAGAGCCGGGTCGGAGACGCTGTCGACGTGCGCCCGCGCGCGGCGGGTCTCGACGGCCAGGCTGTCGAGGGCGACGATGCGCCGGTCGAGCTGGGTGGTGACCGGGCGTGCGCCTTCGTCGAGGACGATGCCGGCGACCGTGGCTGCGAGCACGCCGAGGCGCCGACGGACGGCGTCCTCGACCGTCCTCCAGACCTCGACCTCGGCCCGGGCGCTCGCCTGCAGGGTGTCGGCGGCGGCGCTGAACTTCGCGAGCTCCTGCTGTGCGGCCCGGGTCGACACGATCACCGGCGCCCGCGGCCGGGACCGCTGCTCGACGAAGTCGCGGGCGGCGCCGATCGCCGCGACCTCGGCCTGCAGCCCCCGGAACAGCTCGATGAAGGGCTCGGGGGCGAGCTTGTCGAGCTCCTCCTGCGGCCAGCGTTCGGTCAGGAAGCGCAGCCGCTCGGACTCCTTGGAGAAGGTCGCCAGGGCCCGGCCGAGCCGCTGTTTGAGCTCGGTCCACATCACGGTCTGGCGTTGGGCGGCGCGGGCGGCCGCTTCGTACAGCGCCTCGGTCTCGACCAGCTGCAGCTCGAGGCGGATCTGCGACGTGCCCGCGGGCGGCGTCCCGCTCGCGAGCTGGCCGTGCAGCTCGTCGAGCCGGCGCAGCCGGCTCTCCATGGTCTGCACCGCGTCGGCCCAGCGCTCGAACGACGTGCCCGCGCGGCTGACCAGCTGCAGCAGCGGCCGGTGGGAGGCGGCGACGGCGATCGCCTGCGCGCCGGACGTGTCCCCGCGCCGCAGGGGCCCCGAGGCGTCGACCAGCAGCGGCAGGTCGGGCTCGGGCTCGCCGGCGGGCAGGCTCGGCTCGCTGACGATCTCGTCGCGCTTGCGCACGGCCGCCTCGACGGCGTCGAGCCGCTCGCGCAGCCGGCCCTGCACGGCCTCGAGCTCGCGCGCGGCCAGGTCGCGCTCCTCGCGCAGGAAACGCAGGGTCTCGTCACGCAGCCCGAGCTCGCGCAGGTCGAGGTCGCGGGTCACCCGCGCGACCGGCCCGGCGTCCCCGCTCGCGACGCTGCGATCGTAGCGGGCCTGGACGGCCGCGCGGTCGATCTCCGCCTTCTCGATGCGCTTGTCGAGCTCGGGCAGGTGACGCTCGAGGGTGCGGAGCTGGTTCAGGCTGTAGGACCGCTCCCAGGTGCCGTCGCTGAACAGGCGCTCGAGGCGGGCCCAGGCGTCAGAGCGGGCGTCGCGGCGGCTGCGGGCGGCGACCCGCTGCTCGTCGAGCAGCCGCAGCCGGTCCTCGCCCTGGCGCAGGATCTCGGCCGTGGTCGCGAGGTCTTCCTCGCTCGCGATCGGCACCGTCAGCCGGGCGATGAAGTTCTCCTTCGCGGGGTTCCAGGCGCTCAGGATCGGCGGCACCTTGAGCTCGAGGTTGTCGAAGACCAGCGTCTCCTTCCCACGCAGCACGATCGGCGGCTCGGTCTCGAGCTGGCCGATCTTCTCGGAGACCGCGGGCAGCATCATGCTCGGCACCCAGAGCGCGCCTTCGCGCTGGAACTTGCGCTGGCTGTGCTCGCGGTAGCCTTCGTCCGGCTGCCCGGTGACGAGCACGCCGATCGAGTCGCTCTCGACCCGGACCAGCTTGTCGATCATGACCTGCGGCAGCGTGTCCTGGGCGAGGGTGAACACGCCGCCGGCGTGGGACAGGGGAAGATCATAGGGCTTGGGGAGCGCCTTCAGCTCCATCTCGCCCAGGACCGGAAACTGGACCCAGGTCGTGTCGAGCAGGCTCGCGACCTCCCCTCCGGACACCCACACCCCGACCAGCTGCCCGAGCATCAGGAGCCGGCTGCGGTTGGCCCCGATCAGCTCGACGCTGACCGACTGCAGCACCTGCGCGTACTCGCCGTTCTCGCCGCGGGCCCTGAGCTCGGAGCTCGGCGAGGCGACGACCAGCACGTCGTTGCCGGGCTTGAAGGTGCGCTCGGTGCCCTCGCGCACGTAGACGGGCAGCTCGACCCGGAAGGTCGTCTCCTGCGCCCCCCAGACCGCGACCGCGAGGACCAGCGCGAGCAGCTTGATCCAGCCGTGGGACAGCAGGCGCGCGGGATGGTACCAGCGCTTCTTCACCGTCCCGAGCCGCAAGCGCTTGCGCAGCTCATCCCCGAGCTCGCCGATGGGGATGTCCTTGCTGAGCACGCCGCCATCCGCCAGCGAGACCGCGCCCCGCTCCTCGCTGACCGCGACCGCGAGGGCGTCACTGCGCTCGGAGACGCCGACCGCGGCCCGGTGCCGCATCCCGACCTGCAGGGCCGTGACCCGGGCGTCCGACGAGGCGGGGAACTGGCACTTGGCGGAGATGATGCGGCCGTTGCGGATGATCACCGCGCCGTCGTGCAGGGGCGACTTCCCGGCGAAGATGGTCTCGAGCAGCTGGGAGCTGACCTTCGAGTCGATCTTGACGCTGTCGGCGAGGATCCAGTGATCGAGGGGGTTGCTGCGGCAGATCGCGATCAGCGCGCCGGTGCCGCGGGCGGCGAGGGCGGCGCAGGCGCGCGTGACCTCGTCGACCACCTTCGGTTTGGTCGGGCGTCCCGAGTATCTCCAGAACATCCCGCTCATCGCGTCCTTGATCTCCTCGCTGAAGATCAGGGCGAGGATGACGACGCCGATCTCGGTGCCGTTGCCGCGCAGGGCGTCGACCAGGCCGAGCAGGCCCTCGAAGCGCAGCCAGCTCGCGATCCCGTAGACCAGGGCGAGCAACAGCAGGCCGAGCACGACGCGGATCGCGCGGGTCTGGCGGAACACCAGCAGCAGGCGGTAGAAGATCCAGCCGACGATCGCGACATCGAAGAGATCGAGTACGAAATCTCCTAGCTCCAAAGGGGCTCCTTCGACGCGCGTGGCTCCCGCCCGTTGTACTTCGCGGGGCGGCCTCTCTCCAGGTTTAGGCCGGTTGATTCACCGGGATTTCGTCGCGAGGACCCGGAGGCCGCTGCCATCCGACGACGATGCCCTGCTCAAGAACGAAGATCGGTTTCCTTCCGTGCCCTTTCGACGCACTCCTCAGGCGATCACGACCCGCTGGCGGCGGCGCCCCCAGCTGCCCGGTCGCGCGGCGAAGCGGCCGGGGATCTTCTCGCCGCAGGCCGCGCAGTGCTCGCCGGCGAGCCCGTAGGTGCCGAGCTGGTACCAGTCGCGCTCGACCAGCAGCGCGTGACAGCCCGGACAGCGGGTGCTCCCCCCCTCGGGGTCGTGCACGTTGCCGGTGTACACGTAGCGCAGCCCGGTCGCCCGCGCGATCGCCCGGGCGCGGCTCAGGGTCGATGCGGGGGTGCGCGGGACGTCCATCATTTTGTAGTCGGGATGGAACGCCGAGAAGTGCAGGGGAACGTCCGGGCCGAGGTGCTCCGCGAACCACGCGGCGAGGGCGTGCAGCTCGGCGTCGGAGTCGTTCTGCCCGGGGATCAGCAGCGTCGTCACCTCGAGCCACACCGAGGTCTCGTGCCGGATGTACTTCAGGGTCTCCTGGATCGGCTCGAGGCGGGCGATGCAGAGCTTCTTGTAGAAGCTGTCCGTGAACGCCTTGAGGTCGACGTTGGCGGCGTCCATCGCCCCGAAGAAGGCCTCGCGCGCCTGCTCGGTGATGTAGCCGGCGGTCACCGCGACGTTCTTGACCCCGCGGGCGCGGCAGGCGGCAGCGGTGTCGATCGCGTACTCGGCCCACAGGATCGGGTCGTTGTAGGTGTAGGCGACGCTCGTGCAGCCGTGCGCCTCGGCGGCGCGCGCGATCCCCTCCGGGGAGGCGGTGTCGCTGAGGCGCTCGATCTCGCGGGCCTTGCTCATGTCCCAGTTCTGGCAGAACTTGCAGCCGAGGTTGCAGCCGGCGGTGCCGAAGGAGAGCACGCTGCTGCCCGGGTAGAAGTGGTTGAGCGGCTTCTTCTCGATCGGGTCGATGCAGAAGCCGGTGCTGCGCCCGTAGGTGGTCAGGACCATCCGCCCGTCGACGTTCTTGCGGACGAAGCAGAACGCGCGCTGACCGGGCTTGACCGTGCAGAAGCGCGGGCACAGCTCGCAGCGGATGCGTCCGCCCTCGCCTTCGGGGCGCCACCACTGTCCGACGTGTTCTTCCACCGCGCGTGTGCCTCGCGTCCGGCCCCGGTTCCCCGTCCAGTATGACAGAGGCGCACAGCCGCCGCAAAGTCCGCTGGCGCCAAGAAAAGCTTGATCCCGCGGCCGCCGGACCTATCATGGCGCGTCCGAAACAGCGCTGCGCGAGAGGAACTTTCCATGGACATCGAACGACCCACCGTCAAGGGCGGCCGCGGCCGCACCCGCACCGGTCGCGGCTTCAGCCAGAACGAGCTCGAGAAGGCCGGCTGGGAGGCCGACGAGGCCTTCGCCGCCGGCATCGCCGTCGACTACCGGCGCAAGAGCTGCCACGACCAGAACGTCGAGAAGCTCAAGGGCCTCAAGGCCGACGAGGAATAGCCTCACTCCGAGCTCAGCCGACAGATCGGTGACGCCTCGGGGGTCGGTTCCCGCTTCCTGCCCGGACGGTCGATGCCGAGGTAGAGACTCTGGGCGATGATCGCTCCGGCGGTCGCCGCGCAGGCGAGCTCTGTCCGCACCACGCCGACCGCGAACGCCACGCCGAAGAACAGCCCCGCGATCGCCAGGCGCCACTCGACGTGGATCGCCGTCACCGCGAAGGCCATCGTCATCACCCCGCACTCGAGCACGACCGCCTGGTCGACGCTCCAGCCGAAGCGGTAGAGCAAGAGGCGCGGCAGCAGATTGCACACGCCGATCAGCATCACCGTGCCGGCGATGCGGCGGTTCGCCCGGTTCGACAGCACCGCGCGGTAGCCGACGGCGTGGGCGATCGTCAGCAGGGTCAGCAGCGCCAGGCCCTGGGCCAGATAGCAGCCGGGGCTGTGCAACCCCCACAGGTCCGCCGCCATCGCGGCGTAGGTCAGCGCCCAGCTCAGCCCGACCACCAGCATCAGCCGCGCGCGGAAGGCGCGCCCGAGGGCGAGGTTGGTGTCCCGGGCGAGCTGCTCGACCGCCGCCCGCTGGGCCGCGACCTCGGCCAGGGCCTCGCGCACCCGCGCCTCGAGCGCCGGTCGGGGCTCGGGCAGCTCGGGCAGGAGCAGCTCGGCCGAGGCGGGCGCGCCGCGCGCGATCGCGTCGCCGATCATCAGCTCGAGGGCCTGCTGCAGCCCTTCGCGGGCGGCGCGGTTGCCCGGCCAGCCCTCGAGAGCCTGGCGGAAGCCGAAGCGGCACGCGCCGAAGGCGTTGTGCACCGCCTCTTCGCGCCCCTCCTCGAGGGCGGCGCGCAGGGCGACGAGATCCCGCTCGGCGCGGGCGGCGAGGCGGGCGGAGGAGCGGTGCCCGAGGAAGCGCTCGATGCCGGCCCAGAAGGCGTCGACATCGGTGGGGCGCTGCTCCGGGTCGCGGGCGACGGCCGCCTGGCAGACCGCGACCAGCTCGTCCGGGGCGCAGGCCGGGAAGGAAGGCGGCGCGGAGCGCGCGATCGAGGCGACGAAGTCCCGCAGGTTGCGGCCCTCGTGGCGGCGCCGGCCGGTCATCACCTGGTAGAGCACCGCCCCGAGCAGGTAGATGTCCGTGCGCGGATCCAGGCACTCCGGGCCGCCGAGCATCTCGGGCGCCATGTAGCCGGGGGTGCCGACCAGGCCGCGCTCCGCGGGCAGCTCCTCGGCGTCGAGGCGCAGGGCGAGCCCCCAGTCGAGCAGGTACACCTC
>JAUIEM010000431.1 GCA_030428695.1 bacterium
ACGCCATCGTGGACGGCGCGAGTCTCGAGACCGTCTGCCTCACCCATGAGGGGGACACGGCGACGGGCCAGCCCGACGAGAAGGGAAAGATTGCCAAGGCGTGCACGGCCGCCGACAAGGGGATCGCCCTCGCCCTCGAGAAGCACTGCGAAGGACAAAGCCTGGCGTCGCTGTTCCCCGGTTGCGCATCCGGCGAGGAGGCGGCGTGCCTCGCCCGGGCGGCGTCATGCCGCGTATGTCAGGCCATCAACGAGGCCGACGGCACCGATCGCGACTGTGATCTCTTCGACGACGGAACGGCGACCGCAGAGGTCTTCGATGGCGTGGACAACGACTGCAACGGGCTGGTGGACGACGTCCCACGTTGCGGCGACGGCGTCGTGGCTTCCGGTGAGCAGTGCGACGACGGCAACACGTTCGACTATGACGGGTGCAACAGCGACTGTACGTTCGGCCCGGCCTGTCCACACTTCACCGAGGCGGACGTCGCCGACGCGTTCCAGGACTGCCGGGATCGGGGCCTGCAGGTCTCGTGTGAATTCTATACGGAAGGAGCCGGTTGCGGGTACCCCCAGGGCCCTTTCCCAATGTACGTTCGCGCTTTTCTCAGCTGCTCGGCAGAAGAGTCCCTGCCTGACCTGTGTTCCCCTTCGCCTTCGGTGACTTCTGTTGCCAGATACATCGGGTTGCACGCGTTTGACGAGTCATGCGGATATCCACATCACGACGACATCGGGTTGTACAACCAGGACGCCGTCACCGGCGATGTGTGTTATGAGGATGGTCCGACATTCGTAGAGGGGAAGGCGTGTTATGAGGTCCTGCGCGCCGCCTCGATCGACAAGTGCGATGTCTTCGTGGACGGGCGGGGGGAGCAGTGCAAGACGTCCGGAGGAGTATGCCTGAGTGATCTGGACTGCTGCAGCGGCTCCTGTGGCGTGGGCGAGGTCAACTTCTGCGATTGATCGGCGCGCGGTCTCCGCACGAACCGTTCTGGCCGCGCAAAGCGCGATGGCGAGCTGCGCGAGCACATCCAGCGCGCGTGGGACCAGAATCGTAGAGTCCGCGCGGCACGAAGGGGCACGGCTTCAGTGCCGTCTCAACGTGAAGGAGCGAGCGGCCACGTAGGGCCATGGTCCGAGACCTGCACGACGCCGCATCGGTCTGACCGTTTTCGGAACTCATTCACGCTGGAGCCTGGAGGGATGCTGGATCGGCTACGAGACGCCGACGTCTCGGGGTTCTGTCCCACAGGGCCCCACGCGTCGGCCTGTTGGTGCGTGGCAGACCCCCCGGTGTCGACGTGCACCGTCTCTCCCAAAGACGAAGCCGGAGACCACGCAGACCTTCGGCCGGAGGACGATGCGCGCTGGTGTCGACCTCGTGGGGGGTACTGTCCCACACGACGCTGGCCGGGTGCCTGCCCCCCGGGGGGCCAGAGTTCGGCGGGTATCTTGCAGCAGCGCGGGCTCTCGCGGTACGAGAAAGGTATGAAATCCAATGCAAAGTCCAGCGTGACGTTGCCGGCCGAGGAGCTTGAACTCGTCATGAAGCTGAAGCGTCGGCTTCGCGTCAAGAGCAATGTCGAGGTGGTTCGGCGGGGACTGCGCCTCTTGCAGGAGACGACGGACCGGGCTGCCCTGCGGGAGTCCTATCGGCAGGCGTCGGACGCGGTGCGCGGTCGGAACGCATCCGACAGGAAGGAGCTCGACGGGCTGATCGACGAGGGAATCGATTGAAGGCACCCCTTGCGTATGGCCACCTCTACTCGGCTGATCTGAGCCCGCGGGGGGGAACGGAACCGGGCAAGGTTCGTCCAGTACTCGTGATGCAGACGGATCTTCTGAATTCGGTAGGCCACCCGTCTACCTTCGTGTTGCCGTGCACGACGAGGCTCACGGGAGAGAGCATTCTTCGCGTCGAACTCCCGAAGGGAATCGCTGGGAACACCAAGGACTGCGAGATCATGGTGGACCAGGGCCGCGCCATCGACAACGCCCGCTTTCGCAGGCTCCTGGGGCGGCTCTCCAAGAGCCTCCTCTCCGAGGCACAGGACAAGCTCCGACGGCTGCTCGAGGTCTGAGTGCGACCTCCGCGCTCGTCTCTGGGAAGCGTGTTCCACATGTTCATGAGCACAGGAAGCAATCGCTCCACGGCCGAACTGGATGGTGGCTGGCGATGTCGCGCTAGCGAGGATGGCCCGTAGGGCGCAGTTCGGACGCTCGCTTCGTTGAAGATCCTCTCTGATCAGCGACAATTACTCCTGCCGGTGGACGACAATTAGATCTGCCGGTTCTGCCCGTCCTGGCGGCGCAGCGGGTCGCCGTGGGAGAGCTTCCCATGGTGACCGATGCGCAGGTCAGGCTGCTGAGGCGGAAACGGATGGAAGGCAAGACGCAGGAGGCAGCCGCGGCGAGCGCAGGCATGAGCGTGCGAGCGGCGCGGAAATGGGAGCGAGGGCCGCTCCCGTCGCAGTCTAAGGCCCCGAGGACCTGGAGGACGCGCCAGGACCCGTTCGAGGAGGTGTGGGAGACCGAGGTCCTCCCGCTTCTCGAAGCTGACGAGGACGGCGGCCTGGAGGCCAAGACGATCTTCGACGCCCTAATGGACCGCCATCCGAGCCGGTTCCAGCCGGGGCAGCTTCGGACCCTTCAGCGCCGCATCCGCGACTGGCGCGCCGTTCACGGCCCGGCCAAGGAGGTGTTCTTCGAGCAGGTGCACCCGCCGGGCCGCGAGGCGCAGTTCGACTTCACGCACGCGACCGAGCTAGACGTGACGATCGGCGGGGAGCTGTTCGAGCACCTCTTCTTCGAGCTGATCTTGAGCTTCAGCGGCTGGCGCTACGTGGAGCTGGCTTTCGGCGAGACGTTCGAGGCGATGCTCTCGGGCGTCCAGGGCGCTCTCTGGGATCTCGGCGGCGTGGTTGAGGTCGTCCGTCACGACAATCTCTCGGCAGCGACTCACGAGCTGCGGCACACCGGAGGACGCACGCTGACGCAGCGCTTCCGAGACCTGCTCGACCACTACGGCATGCGCTCGACGCGCATCCAGCCGCGTCACGCGCACGAAAACGGTGTCGCCGAGAAATCGCACGACACGTTCAAGAGCGCGCTCGATCAGGCCCTGCGCCTGCGCGGGAGCAGAGAGTTCCCGACGGTGGCGGGCTACTGGGAGTTCGTCAGCGAGATCCGCGCCCGGCTCAATCGGCGCACCGAGGCTCGCCTCACAGAGGAGCGCGGACACCTCCGACCGCTGCCGTCGGCTCCGATTCCGTCGTACACGACGTTCCACCCGACTGTGCGGCGTTGGAGCACCGTGCGGATCGGAAACCGGACGTACTCCGTCCCCTCGCGACTGATCGGGCACAAAGTCGAAGCCCGCCAGCACCCCGATGTGGTCGAGATCCACTACCGGGACCGCCTGGTCGAGACGATGGAGCGCCTGCGCGGTCGTCGTGAGCACCGGATCGACTACCGCCACGTGATCTGGTCGCTCGTGCGCAAGCCGGGGGCGTTCGCTCGCTACCGCTACCGGGAGGACCTGTTCCCGTCGCTCACGTTCCGTCGCGCTTACGACGCACTGCGCGAGCACCGGGGCGAGCGTGCCGACATCGACTACGTGCGCGTGCTGCACTTGGCCGCGAGCACCATGGAGGCCGACGTCGAGCGGGCTCTGGAGGCCCTGCTCGCCAAGGGCGAGCCCTTCGACTACGCGACGGTTCGCGCCTTGGCCGCTCCGCCCGATCCGGTCGTGCCGGAGATCCGCGTTCCCGAGCCCGATCTCGGCGTGTACGACGCGCTCCTCGCCGGAGGTGGACGATGAGCGCCACACCGCAGTTGGCCCACGGCGAAGTCGCCGACCGCATTGGTGCCCTGCTCAAGGAGTTCAAGCTCCCGAGTGCCTCAGCCGAGATGGTTCCGCGCCTTCTGGCCGCGGGACAGGATGAAGCACTCGCCATCGTGCTGGAGGTGCTCGAGGTCGAAGCCGAGGACCGCCGCCAGCGTCGCATCATCCGCATGCGCCGAGCCTCCAAGCTCCCGCCCGGCAAGACCTTCGACACGTTCAATGAGAAGCGGCTGCCCGCGACGCTCGCCCGCAAGATCAAGGAGCTCGCTCGCGGCGACTTCGCGGACCAGGCGATCAATGTGCTCGCGTTCGGCCTACCCGGCACAGGGAAGAGCCACGCCTGCGCCGCCCTCGGCCACTGGCTGGTCGAAGCGGGGCGCTCGGTGCTCTTCGTTCCGACGTTCGCCGTCGTGCAGGACTTGCTCGCGGCCAAGCGCGACCTCGACTTGCCGCGAGCCCTTCGCAAGCTCGATCACTTCGAGGTCTTGATCCTCGACGACCTGGGCTACGTGCAGCAGAGCGCCGAGGAGACCGAGGTCCTCTTCACGCTTATGAGCGAGCGCTACGAGCGGCGCTCCATGGTGATCACGAGCAATCTCGTCTTCAGCCAGTGGGAGCAGATCTTCAAGAATCCCATGACTACCGCCGCCGCGATCGACCGCGTCGTGCACCACTCGGTGATCCTCGAGTTCGACGTCCCGAGCTACCGCGGCGAGGAGGCCAAGAGCCGGAAGGAGCGGCCCACCAAGAAATGAAGGAAGCCCACACCGCTACCTGAGAAAACCCAGGAAATCTCGATCAGAACTCAACCGGGGAAGGACCGGCAAGAGTAATTGTCGTCGGGAGGAGAAAGTAGTTGTCGTCGATCAGGGCCCAGGTCCGCAGGATGTAGAATCCCCTCCGGGATTGTGAGTAGGCTCGTTGATGCGATGCGAGAGCTTGTACTGGACATGGGCGACGCAGCCGTCGTCGAGGCAATGTACCGCATCCCTGAGGAGCGAAGGAGAAAAGGCGGCGTCCTACGGGCAACTGGCCCTGGTCCGACTGACCCTACCCGACGTCTCCCAAAGCCTTGGCGATCGGTGCTGGAGGTAGGCTGCGGACTGGACCAGTGGATGGCTGGACTCGTTTCGAACGCGTCGACTCCCGCGACCATTTACGCTCTCGACTTGTCGCTCGGCGTTCTGAGCGCCTTCCCCGAAGACCTGCGGAGGGCTGTCCCCGACGGACGGACAGCACCAGAGCTGCGCCGCGTCCTCGGAGACGGACAGCGCATGCCGTTCGTCGATGAGTCGTTCGACGGAGTTTCGGCAGTGCTCGTGCCGCAACACATGCCAAATGTGGACGACTTCATTAGCGAAGCCGCTCGGGTGCTCGTTGACGACGGGTGGCTTGTGATGACTGCGATGAGCCTCGACTTCCCCGAGCCGGATCTCCCGAGCGCGGCACTAACCCGGCTACTAGGGCAGCCCGCGCGGTTCCGCGTGAGAAACTGCTTCCCCGCGCCTACAGCGCGGAGCCGGCTCTCTGCGGCTTTTGAGCGCATCAGCACATGGGTCGATCCGCTGCCGAGCGAACTGACTAGCCCCGAATCCATGGTGAAGTTTCACTCACGCCTGGAGCACCCGATCAGGCACGCGCTGCCGCTGGAGTACGAATGGGGTGACTACATCTCTGTGTTCGAAGACGTATCCCGAGAGTATCTCCAGACGCATCGAGTGTACGCGATCGAGTTCCCAATCGCGTACCACCTGGCAGAGCAGCCTCGTCGGGAATCCCGGCAGCGTTGATCTGTCGCGACAAACAGTGGGGAATCGCTTCGCGCCCGCGCATTCCTACACGCTGGACGCCACCCCAGACCGACCTCGCGGCGGTCAGACCAGCCCTGGCTGCGCGCGCCGATCTCCCCGAGAAGCTCGTCCGCATCGCGAAGCGCGGCGAGAGGTGGTCACGCTATGGCGTCGCCCATGTCATGGCCCACCAAGCCCTCGGAGATTCAATCCCGGCGTAATCGCGGCCGATTGCTGAAGGGGGGAACGGAGGCGATCGAAGGCTCTCGGTCACGCGGGCCTGCGCCAGGCCTGAGGATCAAGGGGGCGGCAAGATGCAGTCGACGACGGGAACCGCCTTTGAGGAACTGGCTCGGCCGATCACGTTAGCCACACGAATCCTCTGGCTCGCGTTCCTATTCGCTCCCGCCACCTACGCGGGCGCCGCGTACGTACGCGCGAGGGGGCACACGCCCAACGAAGTGTCCTCCGAGATCTTGCTCACGATCTATTCGGCGTCTGCCGCCGCAGCCCTCGGCGCCTGGTACTTCCAGCGCCGCGTTCGCGAGCGCGCCCAGGAACGTCAAGGCTCAAACCAGGCAGACGAACTCGAAGCTCAACTCCAATCGGGCAGAGCCCTTCCCGCTCAGATCGAGAAGGCCCGCAACCTCCCCGCGCACGAGCAGCGCGCGCTGCTTCTCCTCATGCAATGCCAGACCCAGTACATCCTCTCCTGGGCGTGCGCCGAAGTTCCGGCCGTCCTCGGGTGGATCATGGTCGCGGTCTCGCACGACTTCACCGTGATGCTGCCGCTCGTCGCCGCTTCAGTCGTGCTCACAGTCGCAGCTCGCCCTCGGCTCAACGAGGTTCTCAGCCAGTCAGGCGCCGAGGGCAGTCTCCTCGCTCGGACGCTGACGCTGGTCCTGCTGGCGATAGGAGTATCCGCACCTGATGCGGGTGCGGACGATGCGGTGAAGCGTGACTACGTGGGCGAGCTTCTCTCGCTCACCCACCACGACGCCATTATCCGAGACGCCGAGACCGCTTGTCTCAACTCCGGTCGCGCTCTCACACCGGAGATGCTCTTCGAGGAAGACCCTACCTACTTCGCCGGGCTCACACCCGAGTCCGACTGCTGGCCCGAGATCGAGCGTCAGCATCGGGACTACTACGAGACCGGCTGCCGGTACGTGGACCGTGACGCCTTGATCGCTGCCGAGCGGGAGAAACTCGCCACCGACCTGACCGATGCCGAGCTTGCCGAGATCGTGGCCTTCTTCGAGTCGCCCGCTGGGCGAAAGTACGCGGCCGCCAACCTCGCAGCCAGCAGGCGGATGAACGACGTAGTCACGAACGGATACCTGGAGACGTACAAGGAGGCGTCTGTCCAGGCGAGCCGGGATTGGACTCGTCTCTTGGAGGAGTGCGCCGATGCCTGGGCCACGCATCCGGGCGAGGGCTCAGCCACGCAACCTGACTCGGGCCACCAGGATCTGCGGAATGGCGCCCCCGCCGGTGTCCGACAGGCCCGGACGGGCGCGACCCTCGACGAACGTTGACGCTACCGCGCGGATCTTGGGCCGCTCGTCCCCGGCCGCAGCCACCGCAGTGCGGCTGCGATCATTCGCCGCAGGCCGGAAGCTGCATCCAGGTCAGTAGGTCCGGCGCGTCGTCGGGTCCACTCCTGGCGCAAGGATTGCTCACGACTGATGTGCCGACGGCCCTATGAACGCCTCTGGAATCCCGAACCTGAAGCCCTTGCGGGTGGACGTGCGTGACCTGCGTCGAGCGCGCGCGACGGAGCGCCTCCGACAGCTCCTCAAACGCCGCGCCTTCCCGAGGATCGAGATGACGTTGATGCTCGCCGTCGCGGGGCTGGCCGGTTTCCTGGCGTCGGCGCTCCTGCTGCACCTCGGCCTCACTTCCATGAGCACCCGGTACCCGATGGCCGTGCTGGTCGCGTACGCGACCTTGCTGCTCCTCGTTCGAGGCTGGGTCGCGCGGCACCTTCACGGAAGGCGGTCGCACCTGGAGCCACTCGACGTCGTCGACATCCCGACGTGTGGTTCACCTCCGGCCGAACCATCGCAGCCCGAGTTCGGAGGTGGCAGTTTTGGCGGAGGGGGAGCCGGTGGGGTTCGTTCGTGCGTGTTCCGGACCAAACCGGACACCGATTCCGGCGGAATCCGGACACGCATTCCGATTCAATCCGGACAATGATT
>JAUIEM010000007.1 GCA_030428695.1 bacterium
ATCAGCACCCGGTTCGTGCCCTTCTTGACGGCGACGACGCTCGGTTCGTTGAGCAGGATGCCCTCGCCCTTGACGCTGATCAGCGTGTTGGCCGTACCGAGGTCGATCCCGAGGTCGCTGGAAAACATGCCCCAGAAGCGGTCGAATAGCATCGTGGGTGAGCCCTCTGGACAGGAATGTGTCTGTCCTAGATGTCGGCTCGAGAGGCGGCGGGACTTTGGGAAAAAGGGTCGCCTCCCGTCGCCGGGCTCACTTGACGTTGGGTGGCGGCAGGTCCTTGACCTCGTAGATGTCCATCGGGGCGATCTGCTCGAAGGTGTCGGTGAAGTGGGGCACGCCGCTCACATTGACGGCCGGGGTCGCGGTCGTCGTCAGCGGCATGCCGAGGGGGCGCATCGCTGCCCTGGATGTGTCCTGCCGAAGCAAGACGCCGCTGCAAAGGTTGCAGTTTGTAAAGGTGTAGGGGAAGTACCTCTTGCACGTCGTGCAGAACGGTGCGTGGCTCCCCGGGTTCCCACAATTCAGATGGAGCGCGTTCAGGGTGCTGTCCCAGAACGGCTGGAGGCACATCGAGCACCAGTGCGGATACAGGGTGCATTGGGGACAGAGGGCCGGCCCGGGTGAGGACACGTTCTTGTGCGTGTCACAGGCATACCGTTGGTCGTGCAGCCGCGCGACAGAGTTGCAGCGGGCGCCGTCGACGTTGAACAACAGCCCGTTGGGCAGGCACTCGATCGGTCCGCCGCCGATCGACATGCCCCAGGACGGGATCAGCAGCATCTGCACCCGCGGGTCTCCCGCCTGGGCGGCGTTCTGATAGAACCCCGGGAGCTTGTTCTTGGCGTGGTCGAGGCAGACCTCGACCCCGAGCGTCACGCCGTCGATGGTCAGGACCGAACCGCCGCCGATGCCGCTCTTGTTGATCTCGGAGCCGACCTGGTGCACGGTCCCCTGGGGGTCGGTCCAGGTCCCGACGTTACCGATGTTGGGGTTCTCGCCGAGCAGATCGACCGAGCCGCTGGTCGGCAGCACGAGCTCGGAGTTGCCGCCGTCGATCTTGATCAGGTGGCCACTGCCATCTGGATTGTAGAACGGGGGCTGCGCGTAGTTCGCGCCGAGGAAGTCGATCCAGGACACGTACTCCTTGTAGATCACCCCGGACTTCAGGGCCTTGTCGTCCGGCCAGGGCGCGGGCCAGCCCTTCTGGACCAGCGCCATATTGAAGACCTCGGTCGCCTTGGGCTCGATCAGCTCACACGCCCGATCCTTGGCGAAGGTCACGTTCGACTTCAGGGTGAGCGTGTGGTGGTGCGCGGTCTTCTTTGAGAAGGCGACCACCTCGTTCTCGGTCCCCTGCTTGACCTTCCAGGGGAAGTGGGCGGGCGCGATAGTGTGAGGGATGCGCACGCATAGCCTGGACCAGACATCCACGGTCGTGTTCGTGACGTCGGTCACCCAGGCGACTGGCTCGAGCAGCTGGGCTTCGCCCACCTTGAAGGCGCTCTCCGGCTGCTTGACCGTCAGCCAGCACTTGTCCTCGGACTCCCAGGTGTTCCGGGTGACCTCGAGCGCGCCGCTGGCCGTCTTGACCTTCCACACCTTGCCCTGCTTGTAGTCATCGCGGATCTGCTGCGCGCAGACGCCGTTGATCCGCAGCATGGTGGTCTTGTCGCCGCCGATCTCCACGATCTGGGCGTTGTGCTCGGCCGTCGTGGAGTCGACCAGCACCACGGGACCGTTCGCGAACGCGACGCTGTCCTGGCCCTTCACGGCCACCCAGCCCGTGCAGATGTTCTCGAACGTGCACTTCGTGATCTCGAGCTCGGTGGCGTCCTGCTTGAGCTTCCAGACCACACCGAGCTTCATGCTGTCCCGCAACGCTCCGACCGCATTGGACTGCAATCGCAGCATCGTGCCGGTTTTGCCTCCGACCTCGAGGATCTTGACGTTGTGCTTGTTGTCCCCGGAGTAGGTGGTCGGGTTCCCGCTGTCCGAGTGCTTGAGGTAGCCGATGATCGTGCCGAAGACGAACAGCCAGTCGGCGTAGTCGGGCTTGTCGGTCTCTTTGCGCAGCTCCTTCAGGATGCCGGGCGCCAGGCCGGGGTCGTTCTTCTGGTTCCCGACCATCGGGTAGCCCCCGTGGGCGCCGCGGAAGTAGAACTCCGGCGCCATGAAGACCTTCAGCGTGTCCTCGGCCAGGTCGGCGTTGGTCTTCGCCGTCTGGATGGCCTGCTTCATCACCGCGATGCGCGTGGCCTTGTCGTCGTCGTCCAGGTTCTCGCCGAGGTAGTCCGCGCCGCCGTTCTTCGTGCCCGGCTTGATGTTGAGCGAGATCAGCTGGGCCTTGCTGTAGACCAGCGCCTTGACCGCGGTGTGCATCGCCGCCAGCGCCAGACCATTCTCTTCATCGAGGCTGTGGACCTGCAGCTGGACCCGGTAGGGCGCTCGGTCACGCTTGATGTTGGTCTTCCCCCACTGCTTCGGCGCGTCGTTGACGAGGTCGTAGGCCTTCTTCTGCAGCGCCTGCTCGTTGAGGGCCGCCCGGAAGACCTCGGTGTCGCCCTTGTCGTACACGATCAGCTGGCCCGCTTTGAGCTTGCCGTTGTCGTCCTTGAAGTCCCAGCCGACCAC
This sequence comes from bacterium, assembly GCA_030428695.1. The sequence goes on from JAUIEM010000007.1 coordinate 2,632, forward strand.
CAGGGAGGCCTCGTCGAGCTCCATCGGCTGGTTCGCGGCCGTGGGGAGCTTCCAGTGGGGGAAGAAGCGCTTGAGCACCAGGCGCGCCTTGGCGTCGGCGTCGTCCTTGTAGAAACGCAGCAGCACCGTGTAGGGCGCGCAGGCGTGGCTGATCGACGTGTTCTGCAGGACGCCCTGGGTCGCGCAGCTCTCCCCCTTCCACGCGGCGTAGGTCTGGGCAGCGGTCGGCGCCTCCGGAGGATCCTGCGGCAGCTCGAGGTGCTTGGTCTTGCGGTGGATATGCGTCGAGTCGGGATCCGCCGTCGTCGTGGTCTTCGTGCGGGCCCCCTGGGCGTCCTCGCTGAAGTACTGGTCGACGTGCACCTCGATGTCGACCTTGTCCGCCTGGGAGGACAGGCCCTCGACGGAGTACTCGAGGGTGCAGGCCGCGGGCGGCAGGAACCAGCGGTCGAGCTTGTCGATGGAGACGGCGGGCGGCGGCAGCTTGCGCTCGAAGGTGGGCTCGAGCGGGTCCTTCGCCTCGGCCAGCTCGACCTCGTACAGCTTGGGAAGCAGCACCTCGGGCGTGCCGCCGGGGCCGCGGGTCGTGTCGAAGGCGGTGCCGAGGACGTCCTTGTCGAAGCTCTTGCAGCCGATGTTCTCCATCAGCGCCCGGTTGACCGCGCGCGCCTCCCGGGTTCCCCAGTTGTACTGCGCGAGCTCCTCCCAGGTCAGGTCGTCGACGTGCTCCTTGGCGGCGTCGAGGATGTCCTGGAAGGTCTTGTTCGCGAAGTCCGTGTGCTTGACGGCCTCGCTGGCCTTGCCGAAAACCCTGCCCATGTCGTTCCTCCGTGGCCCGTGTTCGATCCTGGAAACCGGAAGCTCAGCCGGAGACGAAGTACAGCGCCCTCTCGTCGCCGATCTCGAGCCTGCAGGACTTCGCCGTCGGGCGGTATTCCGCGCCGCGCAGCTGGTCGACCTCGCTCTTGAATTCCCCGTCGACGACCTTCCCCTCGACGCTGGACTTGTCGTCGAAGACGACTTTGATCACCGTCTCGTCGGGCATCGCGGCCTCGTTCTCCGCCGTCTTGAGCTTCGGCTTCAGCAACAAGCGCGGCGCCGGCTCGAGGTCGAGGTTGGCGACGATGAAGGGCTCGCGGTCGATGTCCTTGTCGCTCTGCCCGCCGTTGAAGGTGCCGCTCTCGTTGCCGGGGATGAAGGCGCGCAGGTTGAGCTTGCCGGGCTTGTCCGCGCGCAGCTTGGCGGTCAGGGGCGCGTTCGCGTCGCTGTTCTCCGCCTCGACGACGGTCTCTTCCTGCTCGAGCGGCACGGTCCGGCTCACCTCCTGCGCGCCCTTGATCGGCAGCACCGACCAGCGCACGAGGGGCTTGGCCTCTTCCGGCACGAGCTCGGCGCTGACGTCGAGCTCGTTGCGCGCCGGAACCGACCAGCTGACCCGCTTGAGCGGCGCGTTCGTCTCGAAGTCGTCGGCGCAGGCCACCTCCTCCGCGACCTCGTGCGACTTGTCTTCCTCCGCCTCCTCGCCGGGCTTTTGCTCTTTCCAGCGCAGCGCCAGCTTGGAGAACTGGACCACCGTCAGCGCGACCTCGTCGCAGCGCTGCACGTGGTCCTTGATCGCGAGGCGCACGTGGACGTCCCGCAGGGCGGCGCTCGCCTCCTTGCCCTGGGCCCACAGCTTGACCCCTTCCTTGGCCAGCGCGGTGCCGGGCTCCATGGGCCCTCCACCCGGGCGGTCGGCGTCGAACAGCTCGACCCGGCTGCTCGGCTCGCCCGACGCGGCGTCGACGACGTGCAGGCAGAACTTCCCGTCGTAGTCGGCGGGCGCGACCGGGCCCAGGCTCACGTAGGCCCGGCCGTGCTCGGTGCCCTTCTGGACGTGGATGAAGCGTCCGACCTCGAGCTTCTCCTCGCCCGCCATCGGGGCGGGCTGCACGCCCTCCTGGCTGCGGCTCGGAGAGAGCTCGAGCGCGGCCGTCACCACCGTGAACACCGCCTTGTCGCCGACGGCCCGTTGCTCGCCGCTCCTCAGGCCCTTCACCCCCAGGCGCAGGGACGTGTCCTTCATCGTCGCGCTGGCGCTGCCTGGCTCGACCCAGACCGTCGTGTCTTCGTGGACCTCGAGCTCCTCGACCAGGGCGCCGTCGCGCTCCTGGTCGTACACGGCGATCCGGTCCGAGGCCTCGTTGGTCTTCTCGTCCCAGACCCACAGGACCAGGGGCACGCCGAGGTTGTCGTCGGGCTTTTTGACGACCACCTTGGCCCGCTCGCTGGCGCCCGTGCGCGGCTTGCACAGGGTGCGACCGGGATCGAGCTTCTCCGCGTACACGGCGGGCTCCGCCTCCGGGGTCTTGCAGGTGTAGACCTCGAGCGCGAGCGCGATGCTCTTGAGCTCGGCGATGGCCGGCTCGGCGGAAGCGACCGGCTCGTCGGTCAGCTTGAGCTCGAGCTCGACCTTCTCGGCGGGCTGCAGGCCGACGACGAAGAGCCGGCAGCCCTCTTCTGTCGCGAGCCTCTCGGTCGGGATCTCGTCCCCCGACTTGACCAGGGTGTAGTGCGGCGGTTGCTCGCCGTCGGACAGGTACATGTTGATGTTCGCGGGCGGCCGGGCGGCCATCACGGCCTTGCCCTTGAACGCCGGCCCGCCGGTCGCGCGCAGCGTCGCGCCGAGGCGGAAGGGCTCCTGCGGCGGAGGATCCTGGACGAGGACGATGCCCGGCGCGTCGACCTCGACCGAAGGCGTCGCGCGCACCGTGGCGTGGACCCGGTCGCCGACGGCGTCCTCGAGGTCGGCGAGACCGGCCTCGAGGACGACGTCTTCCTTCACCTCGCTCAGGGCCGTCGCCTCCAACCAGATGTCCGTCGCCTGGTTGGCGAGGTCGCTGCCGTCGATGAGCGTGCGGTTGGAGGCGTCCTTGGCGGCGAAGAGCGACACGTTCGGCTCGCCCGCCACGCGGATCACCAGCTTGCCCGCGAAGTCGTCCGGCGCGGCCTGCAGCAGCCGCAGGTGCAGGCGTTTCGAGGCCTCCTGCTCGGGGGCGAGGTCGAGCAGGGCCCCGGGCGTCAGCTTGGCCGCGTCGAGCTGCTCGGTCTCCTCGGCATCGAACAGCTGCAGGGTCAGCTCGACGCAGGTCAGCTTGTCGACGGCCGGCCCGCCGATCGGCACGTTGCCGCCGTCCAGGGTCAGGCGCAGCTCGGTGCCCTCGACCGCGGCGCTCGGGGCGCGGCCCTCGATGCTGAAGACCTTGCCGGCGTTGAGATCCTGGCCGGAGAGCTGCACCTCCTCGCCGACCTCGGTGCCGAGGTCGTCGAACAGCACCACCTTGCCCTTGTCGACCACCTCGAGCAGGCCGGTGCCGTCGAAGTCCCCGCGCACACCGACCGACACCTGCAGGCGCTGGTGCTCCGGCTCGAGCTTGCCTTGCAGGTAGTCCTTGCGCACCAGCACCAGCTTCGGAGCCGCGATCTCGACGAACGGCGTCGCGCGCACCTTGACCGGGAGCTGGGCGGTCTTGACCCCCGCGAGCGTCTCCGGGAACGAGAAGGTCAAGGTGGTCTCGCCGGGCCTCTTCGGCTGGATGTCGAACCGGGGCCGCGCCAGCGACGGGACCTCGGTGTCGACCTCGACGGCCTCGATCAGCCCGGGCGGCTCGGAGCTGACGCCGACGCGCTCGTTCGGCTCGGGGTAGGGCGTCAGCGACAGATGCAGGGGCAGCCCGCGAGGCTTGTCCATGTCGAGCACGACCTCGGCGAGGCCGGCCTCCTGCTCGACGATGACGATCCCGTAGCTCTTGGGAGGGACCTCGACCTCGTTGTCGCATCCCGAGCTGACCTCGAGGTCCTGGCCGCGTTCGAGCGCGAGCTTCTTCTTCGGCATGGAGTCATTCATCAGACCTCTCCCGCTGTCACTGGCTTCGACGCGTTGGGTGGGCCCCTCTATCGTACCGTGCGCGAGTCCCGCGCGCGGCCCGGCGCTGGAGGACATGCACCCGACGCCGGCTGCGGAGCTTCCGCCGCGGAGCCTCCCCCGCGGCCCGAGCGCCCGCTCGACGAACAAGGGCGCGCCTTGTGTCCGAGTCCCGATCGCGGTCACGATCACTCGGGCAGCGCGCCGAAACCCGGTGCGGCGGCGAGCCGATCTTCCCAACGGGCTCGGCTCGCCAGAAAAATATGCGCGGTGGGCTCCTGTTCGACCTCGTCGTCCAGGCTGCCCGCCGGCACCATCACCCGCGCGCCCCCCGACTGCGCGGTGGGCAGGGCGGAGCCACACGACCTGCAGAAGCTCCTGCTGTGCTGGCTCTCGGGCAGACGGAACACCTGCACCGCGTCCTCGCCGGAATCCCAGACCAGCTTCGCCGCCCCGGAGAACAGGTTGGCGGCGTGTGCCGACCCGGTGCCCTTCCGGCAACGGCTGCAGTGGCACAGGTAGAAGCTCTCGAATGCACCCTCCACACGAAACCTCACCACACCGCACAGGCACGAGCCCCTGAGTTCCTGCTCCGCCATCGAGGGCCTTCCTCCTGGTTGGAGGCGCCGCACCTGCGAGAACACGCCCCCTCGTTCCGGTGCGCATGCGAGCGCAACGGGACGGGGGTGTCAAGAGCGATGTCGGGGAGCCGGGCGGGATCCCTCGCGCCAGCCCCGCCAGCGGCCGGTCTCGGAGTGGCCCGGGCCGACGCCCGGCGTCCTGCACCGACCGGCCGCGACGAGGCCCACCGCGGAGCGGCCTGACTATCCGTTGATGCCTCCCCTGCCGCGCGGTAGCTTGGCGGGGGCGAGGGGAGGACGGGCCGTGCTGCGAACACTGACGGGCGTCGCGCTGCTGGTCACCCTGTGTGGCTGCGACGCCGACCCCGACCCGGTCGAGGCCTCGGCCTACGCCTGGCCCAGCGCCCCGCCGATCAGCGACAGCCTGCACCTCGCGCTCGGCCCGACGACCGACCCCGCGCTCGAGCGTTGGTTCGTGCGCCTCGCCAGCTACCTCGAGGCAGCGACGGCGCGCGGGCGGGAGCGGGGCATCGCGGTCGGCGTCAGCCGCGCCGCGAGCGAGGAGGAGCTGCGCGCGGGTCTGGTCGACGGGCGCTACCACCTGGCCTTCACCGGCCCGCTGTTCGCCGTGCGCCTGCGCGACGACCCGCGCCTCGCCGGGGCCGAGCTGCTCGCGACCAGCGTGATGGACGCCGGGACCAGCACGCGCAGCTACCTGGTCGCCCGCGAGGACGCGCCCTACACCGACCTGCTCGATCTCGAGGGGGCGACGCTGGTTGCGCCGGATCCCGGCTCGATCGCGGGCTACATCTTCCCGCGCTCCTGCGCCGCGCGGCTGCGCTTCCACCCCGACCACTTCTTCGGTCCGGTGCGCTTCCTCGGCAGCCACGACAGCTGCCTGGTCGCGGTGCTGCGCGAGCCCGGGGTGGTCGCCGGCCTGCCGAGCACCCAGTTCGGCTTCGACACCTCGATCGCGCAGAACGGGCTCAAGGTGCTCGCGAAGTCGAACCCGATCCCCAACGCCCCGCTGATCGCGGGCCCGACGGTTCCGGCCAGCGACCGCGACCTGGTGCGGGCGGCGCTGCTGAACCTAGACGACGGGGACGGGGCGGGGCTGTTGCGCGGCGAGCTCCCGATCCACGGCTGGGTCCCGCCGGCGGCGCGCTCCTACGACGACCTCGCGCGGCTGGTCGATGCCGTGCGGGAGGACTGACGGATGGGCATCCAGGGACGCCTGAACCTCGCCGTCGGCCTGTCCGCCCTCGCCGGGCTCGTGCTGTTCACATTCTACAACTTCTACCGCGAGCAGGAGATCTACGAGCGCGAGGTGATCGTGCGCAAGGGCATCGCGGTCGGCAAGGCGCTGTCCGTGCCCTGCCTGCAGTACCTGGTCGACGAGCGCCAGGAGCAGATCGACGACTACCTCGCGAAGTTCCAGGGCACCGAGCTCGACCTCCTGTACATCAGCGTCCATGACCGCCAGGGCCAGGTCGTCTCCCACAGCGACGCGTGGCAGTTCGCCTGGCAGCACTTCCATCCGCGCGACCGCTTCACCCAGGCGGCGCTCGAGGCCCAGGAGCCGTTCGTCCAGCGCTTCTATGACGAGGCCCTCGGTCAGCTGGTCGCCGACGTCGCGCTGCCCCTGCGCAAGGGCGGGGTGCGATGGGGGACGATCCGCCTCGGCCTGAGCTTCGAGCGGGCGGAGCGCTCGGCCCTCGGCGCGACCCTGGTCGGGGTGCTCGCCAGCCTGATCATGGTCGCGGCGTTGTTGATCTTCCTGCGCTGGTGGGTCAGCCGCGACCTGATCGATCCCATCCTGCGCCTGTCCGACGCCCTGAGCCGGCTGCGGGGGGGGGAGCTGGTCAAGGTCAACGTCAAGGAAGGCGGCGAGCTCGGCACCCTCCTGCAGAACTTCAACCAGGCGATCAGCGTGCTGCACGAGAGCCAGGACATGCGCGAGAAGCTCGAGCGCATCGAGAAGATCACCCGCAGCCACGAACGCCTCGAGCAGGCCCACGTCGAGCTGACCAAGGCCCACCTCGGGCTCGAGGCCGCCCACGCCGAGCTGCGCAACGCGAAGGACCAGCTCGTCCGCAGCGAGAAGCTGGTCGGCCTCGGCCGGCTGACGGCGGGGCTCGCCCACGAGATCAACAACCCGGTCAACTACATCTCGAACTCCATCCTGCCGCTGCAGGAGGCCCTGCAGCGGGTGCTCGACCACTTCGCGGAGCGCGACGACGTCGACGAGGAGATCGCCGAGGACCTGCAGGACATGCAGACCAGCCTGAGCCTGATCAGCAAGGGCATCTCCCGGACGTCGCGGATCATCAGCGACCTGCGCGACTTCTCGTACATGGGCCCGGCGAAGATCGAGAATTTCGACGTCCACGAGGAGATCGAGAAGGCGCTGACCCTGCTCGGAGCCAAGCTGCGCAACGTCGAGCTCGAGAAGAAGTTCTGCTCGGTGACGCGAATTGAGGGCTACCCAGGATTGATGGGACAGGTTATCCTGAACCTCCTGCACAACGCCGTGCAGGCCATGGACGGACGAGGCAAGATCGCGATCACGACCCGGGTGGTCGACTCCGGGCTCGCCATCGCCATCGAGGACACCGGCGAAGGGATCCCCCCCGAGAACCTCGGGCGGATCTTCGACCCCTTCTTCACCTCCAAAGAGGTCGGAAAGGGCACCGGGCTGGGGCTGTGGGTCAGCCATGAGTTCATCGAGCGCCACCACGGCAGCATCGGCGTCGAGAGCAAGATCGGCAAAGGCACGACCTTCACGGTCGTCCTGCCGCTAGAGCAACCGCGCGAGCCTGTCGAGACGGCTCCGTAGCCCGCCGGAGAAGGCATGGACCTCGATCGCAAAGCCCTGCCCCTCCTGGTGGTGGATGACGAAGACGAGAACCTGCAGAGCTTCCGCCTGAACTTCAAGCGCGCGTTCACCGTCCACACCGCGCTCTCCGCCGAGGACGGGCTGAAGGTCCTCGAAGACCAGGACATCGCGATCATCATCACCGACCAGCGCATGCCGGGCATCGAGGGCACCGAGTTCCTCGAGAAGGCGCGCGAGCTGCGGCCCGACTGCCTCGGCATCCTCGTCACCGCCTTCGGCGACGCCGACGTCCTGGTCGACGCGATCAACCGCGGCCAGGTCTTCCGCTACTTCCACAAGCCCTGGCGCAAGCCCGAGCTCGAGGCGGCGATCAAGCAGGCTCAGGACCTCTACCATCTACGGCGCGAGAACAGGCGGCTGATGGAAGAGCTGCGCTCGGCCAACGACTACCTGCGCACCGAGATCCAGGAGAACTACGACTTCGAGGAGATCGTCGGCGCCAAGGGAGGGCTGCAGGAGGTCGCGAAGCGGCTCCAGCAGGTCGCGCCGACCACGTCCTCGGTGTTGCTGCTCGGCGAGAGCGGCACCGGGAAAGAGCTCTTCGCCCGCGCGATCCACTCGCTGAGCCCGCGCGCGACCAAGCCGCTGATCAAGGTCAACTGCGCCGCCCTGGCCGAGAGCGTGCTCGAGTCCGAGCTGTTCGGCCACGAGAAGGGCGCCTTCACCGGCGCGATCAAGACCCGGCCGGGGCGCTTCGAGCTCGCCGACGGCGGCACGCTGTTCCTCGACGAGGTCGGGGAGATGACCCAGGGCACCCAGGTCAAGCTGCTGCGCGTGCTGCAGGAGCTCGAGTTCGAGCGGGTGGGGGGAACGGAGACGCTCAAGGCCGACGTGCGGGTGATCGCGGCGACCAACCGCGACCTCGAGCAGGCGATGCGCGAGAACACCTTCCGCGAGGACCTGTACTACCGACTCGCCGTCTTCCCGATCCAGCTCCCGCCCCTGCGCGAGCGGCGCGACGACATCGTCGAGCTGGCCGAGCACTTCCTCTACAAGTGCAGCCGGCGCATCGGCAAGCCGGTCACCAGCCTCGGCCAGGACGCGATCGACCGGCTGCTCGAGTACACCTGGCCCGGCAACGTGCGCGAGCTCGAGAACGTGATCGAGCGCGGGATCATCCTCTGCACCGGCAAGGTGCTCGGGGCGGACGAGCTCGACTTCCTCGGCCGCGGCGCGAAGCCGAAGAGCGCGACCCTGCAGGTCGACAAGGACGCCGGCCTCGACGACATCCTCGAGCAGGTCGAGCGCGAGAAGCTCGCCAACGCGCTGCGCAAGGCCAAGGGCAACAAGGCGGCGGCCGCGAAGATCCTCGGCATCAACCGCTCCACGCTGTACTACCGGCTCAAGCGCATGGGCATGGACGAGTTCCTGAAGTAGTGCCCCCGCCCGGCATCGTCATCCTCGGCATGCACCGCGCCGGCACCTCCCTGGTCGCCGAGCTCGCCGCCCGGTGGGGGGCGGCGCCCGGTCCGAGCCTGCCGGCCGACCGCTGGAATCCCCGCGGCTACGGGGAATCCCGGCCGCTGGTCGCCTTCGACGAAGAGCTGCTCGCACGCCTCGGCGCCCACTGGAGCGTGCCGCCAACCGCCGCCGCCGTCGCCGGCCTGGCGGCGGATCCCGCGCTGGTCGAGCGGGGCCGGAGGCTGCTCGCCGGGCTCCCGTCCCCGTGGCTGCTCAAGGACCCGCGGCTCGCTTTCCTCCTGCCCTTCTGGAAACGCGTCTGGGGCGACCCCGCCGTGCTGGTCACCGTCCGGCATCCGGCCGCCGTCGCCGCTTCGCTCGCCCGCCGCGACCGCTTCGGCGGGCTGCGCTCGCGGGTCCTGTGGCGCTGGAGCTACGGGCGCATCCTGGCGGAGGCCCCCGCCGGCTGTCTGTTCCTGTCCTACGAGCGCCTGCTCGCGGCGCCCGAGGAAGAATGCGCGCGGCTGGCCGGCTTCCTCCGCGGCCGCTGGCCGGAGCGCGCTCCCGCCCAGCCCCTGGCGGCGGCGATCGACCCCGCGCTGACCCACGCGCCGCCGGCCGAGGAGGATCCGCACCACGCCGCCCTGCTCGCGCTGCTCGACGGCGCCGCGCCCCCGGCCTGGGAGCCCGCGCCCTGGGAGCGCATCCACCTCGAGGAGTGCCACGCGGCGGACCTCCTGCGCGGCGAGCTGGTCGGCCTGCGCGCCGCCGAGGTTGAACGCGCGCGGCTGCGGCGCGAGCTCGCCGCGACCCGCGCCGAGCGCGACGCCCTTCGCGACCGCGGGGACGCCCTCGCCCGGCGTCTTCGCGCCCTCGAGGAGAGCGCCTGGCAGCGGCTGGGGGAGGCCGGGCGGAACCAGCTCGCGCGGCTCGAGCAGGGCTGGCGGAAGGTCGCCCGGAGGCTGCGCGAGCGGGGAGGATGACGGGCTCTCCGGGAGACCCGGGGTACCGTCTCCGGCTTCGCCCGCATACCCGCGCACCCGCCTGCGCGGCGGGCTTCCGAATGTTGACGGAAAAGTCCGCAATGAATCTTGACAATTTTGTACGCATTTCGAAAATCCGTGCAGGAGAGCACGGAGGCGGCAGGTGAAGTTCTCATCCCAAGAGGAATACGGTCTGCGCTGCATGCTGCAGATGGCCCGTCACGGCGAGTCCGTGACGATCACCGAGCTGGCGGGCGCCGAGCGGCTGACGCCCGCCCACGTCGCGAAGCTCCTGCGCATCCTGCGCAACGCCGACCTGGTCCAGAGCACCCGCGGCCAGCACGGCGGCTACCGGCTCGCGCGGCCGGCCGAGGAGATCAGCGTGTACGAGATCCTGACCGCCCTCGGCGGCCGGCTCTACTCGCAGGACTTCTGCCAGCGCCACAGCGGCAAGGGCTCCGACTGCGTCCACACGGTCGACTGCAGCATCCGCTCCCTGTGGGCGGGCATCGATCGGCTGGTCGGGCGGGTGCTGACCAAGTGTATGCTCGCCGACCTGACCTGCAGCGAGAACGCGATGCAAGAGTGGGTCGCCGAGCACATCGACGCGGCCGCGGTCACATCTTGAGGAGATGAGATGGGCAAGATCCTGACCGATCCCCAGCCGATCGAGATCCACGGCCTGAACCGGCGCGTGGTCCACATCCGTTGGCGCGACGGCGCCGAGAGCGTGTACCGCGCCGCCGAGCTGCGCGCGGTCTGTCCCTGCGCGAGCTGCTACGACCCGCGCGGCGACGGCAAGGGACCGGTGGTGACGCCGGCGGTGGTCGCGGTGTCGATGGCGCCGGTCGGGCGCTATGCGCTGCAGATCTCCTGGAGCGACGGCCACACCTCGGGCATCTACCCGTTCCGCTTCCTGCACGATGACTGCGCGGGCCGGCTCCCCTCCGATCCCAAGCTGCTCGTCGAAGAGGCAGCGGAAGCCCCCGCCGAGGACGACGCCGTGCCCGCCGCCCGCCGGGTCACCCCCGACACGACGATGGCCCGCGTCCTCGAGCTCTACCCCTCGGCCCAGCGCGCGCTGTTCCAGCGCTTCCACATCGGCGGCTGCAACAGCTGCGGTTTCGAGCCGAGCGACACCCTCGCGGAGGTGTGTCGAAAGCGGAACGTGCCCGATGTCGCGCAGGTGATCGCCCTGATCTACGCGGCGGGCAGCTACGACGAGCGGCTGCTGCTCGGCGTCGACCAGCTGCGCGCCTGGCGCGCCGCCGGTGAGCCCCACACGCTGTTCGACGTGCGCCGCCCCGACGAGATCGCCCAGGGCGCGATCGAGGGCGCCGAGCCGCTGACCGAAGAACGCAAATCCCAGCTCAAAGAATCCGGGGACAAAGCCGCCCGCCTGGTCTTCTACTGCGCGAGCGGCGTCCGCAGCCTCGACGTCGCGGCCTGGTTCGCCGGCCACGGCTTCAGCGGCGCGAAGAGCCTCGACGGAGGCTACCGCGCCTGGCGGGCCTCGACCCAAGGAGCACACCACCATGCCGAATGAAGAGCTGAAGAGCCTGGTCGACAAGGAATACAAGTACGGCTTCGTCACCGAGATCGAGACCGACACGGTGCCGAAGGGCCTCAACGAGGACATCATCCGGCTGATCTCCAGCAAGAAGAAGGAGCCGGAGTGGATGCTCGCCTGGCGCCTGAAGGCCTACCAGGCCTGGCTGAAGATGAAGGAGCCGGACTGGGCCTTCCTCAGCTATCCGAAGATCGACTACCAGGACAGCTACTACTACTCCGCGCCGAAGAAGCTGCCGAAGCTCGACAGCCTCGACGACGTCGACCCCGAGCTGCTCGAGACCTTCGAGAAGCTCGGCATCCCGCTGCAGGAGCAGAAGCGCCTGACCGGCGTGGCGGTCGACGCGGTGTTCGACAGCGTCTCGGTCGCGACGACCTTCAAGGACAAGCTCGCCGAGGTCGGCGTGATCTTCTGCAGCTTCTCCGAGGCGGTGCACAACCACCCCGAGCTGGTGCGCAAGTACCTCGGCACGGTCGTCCCCTACACCGACAACTTCTACGCGACCCTGAACTCCGCGGTCTTCACCGACGGCAGCTTCTGCTACGTGCCGAAGGGCGTGCGCTGTCCGATGGAGCTGTCGACCTACTTCCGCATCAACGCCTCGCAGACCGGCCAGTTCGAGCGCACCCTGGTCATCGCCGACGAGGGCGCCTACGTCAGCTACCTCGAGGGCTGTACCGCGCCGCGGCGCGACGACAACCAGCTGCACGCGGCGGTCGTCGAGCTCGTCGCCCTGCCCGGCGCCGAGATCAAGTACTCGACGGTGCAGAACTGGTACCCCGGCGACAAGGACGGCAAGGGCGGGATCTACAACTTCGTGACCAAGCGCGGCAAGTGCGAGAAGGACGCGAAGATCTCCTGGACCCAGGTCGAGACCGGCTCCGCGATCACGTGGAAGTACCCGAGCTGCATCCTCAAGGGGGACAACTCGGTCGGCGAGTTCTACAGCGTCGCCCTGACCAACAACTATCAGCAGGCCGATACCGGCACGAAGATGATCCACCTCGGCAAGAACACGAAGAGCACGATCATCAGCAAGGGCATCTCGGCCGGCAAGGGCCAGAACGCCTACCGCGGCCAGGTGAAGATCGGGAAGCGGGCGCACGGCGCGCGCAACTTCAGCCAGTGCGACTCGCTGCTGCTCGGCGACAAGTGCGGCGCCCACACCTTCCCCTACCTCGACATCCAGAACCCGACCGCCAAGGTCGAGCACGAGGCGTCGACCTCGAAGATCGGCGAGGACCAGATCTTCTACTGCCAGCAGCGCGGGATCTCCCCCGAGGACGCCGTGTCGATGATCGTCAACGGCTTCTGCAAGGAGGTCTTCCGCGAGCTGCCGATGGAGTTCGCCGTCGAGGCCCAGAAGCTGCTCGGCGTCAGCCTGGAAGGGACCGTCGGCTGAGCCGCCTCGCGACACACAAAGACTAGAAAGAGAGACCTCACCATGCTGAAAATCGACAATCTGCACGCCTCGGCCGAGGGTGCGGAGATCCTGCGCGGGCTCAGCCTCGAGCTCAAAGCCGGAGAGTGCCACGTCATCATGGGCCCGAACGGCTCGGGCAAGAGCACCCTCGCCCACGTCCTCGCCGGCCGCGACGGCTACGAGGTCACCGAGGGCTCGGCGGAGTTCCTCGGCGAGGACCTGCTGGAGATGGAACCGGAAGACCGCGCGACCGCCGGCCTCTTCCTCGCCTTCCAGTACCCGGTCGAGATCCCCGGCATCAGCAACGTCTACTTCCTCAAATCGGCGCTCAACGCGATCCGCAAGAAGCGCGGCGAGGAAGAGCTCGACGCGATGGACTTCCTCGCCCTGATCAAAGAGAAGGTCGCGATGCTGAAGATGGACCCGACGCTGATCCAGCGGCCCCTGAACGAGGGCTTCTCCGGCGGCGAGAAGAAGCGCAACGAGATCCTGCAGATGGCGGTCCTCGACCCGCGCCTCGCGATCCTCGACGAGCCGGACTCCGGGCTGGACATCGACGCGGTCAAGATCGTCGCCGAGAGCGTCAACGCCCTGCGCGACGAGAACCGCGCGATCCTGATCGTCACCCACTACCAGCGCCTGCTCAACTACATCGAGCCGGACTTCGTGCACGTGCTGGTCGACGGGCGGATCGTCAAGTCCGGCCAGAAGGACCTCGCCCACGAGCTGGAAGCGGACGGCTACGCCAGCTTCCAGCCGGTCGCCGCCGAGAAGGAGTGACACGATGCTCGACGTCGCAGAGCCCCTGATCGAAGCGCAGGCCCAGGTGGCCGCCCGCGTCGGGGAAGACGCCTTCAGCGCGCTGCGCCTGCGCGGCCTCGAGCGCTTCACCACGCTCGGGCTGCCGACCCGCAAGCACGAGGACTGGCGCTACACCAACGTCTCCCGGCTCAAGACCACGCGCTGGGAGAGCCCGGAAGGGACGGACTTCGACGCCACGGCCACCGGCTACGACGAGGTCGTCGGCCTGTGCGCGCGGCGGATGGTGTTCGTCAACGGCCGCTTCAGCCCCGCGCACTCCGACCTCGGCACGCTGCCCGAGGGGCTGCGGGTCGCCTCCCTCGACAGCCTGCGGGCCGCGCCCTCCGCCGAGCTGGTCGCCCACCTCGGCGCGATCGCCGACGCGAGCGAGCGGCCCTTCGTCGCCCTGAACGAGGCCTGCCTCGAGGACGGGGCGGTCGTGCAGGTCGCGCCCGGCACGGTCGTCAAAGAGCCCCTCGCGCTGATCTTCGTCGCGACCGGCGGCCTCAGCAACCTGCGCAACGTCGTGCTGGTCGGCCAGGGCGCCGAGCTGTCGGTGGTCGAGGCCTACGTCGGCAGCGGCGAGAGCTTCACCAACGTCGTGACCGAGGTCGCCCTCGGCGCGAACGCGGGCTTCGAGCACGCCAAGCTGCAGGAAGAGAGCCTCGAGGCGGTGCACATCGCCGAGCTGCACGTGCACCAGGAGCGCGACAGCCGGCTGCGCTCGCACTCCTACGCCCTCGGCGGCGACCTCGTGCGCAACGCGATCCTCGCCCGGCTCGACGCGCCGGGCGGCGACTGCGCGATGCACGGGCTGTACCTGGTGCGTGGCAAACAGCACGTCGACAACCACACCGCGATCGACCACCGCAAGCCGCACTGCAACAGCGCCCAGATCTACAAGGGCATCCTCGGCGACGACGCGGTGGCGGTCTTCGACGGCAAGGTCTTCGTGCGGCCCGACGCACAGAAGACGACCGCCGAGCAGTCGAACAAGAACCTGCTCCTGTCCGACAAGGCGCTGGTGCACACCAAGCCCGAGCTGCAGATCCTCGCCGACGACGTGCGCTGCCACCACGGCGCGACGGTCGGCCAGCTCGACGAGGACGCGCTGTTCTACCTGCGCTCCCGCGGCCTCGGCGCCGAGCTCGCGCGGCGCACCCTGACCTACGCCTTCGCGAGCGACATCGTCGCGGAATCGACCGTGCCCGCGCTGCGCGAGCGGCTCGAGGCGCACATCCTCGCCCGCCTGGACTTCGAGGGAGAATCCTGATGAGCACGACGGTCCCGACCCGAGGGAGCCCGCCGCTCGACGTCGCGAAGGTCCGCGCCGACTTCCCGATCCTGGCCCGCCAGGTCTGGGACCGGCCGCTGGTCTACCTCGACAACGCCGCGACCACGCAGAAGCCGCGGGCGGTGATCGAGCGTCTGAAGGCGTATTACGAAGAGGACAACGCGAACATCCACCGCGGCGTCCACTTCCTCTCCCAGAAGTCGACCCGCGACTACGAGGACGCCCGGGAGACCGTGCGCGCCTTCATCAACGCCGAAGCGGCCCGCGAGATCGTGTTCGTGCGCGGCGCGACCGAGGGCATCAACCTCGTCGCCTCGACCTGGGGCCGGGCGAACATCGGGGCCGGCGACGAGGTCGTGATCTCGGGCATGGAGCACCACTCGAACATCGTGCCCTGGCAGATGCTGTGCGAGGAGAAGGGTGCGAAGCTGCGCGTGATCGAGGTCCTCGACAACGGTGAGCTCGACCGCGAGTCGTTCACGAAGGTGCTCAGCGAGCGCACGAAGCTGGTCGGCGTGGTGCACGTGTCGAACTCCCTCGGCACGATCAACCCGGTCGCCGGGATGATCGCCGAGGCCCACGCGGTCGGCGCCAAGGTGCTGATCGACGGCGCCCAGGCCGTCCCCCACGTCGCCGTCGACGTGCAGGCCCTCGACTGCGACTTCTACGTCTTCAGCGGCCACAAGGTCTACGGACCGACGGGCGTCGGCGCCCTGTACGGCAAGGCCGCGCTGCTCGAGGCGATGCCGCCGTACCAGGGCGGCGGGGAGATGATCCTCAAGGTCTCTTTCGAGGAGACGCTCTACAACGAGATTCCGAACAAGTTCGAGGCCGGCACCCCGCACATCGCCGGCGGCATCGGTCTGGCGACGGCCCTCGACTACGTGTCCGCCCTCGGCCTGGACGCGATCGCCGCCCACGAGGCCGACCTGCTCGCCCGCGCGACGGCCGCGGTGACGGAGATCGAAGGGGTGAGGATCATCGGGAACGCGGCGGAGAAGGCGGGCGTCCTGAGCTTCGTTCTCGACGGCGTCCACCCGCACGACATCGGCACCATCCTCGACCACGAAGGCGTCGCGGTGCGGGCCGGACACCACTGTACCCAGCCCGTGATGCAGCGTTTCGGCGTACCGGCCACCGCGCGGGCTTCCTTCGGTCTGTACAACCAGCCTTCCGATGTGGATGCCCTGGTGCGCGGCATCCGCAAGACCCTGGAGGTCTTTGCCTGATGTTGCGCGAGCTGTACCAGGAAGTGATCCTCGACCACAACAAGCGGCCGAAGAACTTCCGCACGATCGAAGGGGCGACCCACGAGGCGGAAGGGCACAACCCGCTGTGTGGCGACAACCTGACCCTGTACCTCGAGGTGGTCGACGACAAGATCGAGGACATCGCCTTCCAGGGCTCCGGCTGCGCGATCTCGAAGGCCTCGGCCTCGATCATGACCGCGAGCCTGAAGGGGAAGTCGGTCGCCGAGGCCCGCGAGCTGTTCGGGAAGTTCCACGGCATGGTCACCGGCATGGGCGGCCCCGGGCACGTGGTCGGCAAGCTCGCCGTCTTCGAGGGGGTGAAGGAGTTCCCCGCGCGGGTCAAGTGCGCCAGCCTCCCCTGGCACACCCTGGTCGCGGCCCTCGACAACTCCGAGCAGCCCGCGAGCACCGAGTAGCGTGGCCGACCACCGCGTCCTCACGCGCGACTGCGACGTGATGCTGATCCCGAGCGGCGAGCCGGGGAAGCTGCCGGCCGGCAGCCAGATCCGCGTGATGCAGAAGCTCGGGGGAAACTACACCATCCTGACCGAGCGCGGGCAGATGGGCCGCATCGCCGGGGCCGACGGCGACGCCCTCGGGGAGGTCGTACCGGAGACCAGCCTCGCCGCCAGCTTCGTGCCCGAGACGACCGACGAGAAGGCGGTCGACAAGGCCCTGCGCACGGTCTACGACCCCGAGATCCCGGTCAACATCGTCGACCTCGGGCTGATCTACGGCACCTCCCTGGAAGCCCTGCCCTCCGGCGGCAGCCGCGTCGCGGTGCAGATGACCCTGACCGCCCCGGGCTGCGCGATGAGCGACGTGATCAAGCAGGAGGTGGAGACCAAGCTCCGCGCCCTGCCCGGCGTCGAGGAGGTCGCCATCGCGCTGACCTTCGATCCTCCCTGGAGCCGCGACCGCATGACCGAGGCGGCGCGGCTCGAGCTCGGCATGCTGTAGCTCTCTCGTCACGGCTTCAGGCTCGAAGAGTGGAGAGCCATGCCTCGCTTTGGGCTGATGGTCCTATCCGAATGTAGGGAAAGGGTTTACGAGGCTGCTCACGGAACCCGATGACGCACGTCCCCAAGCCTGCGGCGGGCGGGGGTAAACCCCGCCCCTACCCCCGGAAAAGCGCACACACCGAGGTAGGGGAGGGGTAAACTCCGCCCCTACTCCCGGAAAAGCGCACACACCGAGGTAGGGGAGGGGTAAACCCCGCCCCTACCCCCGGAAAAGCGCACACACCGAGGTAGGGAATGAGGTAAACTCCGCCCCTACCCCCGGAAAAGCTCACACCGAGGTAGGGAAGGGGTTCACCCCCTCCCGTCGTACTTCAGGAACTGGCCTCCCCGCTCCAGGACAGTGCTCACGCTGAGGTCAGATTCCTTTCCGGCCCCTCGGCCACGCGGTCCGCCACGCGCAAGGGCTGCTGGCGATCTGCGACCCCGGTTTCCTGTACAAGCACAAGCTAAAGCACCCGGCGTACGATTCCGAGCACCGAGGGGGACGCGTCGCCACGAACCCGGACCGGAGTCGTGCGATGAGACAGTTTTTGACAGGGGTGCGGTCTAGCATGGGGAAAACTTCAGGAGTCGCCCATGCTTTCCCAGCTCCGCGCCTTTGTCGAGCAGCACGGATTCCTCCCCCGGCCCGCCTGCTCTCCCGTCGCGCTGCCGGACTGCCTGGGTGAGGGGCTGCGTGCGGCGCTCGCGGGCCGCGTGGGCGACAGCCTCGACGCCGGCGCGGCCGCGCTGCTCGAGAACGCGCTCGCGGGTGAGCACGCGGCCGTCAGCGCCGCCGACCCCGCGGCGCTCGAGGCCGCGATGCTCGAGCGCCACCGGCGCGATCCGCGGGCGACCGCGGTGTGGATTGCGGCGGATGCGAGGGCCGCGCGGACCCGCTTGCAGAGCCTGCGCGCCCTGGCCCGAGAGGCGGGTCTCGGGGCCCATGTGCTCGGCATGTATCCCTCCGCCGCGGAGGGGCGTGGACGGCAGGGAAGCGGCGCGGTGGCGCCGCTTCTGCTTCTCGATGCGGACAGCCTGCACCGCGGGCTGTTGCCCGCCCATCTCGCCCACGCGGGTTGGTGGCGGCGGCTCGGCCTGGTCGTGCTCGAGGGCGCCGAGCGCTACAGCGGCGTGCACGGCAGCCACGTGTGCCACGTGTTGTACCGTCTGCGGCGCATCGTCGACCACTACGGAGCCGCGCCGACCTACCTGGCGAGCCTCGCGCCGGTCGCCGGGGCGGAAGAGCTGCTGCACCACCTGTTCGGCCGCAAGCTCGCCTACCGCGCTCCCGACGCCCTCCTCGAGCCGGCCTTCGACGGCACGGGCGGTCCGACCAGGGCGCTGCTCGCGCGGCTGGCGTCGTGTCTGGCCGGCCGCCGCCCTGAGCTGGCCCTGTGTCCCGAGCATCTGGTGATCCGTGCCTCGCACCTGAAGTGCGCGGCCTTCGAGCTGCCTCTGCACGCCGACTGCAGCTACGGGGCGGACGGGCTGAGCGCCTACTTCGAGGCGAGCCGTCGGTTGCGCCGCGAAGGGGAGCGGCTGTACTGGATCGGGGTCGAGGCCCCGGCGGGCACCGTCTCGCTGCGCGAGGTCGGGGTGCAGGGCCTCGAGCTGTGCGATGTCGAGAGCACGCGCTCGATCGGGCGCATCGATCGGGTGTCGGCCCTCGAGCAGGTCTATCCGGGGGCGGTAGTGGCCTGCGGAGGCCGCAGCTGGATGGTCGAGGACGTCTCCGGCGACCGCCGGGTCGCCGTCGTGCGGCGCGCGCTGGCGGGGACGAAGAGCACGGTGCGGCTCGAGATCCGCGCCGCGCTGCCCGAAGAGGCGGGCTTCGCGGCGCCGGAAGAGCTGCCCGCGGGAGGGCCTCTCGCGCTCTACGGGGGCGAGCTCGAGGTCACGGTGCACGCGCGCAGCTACGAAGAGCGCTGCGCCCATAGCGGACAGCTCCTCTACAGCGGCGAGCTGTCGTCCCATCCCGAGCACCTGATCAGTGCGGGGCTGGCGTTGCGGCTCCCGCCAGGCGTCGGCTGGGGCGAGGTCTTCGCCGAGCTCGTGCGGCTCGGCGCCGCCTGCCTGGTGCGCTGCGCTCCGGCCCGGCCGGCGGCTGGTCTCGGCGCGCGGCGGCTGACCAGCCTCGGCCATTGTGTGGAGGAAGCGCACGACGGGCCGCTGGTCGTGCTGTTCGAGCTCGTGCCCGAGGGCATAGGCCTGGTGCAGGTAGTGCAGCGTCGGCTGCGCGACGTGCTCGAGCTGGTCGCGGCCTTCCTCGCCGCGTGTCCATGTGAGGAGAGGGGTTGCGCGGCCTGCGTCGGCGCCGGGGCAGAGCCCGGGGACAAGGCCGGACTGCTCTCCTTCGTGCGCGGGTGCCTGGCGGGAAAGCCGTGGACCGTTCCGGTGGAGCGTGTGCCGTGTCATTGACCCCGCCGCAGCCGGGCGGCCCCGGTGACAACCTGCGCGTCCGGCTCGAGCGGCTCGAGCTCGCCGACCTCGCGGTCGCTCCGCTGCCGTCCAGGGGGGTGGGGCCGGGCGACTATCCGCGTGCGGGGGCGAGGGAGGCGCTGCGCCTCGTCCTCGACGGTGAGGACGGCCCACGGGTGTCGTCGTTGCCCGGGCAGTGGGAGGCGCTGCCGACGCCGTGTCTGGTCGCGCACCTGCCGGCCTCGTTGCAGGTGGGGGCGTACCGGGTCGGGGCGTTGCGCGGGCTCGAGCGCTCGCTCGCGGCCCTGTTCCCGGAGCAGACACCCGGGCTCGAGGAGGTCGTCTTCCTCGACACCGAGACCACCGGGCTCGAGCTCGGCATGGGGACCTACGTCTATCTGGTCGGCCTCGGCAGCGTCGCGCCGGACGGTAGCCTGCGGGTCGAGCAGCTCTTCCTGCGCTCGCCGGCGGGCGAGGCGCAGTTCCTGCGCGACCTCGACGCGCGGCTGCGGCGCTTCCGCGCGGTGGTCAGCTTCCACGGCGCCGGCTTCGACCTGCCGCACCTGCTCGCGCGCTACGCCGGTCACGGCCAGTCCAGCGTGCTCGGCGCGCTCGCCCACTGCGATCTCGCGCTGCTGAGCAAGGGGCTGTGGCGGGCGAGCTTCGAGCGCCATCGGCTGCGCGACTACGAGCAGCACGTGCTCGGCTTCCGGCGCGGGGATGACATCGAGGGCGCGGCCTGTCCGCAGGCCTACATCGACTTCCTGACCGAGGGGGCGCGCGACGACCTGCGTCGGGTGTTCGTGCACAACGCCCTCGATCTGCTCTCCCTCGCGCTGCTCGCGCCGCGTTTCAGCGCGCGGCTGGCGGCGCCGAAGAGCCCGGCGGAACACTTCGGTGCGGGGCGCATCGCGCTGGCTCGTGGGGAGTCGGAGCGCGCCCTGTACCTGTTCGACAAGGCTGCGCAGGAGCGTCACGGCTTGCCGGCGCACTACCGTGGCCGGTCATTGTGGCGGATGGCGAGTGAGCTCGGTCGTTGGGGGAAGAGCTCACTCGCCCGCAGCCTGCTCGAGGACCTGCTGGAAGTCCCCGAGTTTGCCGAGGCGGCGCGTGGGGCGTTGGCCGCCGGCTGGCTGTAGTCGGGCCGCCGCTCCAGCCATGGGAGCGGCGGTTCGGCTTTTTCTTCGGGGCTCCCGCTGGCTGCCCGGGCCTACACCTCCAGCACGATCTTGCCGGTGAGCGTGCCCGCATCGATCAGGGCGTGGGCCTCGGCCGCCTGCTCGAGGGGAAGCCGGGCGCCGATCAGCGGCTCGAAGCCCCCGGCCTGGTAGTCTTCGAGCAGCCCCTGCCAGTCTCGCACACATTGCGCGTGCGAGGCCCCGGGGCTGACGGTGATGCCGTAGAAGCACACCCGGCGCCGGTCGAGCCGCAGCTTGAGCCGCAGGAAGCGCCAGGCTCCGCCGAGCATCCCCCGCCAGCCCTCGGCGATCACGCCGGACAGCCCGAACCAGACCAGGGCGCCGCGGGGCCCGAGCACCCGGTAGCTGCGCATCAGGTTGTCGCCGCCAATGCCGTCGAAGACCGCGTCGACGCCTTCGGGGCAGAGCTCGGCGAGGCGGGCGACGAAGTCTTCGCTGCGGTAGTCGATCGGGATGCCGCCGCGGGCGCGCACCGTCTCGTGCTTGCGCGCCGAGGCGGTGCCGTAGACCTCGAGATCCAGGGCCCGGGCGAGGTCGAGCACGGCGGTGCCGACGCCGCCCGAGGCGCCGTGCAGCAGCAGGCGTTGTCCGCGCTGGAGCCGGGCGAGGCGCAACATCTGGCGGGCGGTGATGTAGTTCAGGCCGAGGGCGACGGCGACCGCGGGCTCGACCTCGTCGGGAACCGTCACCAGGCGCCGGGCGGGGACGCAGACGTGGCTCGCGTAGCCGCCGATGCCGGTCCGCGGGAGCAGCGCGGCGACGCGCTTGCCGACGAGGGCCGGGTCGACGCCGCTGCCGACGGCGTCGACGGTGCCGGCGACGTCGTAGCCGGGCGTGAAGGCGCCCCGGGGCGCGAGCAGCCCGCGGCGGCGCATCACGTCCCCGTAGGCGACGCCGGCCGCCGCGACCCGGATGCGGACCTGCTTGCGGCGCGGCTGCGGGACGGCGCAGCGTTCGAAGGAGAGCACTTCGGGGCCGCCGGCGCCGCGGATCACGATCCGGTGCGCGCCCTGGTCGAGCGCGGCAGCCATCAGCCCGCCCTCGGGATCAGCGGCCGCTCGAACCAGCCCATGCCGCGGCCTTCCCGGACGCGCCGGAAGAGCAGGCGGGCGAAATGCCCGGGCAGCGCGTGCCAGGGGATGTCAGCGAAACGGGCCGGGAAGCTCTCGACGCAGTGGTTCATGAAGCCGACCAGGCTGTAGAACTCCGCCGGCAGGAGGGCGCCGGCGTCCTCCGGGGTCGGATAGGCGAAGCGCTCGGCGCGAGCGATCCAGCCGTCGTCGCCGAGGAACTCGTCGAGGTATTCGTCCTGGCGCGGCAGGATCAGCGCGAGCGTGCGCCTCTGGGCCCGCGCCTGGGCCGTCTCACCGGCGCGGAGCGCCTCGGTCGCGCGGCGCAGCTTCGCCAGGCCATCCGGGTAGGTCTGGATCAGCTGCAGGTCCCAGACCGGCATGCCGGAGTGGTAGGTGAAGTGCAGGTGCCGGATCACCGAGCGCAGCTGGCAGCCCATGCCGGTGCCGATGCGCAGATTGTCCGGGCCGACCACCGAGAGGATCAGCGGCTGGCGCAGGATCGGATGGCCGAAAGGGGCGCCGTCGTAGCGGGTCTCGGTCGTCGCCTCGGCGCTGATCACGTACAGCCCCATCGTCATCTCTCCCTGGATGACCTGGGCGCGGGTCGGCAGCCGGGGGATGAGGCCGCGCTCGCTGAACGGGGCGAGGCGGCGGGCCAGGGCGCGGTCGGCGGATCGCATCGCGGAGCTCCTCGGGGGCGGTGTTGCACGCCCGCTGATTGTGTAGTACGATTGTATAACACAGTTGTCGCGGAGCAAGACAAAAGATGCGCGCCTGGGCTCTCGCCACCCGTCCTCCTCCCAACGTCGCTGCCCGGCTCGAGCGCCTGCTCGCCTGCGCCATCCTGCGCGGCGAGCTCCCACCCGGCAGCCAGCTGCCGAGCGTGCGGGCCCTGGCCCGGCGGCACGAGGTCACGGTCCCGACCATCCAGCGTGCCCTCGCGGGCCTCGAGCGCACGGGCCTGGTCACCGCCCGTCGCGGCAGCGGCGTGCGCGTCAACGATCCTGCCTCCTGCGCCGACCTGTCCCTGATCCCGCTGTGGTTCGAGGCGCTGGCCGGGGATCCCGACCGGGCCGCGGACATCCTGCGCGACTTCCTCGAGCTGCGCCGCGTCTTCGCTGCCCACCTCGCCGTGCGCGCCCGCGGCGAGCTTGCCGGCGGGGGCGCCCTGTTCGACGCCCTCGCCCGGGTGCAGGCCGCCGTCGAGCTCGAAGAGCTGGTGACCGCGGACCTCGCCTTCACCCGTGAGTTCCTGCGCCTGAGCGGGCAGCTCGCGGCGCAGCTCTTGTTCAATGCGGTCGAGCGCCTGGTGCGCGACGCCCCCTTCGTCGCCGAGGCGTTCTACGCCGACCGGGACGCCCATCGCGTCGTGCTCGAAGGCATCGCCGGCGCGCTGCTCCTGCCGGACGCCGACGCCCGCGACGCGATCGGCGCGCTGCTCGAGGCCTGGGACCAGCGGACGGTCGCGCGCTACCGCGAGCTCGCGGCTTGAGCCCGTCTGATTCACCGGGATTCCTGCTGCTGCTGCGGACCCGGATGCCGCAGATCTCGGGCGGCCTCCGGGGCCTCGCGACGAAATCCCGGTGAATCAGCCGGGTTGAGGTCTCCTGCGGGCGGCGGGGTTTTGTGGAGAGCGCGGGAGCACCGCGACGGAGGGCGTCAGATCGTCTCGAACTGGCCGACGTAGCGCCACTTGCCCTCCCGTTCGAAGTCGAGGAGCCTGATCGTTCCGAGCGGACTCCCGTCAGCGGTCGCGAAGCTCGCTCCGCCCGGCAGGAAGCGCACGTGCAGGTCGATGGAACCGAGGACGGCGTTCTCCGTGACCAGCCTGATGGTCAGCGGTCGAACGACGCCGAGCATCACGAGCTGCTCCCACAGGATCGATTCCCCGGAGCCCGGCGTGTGGTGGGTGTCCTCGTAGCAGGTCAAGGGCGTAGGGGGCTGGCGGCGGACCTCATCGAGGACCGTGTCGACCCCCTCGAGCACGATGTCGTCGGACTCCTCCTTCGGCGTGTCGCAATCGAACCAGTTCCAGCGGATGCTCACGACAGGCATGGTCGGCCCCCTCGCGTTCGCCGCATCATGGCTGGCTTGTGACGCGTGTGCAAGGCGGGCGTCCACGATGTGCGCGGACGTCGCCCCGGGCGTGGCTTCCGGTGCGGCGCGCGAGTGAAGAGGAGCGCGGGCTCCGCGAGCGGCTCGCGGAGCCCGACGGCCGGATCCCGCCTCGGAAGGCCTCGCTGTGCGGAGTGCGCCCGGGCGACGCGCGGAGGGTCAGGACTTCTTCGCGGAAGCCTTCTTCGCGGAAGCCTTCTTCGCGGAAGCCTTCTTCGCGCGGGCCTTCTTCTTGGCGGCCTTCTTCTTGGCCCTGGCGGCAGGCTTCGTCTTGGCAGCGGGCTTCTTCGTCGTCTTCGACGGCGTCTCTTTCGCGGGCTTCTTCGCAGCCTTCGCTGCCTTGCTCGCGGCCTTCTTCTTGGCAGCGGTCTTCTTCTTCGCTGCCGTCTTCTTCTTGGCGGCCGTCTTCTTCTTGGCGGCGGTCTTCTTCTTGGCGGCGGTCTTCTTCTTCGCTGCCGTCTTCTTCTTCGCTGCCGTCTTCTTCTTGGCGACGGTCTTCGTCTTCGCTGCCGTCTTCTTCTTGGCAGCGGTCTTCTTCGTCGCCTTCTTCTTCGTCTCCTTCGCCTCGACCGGCTCCTCCCCCTCGGGCAGCGGACTCTTCGTCGCACCTTCGGCCTTGAGCTTCTCGAGCTCGCCGAGGTCGAGGGTGGTCTTGCAGCGGGGATACCCCGAGCACGAGACGAACTGCCCCTTGCGCCCCGACTTCAGCACCATCGCCTTGCCACAGCGCCCGCAGTCGATGCCCGCCTTCTCCGGCTCCGGCGCCTTCTCCCCGGGGATCGACCGCGTACTGCGGCACTTCGGGAAGCCCGAGCAGGCGAGGAAACGCCCGCGCCGGCTCTGGCGGATCAGCATCGGCCGGCCGCACTTCTTGCACTTCTCGTCGCTCTGCTCGGGCGCCGCGCGCCGCGTGCCGTCGAGGTTGGCGGTGTAGCGGCATTCCGGATAGCCCGTGCAGGACAGGAAGTCGCCCCACTTGCCCTTGCGCACCGCGAGCTTCTTGCTGCAGTCGGGGCAGTCGTGGTCGGACAGCTGCGGCACCAGGGGCGCCCCGTCTTCCCCCATCGGCTTGGCGTGCTTGCACTCCGGGAAGGTCGAGCAGCTGAAGAAGCGGCCGGTCTTGCCCTGCTTGATCACCATCGGCGCGCCACACTCGTCGCACACCTCGTCGCTCGCCTCGTCGCGCAGCGGCTTGCCTTCCTCGTCGAGGGAGAAGGTCTGCTTGCACTCGGGGTACTTCGAGCAGCCGAGGAAGCGCTCCTTGCGAGCCGACGAGAACAGGTAGACCATCAGCTCCCCGCAGGCGGGACAGACGACGTCGCTCGGCTCCGGGTTCTCGTTGACGCTCTGCATCTCGCGCATCGCGCGCCACAGGTCGGCGTCGAAGGGCTTGAAGAACTCGAAGAAGCACTCCTTCCAGTCGACGGACTCGTCCTCGATCTTGTCGAGGTGGTTCTCCATCGTCGACGTGAAGCCGGTGTTCATGATGTCCGGGAAGTGCTGGACCAGCTTGTCGGTCACGATGATCCCGAGATCGGTCGCGAAGAACTTGCGCTCCTTCTGCTTGACGTACCGCCGCGACTGGATCGTGTTGATGATCGCCGCGTAGGTCGACGGTCGGCCGATGCCCTCCTTCTCGAGGGTCTTGACCAGCGAGGCCTCGGTGAAGCGCGGGGGCGGCTGGGTGAAGTGCTGGGTCGCCTTGAGCTCGTCGAGGTCGAGAACCTGCTTCTCCTGGAGGTTCGGCAGGCGCTTCTCCTCGCCGCTCTCCTTGGTCAGCCGGGTCCAGCCGTCGAACAGCTTGATGCGCCCCGTGGCCCGGAACAGGCCCTTGCCCGAGGTCACATCGATGCTCGAGGTCGCGTACTCGGCCGGGGTCATCTGGCTCGCGACGAAGCGCCGCCAGATCAGCCGGTACAGCCGCAGCTGTTCCTTGTTCAGCGCGTCCTTCAGCGAGTCGGGGTCGCGGGTGACGTCGGTCGGCCGGATCGCCTCGTGGGCCTCCTGCGCCTTGTTCTTGCCCTTGCGCTTGTGGATCGTCGGCTTCTTGGGCAGGTACTTCGGGCCGAAGTTGCTGCCGATGTAGTCGCGGACGTGGTCGAGGGCTTCCTTCGAGATGTTGAGCGAGTCGGTACGCATGTAGGTGATCAGACCGACCGGGCCCTCGCCGTCGCCGAGCTCGACGCCCTCGTACAGCTGCTGGGCGAGCGCCATCGTGCGTTTGGCCGCGTAGCGCAGCTGGATCGAGGCCTGCTGCTGCAGGGTGCTGGTCATGAACGGGCCGGGCGCCTTCTGTTTGCGCGTCTTGTTCTCGACCTTGCTGACGACGAAGGGTCCCTGCTCGAGCTCGTCCCGGATGCGGGTCGCGTCGGCGGCGTTGTCGACCTTGAAGGTCTTGCCGTCGTACTTCTTCAGCTCGGCGTCGAAGGTCCAGGGCGTGTCGGGATCTTCCGGCTTCGCCCCCTGCGGCGACACGGTCGCGATGACGCGCCAGTACTCTTCCTTGATGAAGGCGCGGATCTCCTTCTCCCGGTCGACGATCAGCCGCACCGCCACCGACTGTACGCGGCCGGCGGAGAGGTTGCGCGCGATCTTGCGCGACAACAGCGGGCTGAGCTGGTAGCCGACCAGGCGGTCGAGCAGCCGGCGCGTCTGCTGGGCCTGGACCTTGGCCATCGAGATCCGGGTCGGGGCCTCGAAGGCCTTCTTGATCGCCGACTTCGTGATCTCGTGGAAGGTGACCCGGTAGGTGTCCTCTTCCGGAATCCCGAGCTCCTCGGCGAGGTGCCAGGCGATCGCCTCCCCTTCCCGGTCGGGGTCGCAGGCGAGATAGAGCTTCTCGGCCTTGCGCGCGGCCTTCTTGATCTCGCGCAGGGTCTTCTCCCGGCCGGGGATGACCTCGTAGCGCGGCTCGATCTCCTGCTTCTTGATCTTGATCCCGAACTTCCGCTGCGGCAGATCGCGGACATGGCCCATCGAGGCGAGCACCTCGTAGCCGATGCCGAGGTACTTGTTCAGGGTCTTCGCTTTGGCGGGAGACTCGACGACGACGAGATTCTTGGCCATCAATGCTCCGATGTTGGGGCTGCGGCAGACGCATCGCTGCGCGGCGGGAAGTTAGCAGCAAGGTCGAGGGCTGTCAATCGGATTTCCCCGGCACCATTTCCGGGACACGGCCTGTCAAGCCGGAAGACGCGGATCGGCACCGAGGGTCAGGGCGAGGTGCGTGGCGACGCCGTGGACCAGCGCCTGCTCGTCGAGGCGGAAGTGCGGGTCGTGGCAGAAGTGCACCGCGCCCTGCTCTTCGTTACGGGTGCCGAGCAGCAGCAGCGCGCCGGGGACCCGCTCGAGCATGTAGGCGAAGTCCTCGGACACCAGGGCCGGACGCACCGGGGCGAGCTCGACGACCTCGGACAGGGCGTCGCGCACCCGGGTGAGGGAGCCGGTGTCGTTGACCGCGGCCGGATAGCCCTCGCGGTAGGAGAGGTCGCAGGTCATACCGTGGGCGGCGGCGACCCCGGCGAGCACCTGCTCGATCGCCTTGCGGATCAGCTCCTTCTGCGCCGGCCGGAAGGAGCGCACCGTGCCCTCGAAGAACGCCTTCTCCGGGAGCGCGTTGCCGTTGCTGCCCGCGTGGAGCTGGCAGACCGAGAGCACTGCCGGCTCGAGGGGATCGCAGCGCCGGCTGACGACCGTCTGCAAGGCGAGCACCGCCTCGGCGGCGGCGACCAGGCAGTCGCGCGTGCGCTCCGGCCGCGCCCCGTGGCCGCCCTTCCCGCGCAGGGTGACCGTGAACATGTCGACCATGCCGAAGACGGGGCCCTCGACGATGCCGAGCTTGCCGGTCTCGAGGGTCGGCCAGACGTGCATCGCGAAGACCTCGGACAGCCCGTCGAGGCAGCCGTCCTCGATCATCCCGAGGGCGCCGCCCGGCAGCTGCTCCTCGCTGGCCTGGAACAAGAGCCGCACCGACACCGGCAGCTCCTCGCGCCGGGCCGCGAGCACCTTGGCCGCGCCGAGCAGCATCGCCGTGTGCCCGTCGTGCCCGCACAGGTGGCCGCGTCCCGCGACCTCGGAGCAGAACTCTTCGCCCGTCAGCTCCTCGACGGCGAGCGCGTCCATGTCCGCGCGCAGGCCGATCGAGCGCTCGGCCTGCGGGCTCTCGATGTCCGCGACGATGCCGGCGTTCCCCGGGCACACCCGGTGGGGGATGCCGCAGGCCTCGAGGCAGCTGCGCACCAGGGCCATCGTGCGCGGCAGCTCGAAGCCGAGCTCGGGGTGCCGGTGGAGGGTCCTCCGCCAGCCCCGCACCTCCTCATGGACGGCACGCGCGGCCTCGGTGATGGTCGACGCTCTCATGCTCCCCCCTTCTCCCGGCGCAACAGCTCGGCGATCACGCGGTCGATGTCGTCGCTGTCGAGGTGGTAGGTGTCCCCGCAGAAGTGGCAGGAGACCTCGGACTCCCCGACCTCGGTGCGGATCGCCTCGAGCTCGCTCAGGCCGAGGCTGAGCAGCACCTCGCGCGCCTTGTCCCGCGAGCAGGTGCAGCGGTAGGCCGGCCGGATGCAGAGCGAGTCTTCCCGCGCGGGGAACAGCGCGCCGAGGATCTCCTCGGGGTGCTGCTGTGCGCGCAGGATGTCGTCGACGGCGCCGGAGCGGCAGCGCTCTTTCAGCGCGTCGAAGATCTCGTCGTCGTGGTCGGGCAGCGCCTGAATGAGGACGCCTCCCGAGAAGGTCAGCTCTTCCTCGTAGGCGGTCGCCAACGCGAGGCAGCTCGGGACCTGGTCGGAGGTCTCGAGCACCTTCGCGAGGTCGAGGGCGGGATCCATCGCCTCGAGCTCGACGTGTCCCTGCATCACGAGCAGGCCGGGCTTGCTGCGGCTCAGGGTCAGGGTGCCCTGCGTGCCGAGGCTGTAGTTGGGATGGGACGGGCCGCGGTCGATGGTCGAGCAGTGCTTCTTGGATGTGAAGCCGCGCACCCAGCCCCGGCAATCCGCGTCGGTCATCACCGAGCCGAGCAGGCCGTCGGTGTTCATCTGCAGCGTCGTGCGCTCCTCCGGATCGACCGACAGGCAGGCGATCAGCAGGTTCCCGGTCAGCAGCTCCGCGAGGATCTGCGCGGGCACCCGGCCCGCGAGGTGGCGCCACTCGGCCTCGTGCGCGGTCCCGGTGGTGCGCGCCGCGCAGTAGCGGAGGCCGGCGGAAGGCACGGTGCCGCGGATCAGGATGTCCATCGTTGCGCCTCGCCGTGGGTCTCGAGCCAGTCCGCGATCTCGGGGAAGACCACCGCCGGCGCGTGGTCGCCGATCAACAGGTCGCCGTGCCCGAAGTCGACGGGGTCGCCCGCGTCTCGCCCGAGCAGGCGGAAACGCGCCGGACCGCCGAGCCGTCGGCAGGCCTCGCGCACCGAGGTCGCGGGGGCCATCAGGTCGCGGCTGCCGGCGAGGGCGAGCACCGGCACCTCGACCGCGCCGAGCGCCGAGCCGTAGTCGAAGCCATCGCGCAGGCTCTTGAACGCGCCGCCACGCACCATGTGCGCGAAGTGCTTCAGCTCATTGCCGCTGATGTCGGCGACCAGGTTGGCGACCGCGAGCCGCACCCGCGCGGGCGCCGTGTGCTCGGGGTGGAGCAGCCAGCGCACGATGCGCGGATAGACGTGGCCGACCAGCGGCGCGAGCAGGCGAGCCGCGCGGGCCTGCAGGATCGGGCCGAGGCGCGGCAGGGCGGCGGCGACGGCGAGGGGCCCGCGGATCCACCACGGGTAGTCGAAGCGCAGGGGCGAGCCGACGGTGACGGCGGCGCCGATCGGCGCGTCCGGCTGGCGGGCGAGGTAGGCGTACAGCACCAGGCCGCCCATGCTGTGCCCGACCCAGGACACCCGCGCCCCGCCGTGGCGGGCGCGCACCGCGGCGACGGCGGCAGGGACGTCGTGGTCGACGTAGTCATCGAAGCTCTGGGTCGGCCACCAGCCGCGGCGGCTCAAACCCCGCCCGCGCAGGTCGAGCAGGTAGACGTCGAAGCCGCGCCCGGCGAGGTACAGCGCGAGGGAGGTCTGGTCGTCGAGGTCGAGGTTGTAGCGGTTCGCGGACAAGCCGTGGCACAGGATCAGGGGCTCGGCCCGGGACGTCGCTCCCCGGGCACGGTAGTGGACCAGGCCGAGGCTGCAGCCATCGCTGGTGAC
Source organism: bacterium (assembly GCA_030428695.1). The sequence goes on from JAUIEM010000007.1 coordinate 32,725, forward strand.
CGCGCGCACGATCTCGTCGCCGGGCCGATGACGGCGGAAGAGGACCTCACACCACAGGGCGTAGGCGGAGAAGACGACCACGCCGAGCAGGACGAGCAGGACCACGCGCGACACCGGGACAAGAGGGGCCGGCATTATAGCGCGTCGCGTCGTCCTCGCCAGGGCTCCGCACCATCGATCTGGTGGATCACGCCGCCGGCCGCTGCCGCGCCAGGACCCCGGCCCCCGGATGCCCGCTGTTTCCGGCCATCGGACATCGCGGCACGGTTCTTGCGACTTCGAGGGGCTGTCGCCACCCCGAGGAGGACCGATGCCGACCACGACCCGTCCCGCCCGCTCGAAGAAGCCCCGCCGCGTCCGCGCGGGCGCTGCGTCCACCGCGATGGCCCGCACGGGCCGGAGCCTGGCGCTGGTGATGACCGTCATCGCCGCGCTCAACATCGGCCTGATGGCGCTCGCGGGAGTGCTGCTCGGGGCGTTCAGCCGTGGCGGAAGCCCGGCCCTGATCTTCGGGCTCTTTGCGGTCGGCCCGCTGTGGACCGCCGCGCTCTGGTTCTTCTTCGGGCGCTACCTGAAGGAGATGGGCGCCGTCACCGCCTCGCTCGACCGCATGGCCGCCGACATGGTGAGCGCCCAACGCGGGCGGCCGCGGCTGCGCCGTCCGTACCGCACCGACAAGCTGGTCGCGGCAGGCAGCATCCTGCGCACGTTGATCCTGTCCTCGCTCGCCCTCGTCGCCCTGGTGTGCGTGGCGATCGCCTTCCTGACGGGCTTCGACCCCGTGCGCACGGCGATCCTGGCCATCTCCGTGGCCGTCAACGCGCTGCTGCCCTGGCTGTACGCGTCCTACGCCCTGCACAGCTCGCGGGCGCTGGCCGACGTCAGCAACCGCATGCTCCAGGTCCTGACCCGCCTCGAGCGGGACGCTCCGGACGACAGCCGCTGGAAGCGGTGATGCCCCGCTAGCGGCTGCCTCGGCCGATCCAGCGCTCGCGTCCGACAGCGCCCGACGAAATGCAGAATTCCTGACCCCCCAACGCAACAGCGGAGAGATCTCCCGGAGCGGGACAGTCCTCGCGGAATGTCCGTACCGGCCGGGCCTCTCCGTCCGCTTCATCGGTAGAGGGAGCGGCGGGAGGCCGGGATGATCGCAGAGGAAGCACCGACAGGCCGCAGGATCACGCCGCCTCCCACGATGCCGTCACGCCCGCGAGCGAAGCTCTCCGTCAGGGGCGGCGACGGGGGCGGAGGCATGGCGAGGCGGCGGATGGCGGGAGCGCAGCGCTTTGCCGGACGCATCTTCCGGCGCTTCGAGCGTCGGCCGCGCCGGGACGCCCGGGGGGAGCGGCAGGGCCGAGCCCAGCGCCTGACCCTGCTCGAGCGCATCCTCCGCAGCTTCCGACGCTTCGAGCGCGCCTGCCGCGGGCTGCTCAGCGACGGACCCCGGCCGGCCCGCGGGCGGATGCAGCGCCCGACCAACGAGCGCGCGGCGCAGATCGTCGCCTCGTGCACCCGCCTCGGCACGCTGTTCCAGGCGGAGCGGCTGCTGCGGAGGAAGCTGCGCCAGCCGCGCCGGCCGGGCGTCTACCCGATGGTCGAGAGCTTCGGGCGCCGCTGGGCGCGGCGGCGCCGGCCGCGGCGGCTGCTGGAGGCCTACCGGGCCGCGGGCTGCGCGCGGAAGGCCACCCTGTACACCCGCGGCCTGCAGCTCCGCTGGCGACGGGTCCGCAGCCGGCTGCCGAAGCTGCGGGCGCGCTACCGGGCCCACGCCCTGCGGCGCAGCCGGCTGCCGGAGCTGAGCCGGCGCGCGATCGCCCGGGCGGGGCTGCGGGTCGTCGGCTGGGTGCGGGTCGTGCACCCGGCCGGGGTGGAAGTGCTCGATCAGCCGACCCGGCAGCGGCCGTTCCCCGGGATCCGGATCGAGCGCGCCGCGACCGGGAGCTCCCTGCCCGTGCTCGCGATGGGCCGGGAGGAGCGCCGGCGCCACCACGGCACCTGGCTCAAGGTGTTGTCCCGGGGCCAGCTCGCGGGCTGGCTGGACCGCTCCCGGGTCCGGGGGGCCCCGGCGCCGGAGGACGAGCGGGCGCGGGCACGGATCGCCGGTCGCGCCGGGAAGCGCGCCCGGCAGCTGGTCAGGGACGACCGCTTCGGGCTCCTGCAGGGCGCCCTCACGCGAGCCGCCCCGACGCGGGAGGCGGTCGAGGCCCGCGCGGGCGTGCGCCGCCCGGTGCCCGGCTCCGGGGGAGCCACGGAGCGCGGCCCTCGCCGGGCCGCGGCCAGCCCCGAGGCGAAACCCGCGGACTCCGCACCGCGGCGCGCGGACCGGTCGCTGGTGGTCGACCCGCGCCGGCTCGGCGTGCGCGACCGCTCCCACCTGCGTCAGCTGTACGAAGCGCGCGGCCTTCGCCTGCCAGGGCGCCGCGCCGCGGTATGCGAGCCGCGCCACGGCCTGCAGGGCCGGATCCTCGCCCAGGCGGAGGCCCTCGCGGGAGCGGACGACGCGCGCCCGGTGTGGTGCGCGGGAGCGACCGCCGACGCGAAGGCGACGGCCCTCGCCGGGCGCCTCGAGCTGCACAAGCGCAAGAGCGGCGCGCTGACCCTGTCCCTGAACCAGCGCCTGAAGATCGAGAAGGCCGCCGGCTTCGACCCGGGCCCGCTGACGATGCACGTCGATGCCCGCGCCGCGCGCCTCGCCCGGAGCTTCGGCGCGAAGGCCTTCACGGTGGGCCGGCAGACCTACTACGGGGACGGGCAGGGCCAGGGGGACTTCGCCGACAAGGCCGCGATCATCGCCCACGAGTCCAAGCACGCGACCTCCCACCACGACGCGGCGGGCACAGACACCGACGTCGAGGCCGAGGCCGAGGCCGTCGAGGCCGCCTATCTCGCGCGCCACGGGCCGGGCGTGCAGGCCGGTCCGCCCGCGCACCGCGCTCCGCGTGCGCCGCTGGTGATGGCCCGGGAGGCGCGCTGCGAGCCCTGTGCGGCCCCTCCCACCCCGGCGCGGCCGGCGCCGCGTCGGCGGAAGAGCCCGGGCGGTGATCCGATCGAGCGGGTGATGCGGGCCTACGGGGTGCGTCGCAAGGTCGACCAGGAGGCCTTCCTCGGCGAGCTCTCCGGGCGCGTGCTCGCGTTGCTCGAGGAGGAGATCGAGGCGGAGGCCGTACGGGGCGCGGCCTTCGAGGGCTTTGTGTTCCGGCCGTGAAGGGGCGCTGCACGCGTGCGGAACGTAGGGTAGAATCGCCTCACGAACGGCCGCAGGAGGTTCCGATGGCGCACCCGGATCCCGCCGCCCGCGCGGAGCGCTTCCTCTCCCTGTTACCGGCTTCGTTTCCGGCGAGCCCCCGACCCTGCGCGCTCGATCCCCACCTCGTACACACGCTGGCCGCGGCCGAGCAGGCCTTCTCCCGGGAGATCCCTTTCCAGGCAGCCTGGGGAGCGGCGCGGGACCTCGATGTCTCCCGGCCCGACGAGAACGTCCTGGCCTGGACCGACCTGCGCGCGCTCGAGACCGGCCACACGATCCTCGACGACGCCTTCTACGCCGACTCCGCCGAGCAGCGTCTCGAGGCCGCGCTGCGCGTGCGCGTGGAGAGCCTCCCGGTGGCGCCGGTGCTGGCAGAGTTCGCCGACGATCTGCGCGACGACCTCGTCTTCGCCTGCCTCGCCCGGGCCCGTGGCCTGGAGCACGGCTTCTGGTTCGATGTCGGGGTGATCCTGGAGGCCGGGCTGGTCCCCTGCGGTTGGGACGGAGCCCTGCCCGAGGGGCGCTTCGTCGCCCTCGACGCGAGCGAGATCAAAGGACGGGGCGGCCGACCATGAACTGGAAGTTGTGGCCGTTGACCGAGATCAGGTCGCCGTCGTCGAGGCGCTTCTCTTCGATGCGCTCGCCGTTGACGGTGGTCTTGCCGACGCCGAGGATCATGTAGCCCATCTCGTCGCGGAAGATCACGGTGTGCTTGGACTTGGTGAAGAAGCCGCCGATGCGGATATGGGCGCTCTTCGCCTTCCCGATCACGCACAGGGACTTGTCGAGGAAGTAGCTGTCCCGGCGCTCACCGCGCTTGGGGAGCAGCAGGTAACCCTTGACGCGGTTGGACTTGCTGCGCTGCATGATGTTCAGCGAGTTGTCCATGATCATCGTCGCGCCGGTGTTTCCGACGGGGCCGTCTTCGACGTCCTCCTCGATGACCGGCGCGGGAGGCGGGGCGATCTCTTCCTGCTGCTGGGGGCTGGTGAAGACGAGCACGAACTTGCCGATCGTGATCTCGTCGCCGTCGTTGAGGTTGTGCGTCTGGATCCGGCGGCCGTCGATGTAGGTGCCGTTGTTCGAGCGCAGGTCGGCGATGCGGTACACCGGGCCTTCGCGCCGGATCTCGCAGTGCGCGCGGGAGACGCCGAGGTTGTCGATACGGGCGTCCGCATCCTGCCCGCGGCCGATGACCACCTTGTCCTGGTCGAACTCGAAGCGCTCGACCACTTCGCCGGAGAGAGTCAGCGTAAGGCGGAACATATCCCTTCCCGTTTCCTGGCGGCCTGGAGGTCTGCCCGCGCAACAACTACGACGACGGTCGGCACCGCCCGGCGATCAACCCGTGTTGATTGGTTATACGTCGAGTTGCTTCTTCATGCAATTGGACTCGAGCTGCGATTCGAGGAGTCGATAGACGAGCAGCGCGGCGGTCGAGATGCCGACAGGATCCTCGTGTTGGATCGCCATCCGGCTGATGAATTCCGCCACGCAAGGGTTCTCGCCTTCAAGACGCTCGAGGAGCTGGATGATGTAGTCGTTGTTGGGCTCCGTCTCGAGCTCACGACAGACCGCGTATCCCGTCTCCTTGGTGACGATCGGCAGTTTTTCCAGGACGATCCCTCCGGCGACCGGGTCGGCTCAGGCCGACCCGTCACGTGCGAACGCGAGGCTGATGTTGTGGCCCCCGAACCCGAACGAGTTCGACAGCGCCCGCCGGACAGGAGCCTCACGCGGCGTGTTCGGCACGACATCCACCGGCCCGCACTCGGGATCGAGCTGGTCGCAGTTGATCGTCGCCGGCAGCACCCCGCGGTGCAGCGCCAGGCAGGTCAGCGCCGCCTCGACCCCGCCCGCGGCTCCGATCAGGTGGCCGAGGGAGGACTTTGTCGAGCTGATCGGCGTCGTCGGCGTCGCGTCGCCGAACACCGTCCGCACGGCCTCGGTCTCCATGCGGTCGTTGAGCGGCGTCGAGGTGCCGTGGCAGTTGATGTAGTCGACCTCGTCGGTGTTCCAACCCGCTGCCTGCAGGGCCTCGCGCATCGCCCGGGCCGCCCCCTCGCCACTCGGCGTCGGCGCGGTGATGTGGTAGGCGTCGTCGGTCATCCCGACCCCGGCGAAGCGCGCGTAGATGCGCGCCCCGCGGGCCTTCGCCGAGGCCTCGGACTCCAGCACCAGGGCGCCGGCGCCCTCACCGCACACGAAGCCGTCGCGGTTGACGTCGAAAGGCCGGCTCGCGCGCTCGGGATCGTCGTTGCGCCGGGAGAGGGCCTTGATCTGGATGAAGCCGGTCAGCCCGAGCGGCGAGATGATCGCCTCGGAGCCGCCGGTCAGCACCGCGTCTGCCAGCCCGGAGCGGATCATCATCGCCGCCATCGCCAGCGCGTGCGCGCTCGCCGCGCAGGCGGAGGCGGTCGAGAAGTTCGGACCCTGCAGGCCGTGACGGATCGCGACCTGGCCGGACACCGCGTTCGGCATGCAGCGCGGCACGAAGAAGGGCGAGACCCGTCCCGGGCCTCGCTCGAGCAGCTTCTTGTGCTCTTCCTCGATCGTGATCAGCCCGCCGAGACCGGTGCCGAAGATCGCCGAGACCCGGGTGGGGTCGGTGACCTCGAGACCGGAATCGGCCATCGCCTCATCGGAGGCGACCAGCGCGAGCTGGGCAAAACGGTCCAACTGGCGGGTCAGCTTCTTGCCGAGCACCGCGGTGAGGTCGAGGTTCTTGACCTCCGCGGCGAACTGGACTGCAAGCTGGGACGCGTCGAAGGCCGTGATCGGCGCTGCGCCGCTCTTGCAAGCGAGCAGACTGTCCCAGGTGTCGTCTCGGGTATGGCCGAGCGGGCTGACGATGCCCAGCCCGGTGACGACGACGTTATGCGCGTCGCTCAATCTTTCTTGCTTTCCGCAGTCTCCAACTTGCCGACGATGTAGTCGACTGCGTTCCCCACCGTCTCGATCTTCTCCTGGTCCTCGTCCTCGATCTGGACGTCGAAGACCTCTTCGATCTGCATCATCAGGTCGACGATGTCGAGCGAGTCGGCCTGCAGATCATTGAGGAAGTGGCTCTCGGCCAGGATCTTCTCTTTGCTGACCTCGAGTTGTTCGCTGACCAGCTCGACGATCTTTTCCATCACTTCGGCTTTATCCACGGTGGGACCTCCAAAAACGCCCCAGGCCTACATGGCCATCCCGCCATCGACGCGGATGACCGTGCCACTGACGTAGCCGGCCAGGGGACTCGCGAGATAACACACTGCGGCCGCGACTTCCTCGGGCCGCCCGAATCTGCCCAGGGGAACCTGGGCGGTGAGCGCTTCTTTCTGCCGGTCGTTGAGGGCCTCGGTCATCTCCGAGACGATCGGCCCCGGCGCGACCGCGTTGACCGTGATGTTGCGCGGCGCGAGCTCGCGCGCGACGGCCTTGGTCAGGCCGACCAGCCCGGCCTTGCTCGCCGAGTAGTTCGCCTGGCCCGCCTGACCGAGCAGGCCGCTGACGCTGACCACGTTGACGATGCGGCCGCTCTTCTGGCGCATCATCGGGCGCGTCACGGCGCGGATGAAGCGGAAGCTGCCGCTGAGGTTGACGTCGAGCACCGCGTCCCAGGCATCGTCCTTCATCCGCACGATCAGGCCGTCGCGGGTGATGCCGGCGTTGTTGACCAGGACGTCGACGCGCTTCCAGCTGTCGAGCAGGGTCTTGACCGCGCCGTCGACGTCTTCGGCGGCAGAGACCGAGCCGGCGAGCACCATCGCCTCGCCCCCGGCTTCCGCGATCTCGGCGGCGAGGCTGTCGAGCTTCTCGCGGTTCCGCGCGAACAGCCCGACCTTTGCCCCCTCCGCGGCGAGCATCTTCGCGATGCAGCGGCCGATGCCCTGCGAGGCACCGGTGACGAGGGCAATCTGTCCGTTCAGGCCGCTCACAGCACGGACCTCACTCTACCAGGATGGTCCCTCCGGAAGCGTGGTCAGGCTTCCGAAAGCTCGAAGCTCTCCAGGGAACACAAGGACGTTACTTTAAGGCTTCGGTCCACCCCCCGCAAGAGCCCGGCGATGACCTTGCCGGGGCCGAGCTCCAGCGCGCTCTGCAGGCCGCGTCCGCGCAGGGTCTCGACGGTCTGCACCCAGCGCACCGGCAGGCAGACCTGCTCGACCAGCAGCTGGCGGATGCGGTCGGGGTCGCTCTCGGCGTCGCCTGAGGCGTTCATCACCAGCGGCACCGAGGGAGCCGAGAAGTCGAGCGCCTCGAGCTCGGGCGCGAGCACCTCGACGGCCGGGCGCATCAGCGGGGAGTGGTACGCGCCGGCGACGTTGAGCTTGACCGCCCGCCGCACGCCCTTGTCCTTGAGCAGCGCGATGCCCTGGTCGACCGCCGCGGCGGCCCCCGAGATCACGGTCTGCTTCGGGCTGTTGTAGTTCGACACCGCGAGCACGCCGCCCCCGTCGCAGACCTCGGCGACGACCGCCTCGACCAGCGCGGTGTCGTCGGTCAGCACCGAGGCCATCGCCCCGGGCTCGCGGTCGCAGGCGTCCTGCATCGCCTTCCCCCGGATCGCGACGATGCGCGCGAGGGCGGCCCGCGGCGCGACGCCGGCGAAGCACAGGGCGGTGTATTCGCCGAGGGACAGCCCGGCCGTGCCGACCGGCGCCTCGGGCAGCAGGCCGTGCTCCTTCGCGACCTCGAGGGCGGCGAGGGAGGCGGCGAAGATCGCCGGCTGGCAGACCTCGGTGCGGGCGAGCTCGTCGGCGCTGCCCTCGAAGCTGACCTTCGCGAGGTCGAACGACAGCCCGGCGGAGAGCTCCTCGTAGAGCTCACGGACGAAGCCGTAGCGCTCGTGGAGGTCGGCGGCCATGCCCGGGAACTGGGCTCCCTGGCCGGGAAACAACACGGCTTGTGACATCGGCGGAGCTCCTACCAGCGCACGAGCGCCGAGCCCCAGGTCAGGCCGGCGCCGAAGGCGACGAAGAGGACGAGGTCCCCGGAAACGATCTCTCCCTTGCGCACGACCTCGTCGAGGCAGATCGGGATGCCCGCCGCGGAGGTGTTCCCGAAGCGGTCGAGGTTCGAGGCGATGCGGTCGAGGGGGAAGCCCGTCCGCTTCGCGGCGGCCTCGATGATGCGGGCGTTGACCTGATGGGGGATGATCCAGCGGATCGCGTCCGGGTCGATGCCGGTGTCGGCGAGCGTCTGCTGGTACAGCTTCTTGAAGGCGCCGACCGCGAAGCGGAAGGTCGCGCGACCGTTCATCCGCATGTAGTGCTGGCGCTTCTCGACGGTCTCGTGGCTCGCGGGCTGTTTGCTCCCGCCCGCGGGCACGACCAGGGTCGCCTCGTCGCACTCGACGCGCAGGATCGAGTGCAGGATGCCGCTTTCGGCCCCTTCCTCGGCAGCGGAGACCACGCAGGCCCCGGCTCCGTCCCCGAACAGGATGCAGGTGCCCCGGTCGTGGGGGTCGGTGAGGCTCGACATCGCCTCGCTGCCGATCAGGAGCACGTGGTCGTACAGCCCCGAGCCGACGAAGTGGGTGGCGACCGTCAGGCCGTACACGAAGCCGGAGCAGGCGGCGCTGAGGTCGAAACCGGCGGCGTTGTCACAGCCGAGGCTCTGCTGCACGAAGGCGGCGTTGCAGGGGAAGATGTGGTCGGGAGTGATCGTCGCGACGATGATGCAGCCGACCTCGGAGGGCTTGACGCCCGCGGCCTCGAGGGCCCGGGCGCCGGCCTCGGCCCCGAGCCCGGCGCAGGACTCGCCTTCCTGACAGAAACGCCGCTCGTGGATGCCGGTGCGGGAGACGATCCACTCGTCGGAGGTCTCGACCCGCTTCGCGAGGTCGTGGTTGGTCAGCACTCCCGACGGGACGGCCGATCCGGTTCCAGCGATGCGGACAGGGCGTAGTCGCGAGTGCATGCGGTCTCCCAGGGTTCAGCCCGGCACGGACGGTTCGGCCAACGCCTCGAGTGCCTGGACAAGATGCTGCGGAACAGAACGCCGCGCGCAGCGGCTCGCCACCTCGAGGGCGCTCGCGACCGCCTTGGCGTTCGAGCGGCCGTGACCGACGATCGGGATGCCCGCGACGCCGAGCAGCGGCGCGCCTCCATACTCCTCGAAGTCGACCCGGGCGTGCAGGGCGGACAGCAGGCCCTCGTCGGCCTCGCCGCGGCCGCGCAGGTAGCGCTCGACGAAGGAATACACCGCCAGGCCCGCGCCCTCGGCGACCTTGAGGACCGCGTTGCCGGTGAAGCCGTCGCAGACGATGACGTCGACCTTGCCGCAGAACAGCTCCTGGCCCTCGACGTTGCCGGCGAAGTTCAGGCCCGCGCTCTGGATGCGCTCGGAGACCTCGCGGTACAGCTCGGTGCCCTTGCCCTCCTCGCCGCCGATGTTCAGGAGGCCGACGCGGGGCTCTTCGATCTCGTACACGTCCTTGCAGAACACGCTCGCCATCACCGCGTACTGGACCAGGTGGCTCGGCTTGGGGGCGATGTTCGCGCCGACGTCCATCATCACCGAGACGCCTCCCGACAGGGTCGGCAGGCTGACGGCGATGCCGCCGCGGCGGACGCCGGGCAGGGGGCGCAGGAGGAACTGGGCGGCCGCGACGAAGGCGCCGGTGTTGCCGGCGGAGAAGACCGCGTCGGCCCGCCCCGCGCTGACCAGCTCGACGGCCACCCGCACGGAGGAGCGCTTCTTCGACCGCAAGGAGGCGGCCGGCGCCTCGTGCATGCCGACGACTTCGGGCGCGTGCTCGATGCTGCAGCGGGCGTCCGTCGGGGCGTCGAGCTCACGGAGCGTGGCGGTCAGCCGGTCGCGGTCGCCGACGAGGATGGTCTCGAGCTCCGGAAGCCGATGCAGCGCCTGCAGGCAGCCCTTGACCACCTCTAGCGGGGCATTGTCACCCCCGGCCGCGTCGACCGCGACGCGCATGCTCAGTCCTCGAGGTTGATCGCGTAGCCGTTGCGATAGAAGCCGCAGTTACCGCAGATCGTGTGGGGCAGGTGCTCGGCCTGGCACTTCGGGCACGTCCCGGAGTGGGCGGCCTTGACGGCCAGATGCGAACGGCGCAGGCCCTGACGGGACTTCGAGGTTTTTCTCTTCGGGACGGCCATGGGTGATCCTCAGTCTGGTCGCGCGCTCATTCGGCGCATCGGACCGCAAACTCATGTGTTTCGGGTCTCGGGCTTGCTGACGCAATCCGGAGGGAGAAGATTATCCGCACGAAAGTCCCGCGGTCAAGCTTCTTGTCGGCGGCCGGGCCCGCCCGCCGCCGCCTGCCTTGCAGACAGCTCGCCGGGCGCTTATCTTCCTGACTATGGAAGTGGGGTCGCGCGCGTGAATCTCCGAAAACTCCGCCGACTGGTCGCCGAAAGCTTCGCAGGCGAGCCGCGCTGGCAGATCATCGTCAACCGGTGCGACTGGCTCTGCCCGTACTGCGGCGAGATCGGCGCCCGCAACCTGTCCGCCGACAGCGAGGTCGAGGTGCTGCTGATCGAGCACCTGACGAACGTCTGCGGCCAGTGGAGCCAGGGCGAGGGCGAGCTGCTGCCGATGAAGCGCCTGAAGAAGCGGCGCCGCTCGTTCGAGTTCCACTTCAAGATCCGGCGCCTCCTGCGCAAGGAGAAGAAGTTCAAGCTCCAGGAAGCCGGCCGCTGGGTCTGCCCCTACTGCGCCTCCTCGACCGACGTCCAGGTGCCGGACGACCTCAAGGGGGTAGGCATCGAGAGCCCCTTCCTCAACGGGGTGATCGCCCACCTGATCCCCTGCCAGGAGTTCGCGCGCGGCCAGGGCAAGACCCGCGGGTGGGAAGAGCTGCGCTCGCAGTTCTCCGTCGACGGTTCCGAGTCGCAGGAGCGCGACGAGCGCGAGCGCTTCGCGCAGAAGCTCGCGAGCTCCCCGCTCTTCCGCCTGCTCGACGTCGAGCGCGGCTGGCTCTGCCCGTACTGTGGGCGCGACTCCGGCATCCAGTTCCTCGCCGGAGGCAAGGTCGACCCGAAGATCGTCGAGGCCGCCTGGCAGCACGTCAAGGTGTGCCGCGACGCCCACAAGATGCCGTCGATCGAAGAGCTGAAGAAGCGCCTCAAGGAGGTCAACCGGGTCAAGCTGATGGCCCAGGTGCGGCGGAAGCTGGAAGGCCACGCGGTGTGGCAGGTGTTCGACCTCGACAACGTCTGGTACTGCCCGTACTGCGCCCTGCCGACCCGGATCCTGTTCCCGGTCGGCATCGAGCCCGACGATCGGCTGATCCTGAAGGTCCTGCGCCATGTCCTCGGCTGCAGCACCTCCGGCGGGGCGAAGATCATGACCCTCGAGCAGATCGAGGCGGCGGCCGAGCGCACGAACGAGAACATCCGCATGCGCAACGAGCTCAAGCCCAAGCTGCGCGGCTCCGATTCCTACACCTTCTTCGAGGCCGAGACGGGGGCGTGGATCTGCCCGCACTGCGTCGAGCCGGTCGAGGACATCAACTTCCGCGCCGGCGACGAGCTGACGGTCGGCGCCCAGGGCCAGTTCGTCGGCCACCTGCTCGTCTGCGACGCCTACCTCGAGAACCCGCACAAGATCGCCTCGCCACAGGAGCTCGAGGCGCGCTTCGGGATGCCTTCCCCGGAGTCGTCCGGCGAGATCTTCCTCGACAGCGACGAGCAAGCCTACGGGGATGAGGGCTCGGACGATGAAGAGGAAGAGGACGTCGGCGACATGAGCTCCGGCGAGCTGATCTTCTACAGCGAGGACGATGAGGCCTCCTACGGCTGATCGCGCGCCGCGCGCTCGTCTGGACAGTGAACCCCCGCGCCTGCGGACGGAGGAGGCGTGGAGCGCTACCGCCCCCCGATCTGGTGGTACTGCAAGGTCCTGACCATGCTCGCGCTGGTCGTGTGGACCTTCGTCGCGCTGTGGCGTCACCTCGCCCCGGTCTGGATCCGCCTGCCCCACGACCTCGGACAGGTCGTCGTCGTGCTCGGCGCCGTCTCGAACCTGCTGCACTACCGTCTGCTCAAGCGCGCGACCCCGAACCTCGCCGCGCCCCGGGTGCTGGTACGGGCGGGCGGGTTGTTCCGCTTCGTGCGGCACCCGATGTACCTCGGGGACCTGCTCGCGATCGTCGGTTTCATGCTCTGGGCCGGCGACGTCGTCGCGATCGGCCTGGCGGCGGCGGCGACCCTGTTCCTCATCCTCCTGACCCGGGTCGAGGACCGCGCCCTCGCCGCCCGCTTCGGTTCGTCCCACTCCGCCTGGCGCGAGCGCACCTGGCATCTCCTGCCGTGGGTCTGGTAGGCTGCCGCCGATCGCGGGAGCGAGATCGGCACCCGGGTCGAAACGGAGATGGAATCGCGATGCGCACGCTCATCCTGTGCCTGGGAGCCCTTCTGTTCGGCGGCTGCGGGGACACCCCGGCGGCCCCGGCCCCCGACGACGACCCGTCGCCGGTCTTCGACCAGTCGACCCCCGAGGCGGCCCTGGAGTCCCTCGCGCGGGCCTGCCGCGCGGGCGACGTGGTCGCGATGCGGGCGCTGACGGACCCCTCGACCACGCAACGCGCCCGGGCCGTCGACTACCTGGTCGCCCTGAACGAGGCGACGCTCCAGGCCGCGGCGTTCGATGCGGCGGTGCGCGCGCGCTGGGGGCCCGAGCTGCTCGCCGAGCTCGAGCTGCCGCCTCTGCGCAACCCCTTCGCGGCACCTCCCGGTGAGGTCGTCGAGCGGACCGTGGCCGGGGACAGCGCGACCCTGGTGCTCGCCGACGGCGAGCGGCTCCTGCGACGGCGGGATGGCCGCTGGCGTGTCGACGTGGCCGCCCTGATCGCCGGCCTGGACGACCGCGCGCGGCGCATGCAGATCGGCTCGCTCGCCGGCCAGGTGCTCGCGCGCGACGTCCGGGACGTCCACAGCGCCGAGGGCATCGAGCAGGCGCGCTTCGCCCTGCGCCTGCAGCGCGACATGGCGCCGCTGCACGGCAAGCTCGCCGTGATCGGCGTGACCGCTCGCGAGCTCGGGGGCGAGCGCGCCGCGCCGAAGCCGCCGGCGCTCGAGGGCAAGCCGGCCCCCCTGGCGACGCTGCTCGAGCTCGCGCACGCGGTCGCGTGCGCGGACAGCGCCAGGATCACGGCCCTGTGCGAGCGCTCGACCAAAGTGCAGCGGGACGCGGTCCACCTGCTGCACACCTACGGGGCCTACCAACGGCAGGCCTGGCGCTTCTCCGACGCGGTCGCCGAGAAGTTCACCGAGGTCGGCGAGCGGCGGCTGTTCCGCCCGACCCTGCCGCTGTTGCTCAACGACCTCGAGGGGCTCGTCGAGGAGAACATCGACGTCTGGGGCACGAGCGCCCAGGTCGACACCTCCGAGGCGCGCTACACCCTGGTCCAGCGCGACGGGCGCTGGCTGTTCGACGCGACCTCGCTGCCGCGGGACGACAGCCTCGGCTTCTCGATGCCGACGCGCCGCAAGAGCTTCGACGCCTACCTCGCGAGCCTCGACCTCGCGCTGGTCGAGACCAGCCGCTCGAGCGCCGCGCTGCGGGCCGCCCTGCTCGCCCGCCTGCGGGCCGGGCTGCCGGAGCGCGCGGCGGAGGCTCCGGCCGCGCCGGAGGCCCCGCCGGAGTGGCGGGAGCTCGGGCTCGTCGCGGCGCCCGACGCGCGGCAGGCCGAGGTCTCGGGCGCGATCGAGGTGTTCGAGGAGGCGCTCGCCGCGGGCGACGCTGCCCGGGTGCGCGCCGCCCTCGACCGGGGCACGCCCGCCCGGGCGCGCTCCGCCGAGCTGCTGCTCGGCTACGCCGAGGCCGTCGCCGCCTGGCAGGACTTCGCGGAGATCATCGCCGAGCGCTTCGGCGAGAGCACGCTGCAGATCGGCGAGCTCGAGCGCTATCCGAAGCGGCTCCCGCGGCTCTCCGAGCTGCGCGACACCCGCGCAGTGCGCGGCGACAGCGCGGTGTTGACGACAGGCGGCGGACGCGAGCTCGTCTTCCTGCGCCGGGACGGGGTCTGGCGCTTCGATCCGACCGGCCTGCACCCGGGCGACGACCCAGAGCAGTGCCGGCGCATCGAGGCCCTCTACGCCTGCGCGGCCCAGAACCTCGATGGGCAGCAGGCGCGCACGGTCGAGAGCGTCGAGTCGCTGCGCTGGAAGCTCGAGCTGTACCTGGTCTCCCTCGACCACGCGATCGAGCCCGCCCCCCTCGACGACGTGGCCTGGGAAGACTACCCCGGGCCGCTGCAGGCGCTGCAGCACCTGCGCCACGCGCTGCTGCGCGCCGACGAGGACGCGATCCGCGCCCTGGTCGCGACCCCGGACGCCGCCACCGCCGCGGCCGCCGAGCGCCTGATCGCCAAGGCGCAGCTCAACCTGCGCCGGCGCGTCTTCGAGAACGCGGTCGCCCGCAAGTTCAGCTGGGCGGGAGCCTACCGCTTCGGCCGCCGGCGCGAGGAGATCGGCGTCCTCAAGCTCGGCGAGATGGTCGACTACGTCGTCTGTGTCGAAGACGGCGACGCGGCGACCCTGGAGTACTACAGCGACAGCGCGCGCTTCGTCCGCGAGGACGGGCGCTGGCTGTACCTGCCCGACACCGCGCTGCCGGAGCTGTGGCAGGACAAGCCCGATGCCTACCTGCGGCTCTTGCGCGCGCGGCGGATGCTCCTGACCCCGGAGCTGATCCGCGGGGCGAGCAGCCTCGAGCGACTCAAGAGCGCCCACCGCTTGCTGCTGGTCGGTGTGTCCAGCGGCCAGTGATTCCCCCTGAGGAGGAACCGTGCACATCACCCTGAACAACGGCGTCCGCATGCCAGCCATCGGCTTCGGCACCGCCGCGATCCACCAGTGGCAATACGACGGCGACGAGGTGTACGCCGCGGTCGCCTGCGCCCTCGAGGCCGGCTACCGCGCCCTCGACACCGCCGCCGTCTACGGCAACGAGCGCAGCGTCGGCGCGGCGGTGCGCGCGAGCGGCATCCCCCGGGAGGAGCTGTTCGTCACGACCAAGGTGTGGAACCACGACCAGGGCTACGACGCGACCCTGCGCGCCGTCGAGGCGAGCGAGAGGCGGCTCGACATCGGCGTGATCGACCTGCTGCTGATCCACTGGCCGAACCCGGCGAAGACGGCCGACACCTGGCGCGCCTTCGAGCGCCTCCTCGACGAGAAGCGGGTGCGGGCGGTCGGCGTGTCGAACTTCCGCCCCCAGGACATCGCGCAGCTCGCCGAGCGCTCCTCGCTGGTGCCGGCCTGCAACCAGATCGAGCTGCATCCCTACCTGCAGCAGCGCGCGCTGCGCGCCCTGTGCGCGGAGAAGGACATCGTCGTCGTCAGCTGGTCGCCCCTCGGCACCGGCAGCTGGAGCGGCGTGCCGGTCGCCGAGAAGCCCCTCGGCGACCCCGCGATCGCCGCGATCGCAGAGGCCCACGGCGTGTCGACGGCCCAGGTGATCCTGCGCTGGAACCTCGATCACGGGCTGGTGCCGATCCCGAAGTCGGAGACCCCCGCCCACATCCGCGCGAACCTCGCCCTGGACTTCGCGCTCAGCCCGGAGCAGCGGGCGACGATCGACGGGCTCGACCGGGACAAGCGCTACGGCTATCACCCGGACGACGGGGTGAAGAACAACCTCGGGCTGCAGGTGCCGGCGTAGGAGTCGCTACCCGCGAGCAGGCCCCCACGGGGCTTGGCCGCAACGTCGTCGCGGCCGGCTGACCCTCACGGGTCCGGGCCAACCGTCCTCAGCGCACGGGTGTCCAGACCTCGCGTTCGCCCCGGGCCGGTCGCTCGAGGGTCTTACCGACCAGCCCGGCGCCGCGCCGCAGGAGCCGGGTCTCGGCGTACATGTCCGCGTAGTCGCGCAGAAGCCCGATCCCGACCTCGAGCGTGTCGCCGTCGAGCGCGAAGCGATGGCGCTCCGTCGTCGCGTCGGCGGCGACGTAGCGCGGGTGCTGCTCGTCGAGGTAGTACTCCTCGTGGTAGTCGTTGAACACCCACTCGTCGACGGTCTCCTCGCCGAAGTGGACGTACCAGGTCTCGATCGACTGCTGGGTGACCTGGCCGCGATGCATCTTCCAGGTCCGTTCCCGGAACTTCCAGACCGGCAGTATCTTGCGGTTCTTGAGCTCGATGAGCTCTTCGCCGAGACACTCGCGCTCCGCGTGCTCATACAGTGAGCCTTCGATGCGGAAACGCTGCCGCGCGCCTTCCTCGAGACCGTAGTAGTCCCGCAGGTCGATCAGCTCTTCATCCGAAGGCTCCGGCGGCGGGGCGACGAAGGTGATCGAGGTGATGTCCTCCGTCGGGATGCGGAAGAAGCGCGATCCCTGGACATGTAGCTCCCGGCTCTCCTGATCGTAGGCGACGATCCGGCCGCGGAAATTGATGCCCGCCCGGTGGAAGACGATGACCTCGGGCCCCTCATCGGCCTCCTGGGCACAGACGGGAACGACGGAAAGGCACAGGACGAGTAACGTCGCTCTGTCCATCGGGCACCTCCCTGCAAGGGTTGAATTGAACTTCGTACCGGGCGCTTTGCGGCGAGGACGGGGCGGCGGCGCATCTTTTTTGCCTCGAGCGTGCCGCGCCGCCGTCGTGGAGCGGGTCCCGCGGGCGGGGACTGGACCTGGCCAGGGGTCTCCGCGCCGCATCTCTTCGACGCCAGTCCTTGCTTTTCCTGTCAGGTCCGTACTATGGCCCCTTTTGCGCAGGGACCCCACGACGTGACAGATTCCTTTTCCGCCCTCGGCTTGATCCCCGAGCTGTGCCGCGCCCTCGACGACGAAGGCTACGAGCAACCGACGCCGATCCAGACGCAGGCCATCCCGTCGCTGCTCGACGGGCGAGACATGCTCGGCTGCGCCCAGACCGGCACCGGCAAGACGGCGGCCTTCGCCCTCCCGGTCCTGCAGCACCTGCACCGGGCCGAGGACGGCGATCGCGGCGGCATCCGCTGCCTCGTGCTGACGCCGACCCGTGAGCTCGCCGCCCAGATCAGCGCGTCGTTCTCGACCTACGGCCGTCACCTGCGCATCCGGCACTGCGTGATCTTCGGCGGGGTGAAGGAGGGGCCGCAGATCCGCGCGTTGAAGCGCGGCGTCGACGTGCTCGTCGCGACCCCGGGCCGCCTGCTC
>JAUIEM010000432.1 GCA_030428695.1 bacterium
CGTGCTCGGCGACGCGGTCAACGTCGCCGCCCGCCTCGAGAAGCAGGCGACCCCCGACGGCATCGCGATCGGCGAGGACACCGCCGCCGAGGTCGAGGGGCTGTTCGACCTCGAGGATCTCGGGCCGAAGTCCCTCAAGGGCATGGGCAAGGAGCTGCGGGTCTACGCCGTCCATCACCTGCGCCCCGCCGCGGGGGCCGCCGGCGAGCCGACCCCGGGCGAGGCCTCTCCCGCTTGACCGGCGAGATCATGCCATCGTGGCGCCGGCCGGCCAGAGTGTCGCAGCCTCCGCCAGACTGCATGCCGTTTTTGGAGGAAGTCCCGAGCATCCGTCGGCCGGATGGCTCTCTGGAGCCCTTCACCGCTTGGGAACGTCGTTTGCTGTCGTCCCGCTGCGCCGCGAGCGCGGCGTCCGCAGAAACGGAGGAATGATGGGAGTCGAACAGATCCGGGCCAAGATCCGGGAGATCCTCGGCGAGAAGTACCTGCACCTGAACGTCGCGCGCTTCGAGTACACCGAAGACCTCGTCTCCGCCGAGAACCACGTCCGCTGCGACCTCACCGCGAAAGGCGACGAGAGCAAGACGATCGTCGGCGCGGGGGTCGGCCTGCTCGACGCGCTGTTCAACGCGGTCAAGGACCGGCTCGCCAAGGCCTACCCGAGCCTGACCTCGCTGCAGATCGTCGCCTTCTCGGTCGACGGCAAGATGGACACGGGCCGCAAAGAGTCGAACGCCGACGCCCTCGCCCACGCGACGCTCGAGATCAAGAACTCCGAGGGCCGGGTGATGGTCTTCGCGGCCGAGAACCGCAGCGTCGCCGCGGCGACCGTCCAGGTCACCCTGAGCGCGTGCGAGTTCTTCGTCAACAGCGAGCGGGCCTTCAAGCGCGTCTACGCCCTGCTGAAGGACGCGAAGGAGCGGCGCCGCAGCGACCTCGAGGAGACCTACGTCGCGCAGCTCGCCGAGCTGGTCAAGAACACCTCCTACAGCGAGGTGATCGAGCAGCTCAAGAAGGAGCTGTAGCGCCTGCGCCATCCTCGTCGAGCGGGGCCCGCTCGACACGGCGCGCGACCTCGGCGAGCAGCTCGGCCTCGAAGTAGAGCGCGCCCGCTGGCGCGGCGAAGGCCAGGGCGCACAGCACCGCGACGATGCCGACGGCGACGAAGGCGCCCCCGGCCAGCTTCCCCGCGGAGGCGCCGATCTCCCAGAGGGCGGGCGGCAGCCACCAGCACGAGCCGAGCAGCAGGGCCGATGCCGCCACGCGGGCCCGGGTGCGCAGGCCGGGGACCAGGTCGCCCGGCCCCTCGGCCAGGCTGTCGCGCTGTCGTTGGATCAGGCGCTCGAGCACCCGATCGCCCCGGGCCAGCGTGGCGGCGGCGGCGAGCAGTCCCAGCGCCTCGAGCAGGCCCAGCCCGGCGCCGCTCACCCGGACGAGCAGCTCGACGCCGACGCTGGTCTCGAGGGCGTCCCCCCAACCCCACAGGGCGACCCCCGCGGACGGCACGGCGGCGAGCACGAAGAGCGCGATCGCGAGCCGACCGAGGAGGATCTCGCCGCGCGCCGGCGGCTCGATCGGCGGCACTCCCCAGCTCTCGCCGAGCCGGCCCAGCTGCGGGACGCGCCGCGCGCACAGGCAGGTCACCGCGAGCACGAGCAGGAGGAGCCAGCTCCCCGGCAGCCGCCCGGCCTCGGCCAGGGACCGCAGACCGGGGGCCGGCGTCCGCAGCACCCAGAGCGCGACCAGCGCGACCAGCGCGAAGCCGGCCCCGGCGTAGGCCGCCTGGACGGACGCCCGCAGCCGCTTCCAGCCGCGCCAGGCGTCCGGGCCGTGGAGCTCGCGTTCGTCGACCGCGACGATGATGCGCAGCAGCTCGAGCTCCCGCTTGGCGACCAGGGCGAGGCGCGACGCCGCCCACAGGGCGACCGGGAAGGGGGCGGTGAGGAGCACCAGGTGCAAGCCGCGGGCGTCGGGCATCAGCACCCACGGCACCAGCGCCGCGAGCCAGGGGATGCCGCACAGCACCGCCCCGATCAGGGTCAACGCTGCGAAGGCGTCGATCAGCGGACCGGAGCGTGCGCCCGGGCCGTCCGGAAGATGGGGTTCGCGCTCGGTCTCCATCCTCCCTCCGTCGTCCAGTATGGCGGTTTGCACGGCCGACGCCAGCGGAGCCGAGCGCGATGGGAGCGCGGCACCGGCTTGCCAGACCGGAACGACGATGGCAGACTTCCTGCGTCGACTGTCGCGAGGGGAAGAGGGGATGACCGACGCGCCACGCCCGCGAAGAGCGAAGAGAGGCCCGAGCCGTGCGCCGCGGGCCCGCAAGAAGGGCAGCATCGCGATGCGCCACGCGCAGACGGGGGCGGCGAGCGCTAAAGGTCCCCTGCTCGCGACCGCGATCCTGACCCGTTTGATTCACCGGGATTCCTGCTGCGGACCCGGATGCCGCAGATCTCGGGCACTTCGAGCCTTCTGCGCTGCTCACCTATGGCGCTGCATGGGCTCCGCTGCTCGAAGACTCGAAGCGCCCGATCTCAAGCGGCCTCCGGGTCCTCGCGACGAAATCCCGGTGAATCAACCGGGCTGACCTCGATCGGCGCTGCCCTGGCCGTGTACATCTTCCCGCGGCAGGGCGGGATGTCGGGCGACGCCTACTTCCTGCTCCAGATCGTCCTCGCGGCCGAGCTCGGCTACGCGGGGGTGTTCTGGGCGCTGTACGCCTGGGCCCGCGCCCAACCGGACCGCGGCCACGTCCCGGCGCTGGTCGGGCTGATCCTGTACGCGCCGGCGGTGGTGCTCCGCCTCGTCGTCAACCCGATGATGGTGCTCTCTCTCGGTACCGCGATCTCCGCCGCGATCCTGCTCGCGCTGCTCAGCGCCGTGCGCGCCGGCTACCGCTACCAGCGGCTCAAGGCCGCGGAGCAGGAGTGACGCCTGCCCCTCTGTAAACACCGGGCCTTCGCGGCCGGGGCGTCGCTCGCCGCCGCGGGAGGCCGCCTCAGTCCCCACGCGCAGCTCGATGCTCGGCGCGAGCGCCCGCCAGCGCTCGACGGTCTGCGCGAGATGCGCACGATCGATCGGCGCATGCCGGACTTCCTCGGTTCCGCGCCGACAATCGCGCTGCTACGAGGATGGGCGCGGGAACAAGTACGCCGATGCGGAGGGTCGGTACCGGATCCTCGCCGGCTTCCACACCCACCCGACCAACGACAGCCCCCACGGCGACGCGAGCGAGCACGACAAGCGCGAAAGCGTCCGCACCGGCATCCCGGAGTACATCGTCGACGAGACCGGCGTGCACCGCTTCGATCCGGACGGTACCGACAACCCTCGCAACGAGGAGGATGCCAAGGCGACCCGGCGCAGGAACGGCGCCGCGCGCAAGGCGCAGGCCAGCAAGCGCGAAGAGCTCAAGCGGGAGTAGGGCCGCTTCCCATCGCGTTCGGATTGCAGCGAGCCGACCCAGCGACGGCTGCCCGGCCCCGCCCCTGACGGACGCCTCTCAGAGCCCGGCACGCCGCCGAAGTCGCCGTCGACCCGGCTCCTACGCCCGCCGGATCACCCGTGACAGGTCGACGACGTGCAGCCCGGCATCCTCGCGCTCGGCCTGGCCCGGCGCCGGGAACTCGGCGGCCGCCAGGTAGTCGCGCGGGCGGCAGGTCAGGATGATGGTCTGGATCTTCTCGACGCGCTCGTGGAGCAGGACCCGGAACCAGCCCGCGCGCTCGAGGTCGGTCTGGACCAGCTGGTCGTCGAGCACCAGGAAGCTGTTCAGGGCCTGGGCGACGGTCACCCGCAACAGCGTGGCGAGCTGCTCCTTGGTCCCCAGGGACAGGGTGGCGACGGCGCGCTGGCTGCCGCCGACGTCGAGGCCGGCGCTGAGCAGGTTCGCGTCGAGGGCGAAGCTGCCGTAGCGCCCGTCGGTCAGCTGGGAGAACAGCGAGCCGGTCGGCGCCGCGAGCACCTCGCCGAGGTGACGCCCCTCCTGGCTCTCCGCCTCGCGCAGGGTGTCCGCGAGCAGCTGCCAGGCCTCGTAGTCGACCTCGACGGCGCGCTCCTCCTGCTCGGCGAGCTCGAGCTCTTCCGCCGCCTCCTCCGCCTTCTGGTGGGCGACCGCCCCGCCGACGGTCTCGAGGGCGCCGCGGGCGCGCAGCACCTCGGCGCGCAGGTGCTCGGCCGCCTTCTCCGCCGCGGCGACCTCCCGCCGGCTCTGCTCGAGGTCCTCGGGCCGGACGTCCTCTCCCGCGGGCAGCGCCGCGAGCGCCTCCTCGGCGGCGCGCAGCGCGGCTTCGGCGGCCGGGATGTCGACCGCGGCCGCCTGCTCGCGCATCAGGCTGAGCTGCCCCTCGCGCCCGTGCAGGCGCCGCTCGGCCTCGCGCCGCCGCTCGTCGCAGGCGGCGAGCGCCGCGCGCGCCTCGTCGGCCGCGGCGGTCGCCGTCCGCAGGGCGCCCTCGGCGGCGGCGAGGGCGGCGGCCTCGGCGCGTTCTTCGCGGGCGTTCTCGGCCTCCTGGGCCCGTTGGCTGGCGAGCAGCGCGGAGTGCTCGGCGCGGTGGGCGAGCAGGGCCGCGCGCCAGCCTCCCTCGGGGGCGGCGGGACCGGCCGCGAGCTGCTCGAGGGCGGCCTGCAGGCGGGCCCGGGCGGTCAGCTCCTGACGCTCTTCGCGATCGATCGCGGCGAGCTTCTTCTCGGCCTTGCTCCTGCCCCCCTCGCAGCGTCGGCGCGCCTTCTCGAAGGGCGGGCTGCCCGGCGCTCCCCAGGCTTCGCGCAGGGCGTCGAGCTCCGCTGCCGCCGCCGGCGTCTCCGGCGCCCCGCGGGCCAGGCTCTCGCGCAACGCCGGCAGCTGCTCGGCCTGGGAGGCGTGCACCGCGGCCCGGGCCTCGAGGGCATCGGCCTCGGTGCGCAGGGTCTGCGCCTTGTCGAGGGCGACGGCGCGCTGCTCGACGCTGCGCTGCAGGGCCGCGAGGTCGCGCAGCCCGCAGGCCTCGAGGCGCGGCTGCACCTCCTCGCTCCAGCGGGCGCGCAGGGTCTTCAGCCGGGCCCGCTCCTCGGGCTCGCCGGCGTGCACGGTCAGGCTGCCGAGCTCAGCGAGCTCGAGGCGCAGGGAGCGGTGGGCGTCGAAGTCGAGGCTGCGCTCGTCCGGCACGACCACCGTCACCCCGTCGACCTTCGCCCGCACCGCGCAGTCGCGCTCGAGCTCGAGGTGCAGGCTCAGGCCGCCGCCGAGCCGCGCCTCGCACAGCTCGAGCTCGCGGGCGAGGCGGCGCAGGCCGGCGAGCTCCTGCGCGCTCGGCAGGGGAATGTCGGGCGCGGCGGAGAGCTCGTCCGCCTGCTCGCGCAGGGCCCCCGCCCGCTCGCGCAGGGCGGCCGCCTCCGCCTCGGCCCGCTCGGCGGCGGCGACCCGCGCGGCCAGGGCCTCGCGCTCCGCGCGCCGGACCAGCTGGGCGGCCTGCGCGAGCTCCCGCGTCGCGCGCTCGACCGCGGCCTGGGCCTCGGCGCGACGGCTGGCGCGCTGCGCCGCCGCCTGCTCGAGCGCCGCGGCTTCCCGCTGCAGCTCCTCGCCCCGCACCTCCCGCGCCACACCGGCTTCGGCGGCCGCGACCTGCGCGGCCTGGCGGACGACCGCGTCGGCCCGGCGGGTCGCCTCGTGCTCCCGTTCGCGCTGGCGCAGGGCGCGCCGCCGGGCGGCCTCGTCGCCGCGCAGGGCCTCGACGGCGGCGGTCGCTTCGCGCAGCGCTTCGGCGCCCGCCTCGTCGCGGGCGACGAGCGCCTCCCGCTGCTCCGCGCTGCGCGCGAGGGCCGCGCGCTCGGCCTCGACCTCGGCGGCGGCGGCCTCGGCCTCGGCGACGATCTTCCGCCGCCGGGCGAGCTCGGCCGCCGCCGCCGCGCGTTTCTCCTCCGCCGCCCGGCGCGCCGCCTGGCCGACCTCGAGCTGCTCCCGCCGGGCGCGCTCGGCCCGCCGCTTCCGCAGGACCCGCTCGGCGTCCTCGAGCTTCGCCCCGAGCTCGGCGAGGCGCAGGCGCACCTCGTCGCTCTCGCGCACCTTCTCGCGCCGCTCGCGCAGGGTCGCCTTGGCCTCGTTGACCTTCGCCGAGACCTGGGCGAAGGGCGAGTGGCGGTGCTTCCGCTTGCGCCCGTCCTTGCGGAAGGCGGCGGCGACGTGGCGCTCGGCCTCGTCGAGCACGCGCTTGAACACCGGGTCCTGGGCGAAGGCCTGCAGGGCCTCGGTCAGGCGCGCGCGGCCGGACTCGTCGCGGTCTTCCTCGAGGGTCTGCTCGAGGATGCCGGCGACGTCGGACTGCTCGCCGAGGATCACGGTGCTGAGGAAGCTGGTCGGCAGGCCCTTCTGTCCGCCCTTGCCGCCGGGGCCCTTGATGCCCCAGCTCAGCATCCGCCGCAGGCGTCCGTCCACGTCGCGGCCCTTGGCCTCCTCGCCCCACACGTTGCCGTCCAACGAGCTCTCGAGGTACGACTCCCCGCGGCTGCCCCAGCGCTTGCGCACCCGCCACAGGCGCCGGTCGGCAGTCGAGAAGCGCAGGGTGACGGTCGGCTTCTCGTCCCCGCCCCAGGGCACGAAGTCCTCGCGGGCCTTGCTGGTGTGCGGCAGGAGCAGCACCGCGCGCAGGGAGTGGGCGAGGGTCGACTTGCCGAGGTCGTTCGGCCCGAACAGCACGTTGAGCCCGGGGCCGAAATCGACGTGGGCCTCGCGCACGCAGCCGAAGCTCTCGACATCGAGGTGGTGCAGTCGCATCGGCTCAGCCTCCCGCCCGCACGAGGTGGTAGAGGTGCTGCAGCGCGCGCTCGGCGACCTCGCGCTTCTCGGGCAGCGCGGTCTGGCGGCGCAGCTTGCTCGCCGCCGCCTGCAGCACGTCCGGCAGGTCGCTGAACAGCTCCTCGACCTCGCGCGTGTCGAGCGTCAGCCCGGTCCGGTCGACCTGCAGCACGCCGACCCGGCCGTGGTGTGCATCGGTGCCCTTGAGCTCGGCGAGCAGGGCCTCGACCTCGGCGAGCTCGTCGAGGGTGACCGCCATGCGCAGGCTGAGCCGCAGCACGGTCTGCTTGAGGTTCTCGCTGCGCAGGGCCCGCAGCTCGGCGAGCCCGGTGATCTCCTGCTGGCGCCAGCGCCACTGGGCGACGCGCTCGGTGCGCAACAGCGGCTTGCGGCCGCGGCGGCGGAAGAAGACGTACAGCCGTGGCACGATCGACAGCAAGGCCGACACGAACACGCCGGTCAGCATGATCGAGTAGGTGCCGGCCAGCAGGAGGAACACCACCGCCAGATTGCGCATAAGCGGCACGGTGTCTCGTTGCGCAAAATTATAGCGATTAGGCTGGCGCGCCATGCCGTTGAGGATCAGGCCCGCAGCTCGAATCAGGAAGATCACCCAGACGACAATAATAATGCTCTTGAGGAAAGCCAGTGTGACCGGGAGCGCCGGTTCGCCCAAGGCTTCAGACAAACGGGCGGTTGCGGCCATCAAACCAAACACCGCAAAGGTGGTAAACACCGGTCGATGCAGCAAGGCAATGATTCTGTCGTCGACTACAGTTTGTGTGTGGCTGGTCAGTCGACCGATGATGCCAAGCAAAACCTGCTGGGCAATTTTTGCGACTAGCACCCCGGTGAAAGCGATGATAGCCGCCTGAAACCATACATTGGGTGCGTATTCGGCAAGCAGTTTTTGCAGTTCTTCCATGCTGCTAACTTGACAAAAAAAAGCGGCCCTCACAAGTAGGGCCGCAATGCGGAGGAAGTCGGTGTGCCGCCGGAACGCTTATAGCGCGATATGCCGGCGAGTGCTGTACGCGATTCAGAACATGG
>JAUIEM010000433.1 GCA_030428695.1 bacterium
GGCCGGCCGACGCACTCCTGCCAGGCGTCGAGCACCGGCTCCTGGTCCTCGTCGAGGGTGCAGCCGGCGGAGGCGAGGAAGCCGGCGGGGCTGCTGCCGCCGATGCCGTAGACCACGTGGTCGAAGGCGCGGTCGCCGCCTTCGGCGAAGGTCACCCAGGGCCGGCCGTCGCGCTCCTCGACGGCGCTCACGTTCGACTCCCGCCGCACCTCGATGCCGTCGGCGGCCTCCTCCTCGGCGAGGAGCTTCGCGTTCATCGGGTTGAGGCGGTGGAACTCCGCGCGTCGGTAGGACAGCACGACCCGGCCCCGATCGCTGAGGCTCAGGGCGTACTCGACCGCGGAGTTGCCGCCGCCGACGACCAGGATGTCCCGGTCCTCCGCCGGCAGCTCGTTGACGTCGAACCAGACCGCGTTCTTGCGCAGGGCCGCCGGGATCTTGCGGTAGTAGTCGGGGCGGTTCGGCTTGCCCATGCGGCCGATCGCGATCGCGACGATGCCCGCGGAGAAGCTGACGTCGCCCGCCGAGACCGTGAAGCGCTCGCCGTCGTGGGTGATCGAGTCGACGCCCGCGCCGGTGCGGATGTCGATCGCGTAGGTCGCGATCAGCTCGTCCATCACCTCGAGGAAGTGGTCCTTGGAGGTGTCGCGGAAGCACAGCACCCCGGCGCAGATCGCCTCCTGGCCCTTGTACTCCGCGTCGACGCGCTTGTGATCGGGGTAGAAGCGACGGATCGCGGCGCTGTGCTCGTCACCCTTCTCGAGCACGAGCACCGTGCCGAGCTCGTGGTAGCGGGCCTCCGCGGCGACGCTCAGACCCGCGGGTCCGGCGCCGACGACCAGGACATCGAAGCTCTCCATCGGTTCCTCCGGCGCTCAAGCCGGCCCGAAGCGGCCGCGCTCGTCCTGCGCGACGCGGGCCTGGGCGACCTCGGGGTCGTGGGTGAAAAACAGGGAGCCGCCGCGGGCGAGCAGATCTTCGAGCAGCCTGCGCTTCTCGTCGATCAACAGCTCGGGGTAGCGGTCGTAGCCCATCGTGATCGGCAGGTGCATCCAGGGCCGCCCGGGGATCAGGTCGCTCGCGAACACCAGCGGCCCGTCGGGCGTCGAGAGCTCCGTCAGCATCAGCCCGGGGGTGTGCCCGGCGCTGAAGTGGAAGCGGTAGCCGGCGCCGAGGGTGGGCGAGGTCTCGCCGTCGATCAGCTCGAGCCGGCCGCTGTCCCGGAGCAGCGGGACCAGCTCGGGGATGAACGAGGCGCGGTCGCGGGGATGCGGCGCGCAGGCCCGCTCCCAGGCTTCCCTGCCGACCAGGAAGCGGGCGCGCGGGAAGGCGAGGGCGTAGGGCGCCTCGTCGTCGGGCCGCGCCGCGAGCAGGCCGCCGGCGTGGTCGAAGTGCAGGTGGGAGAGCACGACGACGTCGACATCCTCCGGGGCGACGCCGAGGGCGGCGAGGTTTTCGAGCAGCACATGGCCATCCTCGACCACGCCGTAGCGCTGCTTGAGCTTGCGCGGGAAGAAGTCGCCGACGCCGGTCTCGAGCAGCACCGTGCGGCCGGAGCCCTCGCGCACGAGCAGCGCCCTGCAGGCGAGGTCGATGCGGTTCTGCGCGTCCGGCGGCGTCCAGCGCTGCCACAGCGCGCGCGGCGCGTTGCCGTACATCGCGCCGCCGTCGAGCTTCTGGCTGTTGCCGAGCACCGGGTGGAGGACCGTATCCATGCTCCCTCCGCTTTTCCGTCCGTTGTACCGCGCACGCGCACTGGAAGCCAGAGCGAGGCGATTGCATCGCCGGCCCGGATCGACCACACTACCTGCCGAGGAGAACCCGAGATGCCCGAAGCGCCCCGCGCAACCCGCCGCCCGACGCGGCTCGAGGCGCACGGCCACGTGCGCGTGGACGACTACTATTGGCTGCGCGAGCGCGAAGACCCGGAGGTGCGCGCCTACCTCGAAGCGGAGAACGCCTTCACCGAGGCCTGCACCTCCCACACCTCCGGCCTGCGCGAGCGGCTGTTCGAGGAGATCAAGGGCCGCATCCAGCAGACCGACCGCTCGGTGCCGTGGCGCAAGCGCGGCTGGTGCTACTACACCCGCTACGAGGACGGCCTGCAGTATCCGCTGCACTGCCGCCGGCGCGACGCCGAGGGCGCCGCCGAGGAGCTCCTGCTCGACGTCAACGCCCTCGCCGCCGGCCACTCCTACTGCGCCCTCGGCCGGCGCGCGGTCTCGCCGGACACCCACCTGCTCGCCTACGCGGTCGACTTCGTCGGGCGGCGCTTCTACACGGTGCGCTTCAAGGACCTGCGCACGGGAGAGGAGCTGCCGGATGTCATCGAGCGGGTGACCTCGAACTTCACCTGGGCGAGCGACAGCCGCACCCTGCTCTACACCCGCCAGCACCCCGAGACCCTGCGCTGGCACCGGATCCACCGCCACGTGCTCGGCGCGGAGGGTCCCGACCCGCTGGTGTACGAGGAGGAGGATCCGACCTTCAGCGTCCACGTCTTCCGCAGCCGCTCCGAGCAGCGGCTGCTGATCGTGAGCCACGCGACCCTGTCGAGCGAGGTCTGGAGCGTGCCGGCGGACGCTCCGGAGGAAGCGCCCCGCCTGTTCCACCGGCGCGAGCCCGGGCACGAGTGCATGGTCGACCACTTCGACGGCCGCTACTTCGTGCTGAGCAACGAGGGCGCCCGCAACTTCCGCCTCTGCGTCGCCCCCGAGGACGCGCGCGGACGCGACGACTGGGAGGAGCTCGTCGCGCACCGCGAGGACGTGCTGCTCGAGACCTTCGAGCTGTTCGATCGCTGCTACGTGCTACACGAGCGCCGCGCGGGGCTGGTGCAGCTGCGCATCGTGCCCTGGTCCGGGGTCGGCGAGCACTGCATCGACTTCGGCGAGGCGACCTACAGCGCCTGGATCAGCGCCAACCCCGAGCCGGAGAGCGAGCTCTTGCGCTTCGGCTTCACCTCGCTGACCACGCCGAGCTCGGTGTACGACTACCACACCCTCAAGCGCACCCGCGTCCTGCTCAAGCGCGAGACCGTGCTCGGCCCCTTCGACCCGGCCGACTACGCCAGCGAGCGCCTCGAGGCCCGGGCGCCGGACGGCGAGCGGGTGCCGATCTCGCTGGTCTACCGGCGCGACCGACGGAAGACCGGCCCCCAGCCGTTGCTCCTGTACGCCTACGGGGCCTACGGCTCGTCGACCGACGCGAGCTTCAGCTCGAGCCGCCTCAGCCTGCTCGACCGCGGGCTGATCTTCGCGATCGCCCATGTCCGCGGGGGCGAGGAGCTCGGCAGGCGCTGGTACGAGCAGGGCCGCCTCGAGCACAAGGAGAACACCTTCTCCGACTTCGAGGCCTGCGCGGCGCACCTGTGCGAGACGGGCTACACCGCGCCCGAGGAGCTGGTGATCTGGGGCGGCAGCGCCGGCGGCCTGTTGGTCGGCGCGGTGCTCAACCGGCGCCCGGAGCTGTTCGCCGGGGCGATCGCCTCGGTGCCCTTCGTCGATGTGGTCACGACGATGCTCGACGACAGCATCCCCCTGACGACGGGGGAGTACGACGAGTGGGGCGATCCCCGCGAGGAGGAGGCGTACCGCCGGCTGCTGTCCTGGTCCCCCTACGACAACCTCGCCGCCCAGGCCTACCCGGCCCTGCTGGTCACCGCGGGCCTGCACGACTCCCAGGTGCAGTACTGGGAGCCGGCGAAGTACGTCGCGCGGCTGCGCACGCTGAAGACCGACGACCGGCAGCTGCTGCTGAAGACCGAGCTCGAGGCCGGCCACGGCGGGGTCTCGGGCCGCTACGAACGCTACCGCGAGCTCGCCTTCAAGTACGCCTTCCTGCTCGACGTGCTCGGGCTGACGGGGGAGTGAGTCCTCGCGGGGCCCCGGTCGCGCATGGTAGACTCCGGCCTGCAACGCCCACCGGAGATTCCCGATGCGAACGACCCTGTTGACCGTCCTCTTGCTCTCTGCCCTCGTCTCCGCGCAGGAGATCGAGCCGACCGAGGCGCCCTTCCTGTGGCGCGTCGAGGGCGCCGAGGACCAGACCCCCAGCTACCTGTACGGCACCATCCACGTGCCCGACGAGCGCGTGCTCGCCCTGCCGGACAGCGTCGAAGAGGCGCTCGAAGCGGCGACCGCGCTGTACACCGAGCTGCCGATGGACATGAAGACCCAGATGGAGATGGTCGGCAAGCTGCAGCTCGGCGAGGGGCAGACCCTCAAGGACGTGCTGCCCCCCGAGCTGTACAAGCGGACGGAGAAGTTCATCACCGCGCTGGGCTTCCCGATGATGGGCTTCAACGGCTTCAAGATCTGGGCCGTGCAGATGACCCTGTCCCAGCTCGAGCAGATCAAGAAGGCGATGGAAGACGGAGGCGGCGGCGCGGCGGGTGTGCAGGCTCTCGACGCGGTGCTCTACGCCCGCGCCCAGGGAGAAGGCAAGGAAGTCGGCGGCCTCGAGACGATCGACGAGCAGGTCGGCATCTTCGACTCGGCCTCGCAGGAAGACCAGATCCTCGCCCTCGAGACGACCCTCGACCAGCTCGAGGCCGGCGAGGAGGGCGAAGATCCTCTCGAGGAGCTGATCCAGGTCTACCTGGCAGGCGAGCTCGATGCCCTGGTCGCGATGCTGGAAGCGGACGAGCTCGGCTCGGATGACCCGAAGATGGTCGAGTTCCGCGAAGCCCTGATCACCAAGCGCAACATCCTGATGGCCGAGCGCATGGCCGAGCACATGGCCGCGAACCCCGAGACCGCCTACTTCTTCGCGGTCGGCTGCCTGCACTACCCCGGCGAGGAGGGCATCCTCGCCCTGCTGCGCGAGGCCGGCTACACGGTCACCCGCGTCCAGCCCCCCGTCGCGGTCCCCGCCCCCGAGTAGAGCCCCGGCCTGCGCCGCTACAGCAGCGCGTCGACCAGCGCGAGCAGCGGCGCGGGCGCCGACAGGTCGTCGAGCAGCAGGTCGGGCGCGTGGGCGGCGAGGTCGGCGCGGCGAAAGCGCGAGCCGGTCGCGACCGCGACCGCCCGCTGGCCGTGGCGCCGGGCGACGGCGATGTCCGCGGGGGTGTCGCCGATGACCAGGGCGGGCACCTCCGGCCCGCAGCCCGCGCGCTCCCGCGCGACCGGCAGCAGGTCCTCCCGGCGCGCCGCATCGTCGCCGTAGGCGCCGCACACGAAGCGCTCCGCGAGCCCGTAGCGCTCGAGCTTGACGCGCGCGCCGCCCGCGCAGTTCCCGGTCAGGATGGCGAGGGTGACCGGCCGCGCGGCGAGGGCGTCGAGCAGGGCGTGCACCCCCGGCAGCACGGCCCCGCGCTCCCAGTCGCCCGCGATCGCCTCGAGATGCCCGAGGTACGCGGCCGCGAGCTCGTCGAGCAGCGCTTCGCGCGGCTCGACTCCGTGGCGCACCAGGGCTTCGCGGAAGATCGCCGGGTCGGTCTTGCCGTCGAGGGCCTGGCCGGCGAGGGCGTTCTGCCAGCCGAAGCGCTCGGCGAAGGTGCGTTCGACGGCCCGGCTGCCGAGCCCCCCGCAGCGGATCAGGGTGCCGTCGATGTCGAACAGCAGGAGCACCACGGGCCTACCTCGAGCGGGGAAGCGCGGGCGGCTTCCGACGGGTCCGGAGCTTCCCACATCGCGGCCGGCGGCGCAAGCTCAGGGCTTGGCGGGCAGCGCCTCGAGCCAGGCGAGGACGTCCGGGGGTGGGCCCGAGATGCTGCCGCCGATGTCGAGCTCTTCCGGCGGCGGCCCGCCCTCGAGCAGGATGCGGCCGCAGACCATCCCGCGGGTGCGGTCGACCAGGGTGAGCAGGATGTCGTGGCGGAAGGCGCGCACGCCGGTCGCGGGGCGCGCGTCGTCGTGGCGGTACTCGTACGGCAGCTTCCGCTTCCGGTGGGCGCACAGGACGACGGTGCCGACCTCGTCCGGGCGGGTCGCCTGCAGCCCGGAGGGCAGGGCGAAGTGGAGGTCGTCGAGCATCGCCGGCTCGATGGTGACCTCGCCCCATCCGGCCCGGTGCTCGGTCACCGGCATCCGCACGAGCACGAGCTTGCCGGAGCGGTAGGCGGGGCCTTCGCCCCGGGGCAGGCCGTGGGCGACGTAGCCCTCGAGCTCCGGTGCGAAGCGCTCCCGTTGGGCCTCGCGGGCGCTGTAGCGGCCGGCGGCGACGAGCGCGGCGAGCAGCGCGGTCAGGACGGCGCCGGTGATGAGCAGCTTGCGGACGAGGTCGTTGCGTCGGTAGCGGGTCATGCGGGTTCCTCCTTGCCTCGCGACGTCTACGTCGGGGTTCGGAGGAACCGGAACCGCGGTCAGGGGGCTCCTTCTCGCTGCGCCAGGTAGTGCTGGAAGGTCGGCCCGAGCCGGAAGGCCTTGCCCCGTGCGGGCGTGAGGATCCCCGCCAGCTTCCAGCGGTCGATCAGCTGGCTCAGGCTCTTCTGGTCCGGACTGAGGGTGAGGAACTGGAGCTCCCCGCGGGCGACGACGCGGTCGGCCGAGAGATCGCCGAGCCTGCTCAGGACGCGGAAGGCCTTCTCGTGGGGTACGTTGCCGGGCTCGACCAGGGTGTAGGTCCGTCGGCCTTTCCGGTGCCAGAGAAAGCCCTTGTGCTCGAGTTTCTCGATGGCCCGCTTGGTCTCGTCGTACGACTCGCCCATGTGCCGGGCGAGCTTGTCGACCGACAGCGAGCTGCCCGCTCGGCGCAGAACGACCATGTAGCGCCGCTCTTCGGGCCGAAGCCCGAACGGTCCGTAGGAGGCGATCCACGCCTGCGTCTCGGCGTCGTACACGGACTGTGTGCTGAGGCGGACGATGAAGTGGTCTCCTGCCTCCTCGAGCTCCGGCTCATGAAGCTCGACCTGACGCATCGCCCCGAAAATGCGCCGCATGCCCTCCCCCTGGTCCCGTGTCCAGCCCAGGTCGCGCAGCACACGCATGATGACCGGGTTTCTCGAGCGGTGGACCCCGCGTTCGGCCTTGAGATCCGCGATCGTGATCGGCGCTGGCAGGCCCCCGGGGCTGCGGAACTCCACCCGATCGGGATATTGCACGATCTCCACCGCGTTTCCTTCGATGGCGTAGTTGCGATGGGCGATCGCGTTGACCACGCATTCCTCGACGGA
This sequence comes from bacterium, assembly GCA_030428695.1. The sequence continues at coordinate 7,115 of JAUIEM010000433.1, forward strand.
GTCCCGTGGCAAGAGCGCGGACGTGGAGAACAGCGTCTGTTGTCGCGACTCGACCTCCAGGCTGCGCTGGAGCAGGCGAAGAGTCGGCGCCAACAGCTTCGCGATCGGGCCGAGGATCTCCTTCTCTCGCGTGCGCAGGCCGCGCCCGAAGCCTTCATCAGCGGACGTGACGATGCGGATCTTCGCGCGGTTGTTCGCGTGCCACCGCAACGGATCCTTGGCAAACAGGAGCAGAGCTGCACGACGTAGGACGACATGCCCGTTGCGATGCTCGACCAGATTCCAGTAGCGCAGCGTAGTGAGCAGGTCCGGGTGGGGGGCCTGGCCGTCTTTCGTCATCAGGCCGGGATCGAGATCCTCCAAGGACGCGCCAGGCACCGGCACGGCCTCGTACCGGAGGTCTCCCCGGTCGTCCGCGCGTCGACGGCCGATCTGGCGCGGAGAGACGGGAAGTGAGGCCGCACCCTTTCTCCAGAGGCAACGGCCTTCAACGGTCACGAGCGCTTCGCCCGGGTGTTCCTCGACGCGGAACAGCAGGGCGCGCTGACCGTCGAGCTCGATCTCGTGGACCTGTACGGCGGCCCCGGGCTCGGCGACCAGGTTCTTCGGCGCCTGGACGAGGTACAACAAGGCATCCCCCGCCCACGGAATCC
>JAUIEM010000434.1 GCA_030428695.1 bacterium
AGGCCACGCCTCCGAGGAACGAGGAGGTCGCGGCCGCTGCGGCCGAACACCTTCCCGCGAGGAACGAGCGGGGGAGGTGGAGGACTGCATTTGTTGGGTGGGGATGCTGATATCTACCTCAGCACAAGTTCTGTCCCGGTCCGGCGGGCGGGGGTAAACCCCGCCCCTACCCCCGGAAAGAACGTACACACTGAGGTAGGGGAGGGGTTCACCCCCTCCCGCGTTGGCCGGAAACCGACGCCCCTCCGGGTCAGAGCTATGCGGAGGTCAGTAGCGGAACACGCCTCAGCGAGGCCACGCCTCCGAGGAACGAGGAGGTCGCGGCCGCCCCCCTACAGATCCCCGTAGTCCCGCAGGTCGACGACCGGCGGCCGCCCCCGCGGCAGCAGCAGGAAGCGGTACAGCCGTTTGGCCGCGTCCTCCGGAGGCGTCAGGCGCCCCTCCTTGTGCAGGTCGATGAACTTGTCGACCGGCGGGAAGTCCGCCTTCGGCGTCGCCCGGATCTGCACCTGCATCGCGGTGTCGAGCACGCCGGGGGCGACCGCGTAGACCCGGGTCGCGTGGGGGCGCTTGGCGAGCTCGAGGGAGGCGCAGCGGGTCCAGTGGTCGAGGGCGGCCTTGCCGGCGCAGTAGGCGGACCAGCCGGGGTAGGCGCTCGAGGCGGCGCCGCTGGAGATGTTGACCAGCCAGGTGTCCTTCGATGTCTCCTTGACCGCCTTGAGGAAGTGCTGGGCGATCGCGAGGGGGGTCACGGTGCCGAGCATCAGGGCCTGCTTGTAGTCCCGGCTGTCGACCTTGTCGACCGGACCGATCGGGGCGAGGGTGCCCGCATTGTTGAAGAACAGGATGCGCTCGCCCCAGAAGCCCTTGAGCTCGCGGTCGATGGTCGAGGCGACGACGTCCGCGCCGTCCGCGCTGCCGAGGTTCACCCACACCCACTCGAGGGCGACATCGGCCCTACGCGCGGCAAAGGGCGGCGGCTTGCTGCGCCCGAAGCCGACCACGCGGGTCTTCTCCCAGGGCACCTGTTCGGCGAGGGCGAGGCCGAGGCCGCGGCTGGCTCCGGTCACGAACACCAGGTTGTCGTACTGCACGTCTCCTCCCATCGATGTGACACAGCGGCGTACGAGGCTACGATACGCCACGGCCCCCCGCTCTGGCCAGGGATCAGTCGGCCAGGCGGGCCCGGCAGCTCTGGACGTGCTCGCGGAGGGCGGCGATCAGGGTCGGCGGCTCGAGGATCCGCGCGCGGTCGCCGAAGCGCAGCATCCAGTTGAGGAACCAGCTCGAGGTCTCGACGACGATGCGGGCGGTGACCGAGCCGTCGGAGTGCGACTCGAGGGCCGCCGTCGGGCAGGTCTCGAGAGCCTGGGCGGCGACCGCGGCGTCGAAGTGGACGACGGCTTCGCGGCCCTTGCCCGAGGGGAAGAAGTGCTTGCGCTTCTTGAACTCCCCGAGGTCGAAGTCGGTCGGCTTGTCGAAGCGGCGGCCGGCGGGGCCGAGCGCGCGGATGCGGTCGACGCGGAAGGACAGCACCTGCGCACGCGTCTCGCACCAGGCGATCAGGTAGTGGCCGTCGAGGTGGTGGATCAGGCCGTACGGGCGCACCGGCCGGGTCTTGACGGTCTCGCTGCTCGCCGAGTAGTACTCGATGTCGAGCACCGTCCGCTCCTCGATCGCCTTGCGCAGCTGCGACAGCCGCTTGCGCAGGGCGGGCGGCGGAGGACGCACCCGCACGCGGCGGTCGGCGTCGACCAGGCCGGCGGTCGCCAGCCGCTGCTCGATCTTCGCGAGCAGGCGGGTGCAGGTCTCCGCCAGCGGGTCGTCGCCGGTCGCCGCCAGGGTCTCGAGCAGGATCTTCACGCTGAGCGCCTCGACCAGCGACAGGGCGACCGGCCGGTCGAAGCCCTCGGCGAAGGCGATCTCGACCTCGTCCTTGTTGCGGTAGACCCCGATGTAGTCGTCGGGCTGGTACGGCGGCACGCCGCACATCAGGATCCAGTCGAGGTCCTTGAGGATCTCCCGCCGCGGGCAGCCGAGCTCTCGCGCGGCGTGCTTGAGCGAGACCTTGCGCCGCTGCTTGAGGTAGGGGATCAGGGTGAGGATGCGCCGCACGCGCCGCGTGACGTTATTCATAGGCGGCCTCGACCCGGTCGAGGACGTCCCGCAGCTGCGCCCGCAGCGCGGCCGGCTCGACCCGCCGCACGTGGGGCAGCTGCTCGAGCAGCCAGGGCAGCAGCGCGTCGTGGTCGCGCACCGCCAGGGTCAAGCGTCCGCCACCGTCGGGGAGCTCCTCGAAGCGCGCGCTGTCGCCGAGGTTCTGGGCGGCCTGCCGGGCGTGGGGCGGCTCGAGCTCGACCTCTACCGTCGAGGCTTCCCCCGGCCCGTCTTCCCAGCTCTGGCGGTTGAGGAAGGGCTCGATGTCGAAGCCCGCCGGCACCTCGAAGCGGCCCTCCTCGTCGACGGCGATCTTCCCGGCGATGCGGTCGACCCGGTAGACGCGCAGCGCGACGCTGTCCTCGCAGCGCCCGACCACCCGCCAGGCGCCGGCGGCGAAGCCGAGGCCGTAGGGCTCGACCCGGCGCCTGCCCTCGCCGCGGTAGCTGAAGGTGACCGCCCGTCGCCCGCCGACCGCCTCGGCGAGCTGCAGGAAGCGCTCGGGGAAGGAGGCGTCCTGGCCGGCGGACATCACGATCAGCTCGCCGGCCGCCTCCGGCGCCGCTTCGCTCGGGGCCTCGCGGTCGAGGGCGAGCTTGCGCACCGCGGCGCGCACCTCTTCGGCCGGCAGCGGGCCGCCCTCGGCCAGGCGGGCGAGGGCCCGGATCAGCAGGGCGTCCTCGGCGGAGAGCTCGAAGGGGGCGAGGAAGTAGCGGTCCTTGGGGATGCTGTAGCCGTGCTCGGGGTCGTACTCGATCGGCACGCCGAGCCCCCGCAGCTCGTGTTTGTCGCGCTCGAAGCGGCGGATCAGCACCTTGGCCGGCGCGCGGTCGGTGTAGCCGACGACCTGCTCGCGGATGGTCTCGAAGTGCACCGGGACCCGCGTGCGCAAGAGGTAGGCGACGAGGTTCAGGAGCCGTTCGGTCTTGGGGATCTTGGCGTCTTCCTGGGGCTCCACCGTAGGGCCCGCCTCCGGTTCCATTCTTCGACCAGTCGGGGAGTCCTCAGGATATCGTTGAGCCAGGAGCTGAGAAAGAGGTAGCCCCCTAGCGTGTACGTTATCGGGCCTGTGGTATAGGCTTGCCACATGAACACGTCGTCGACGATGTCACGCGTGTCCTCGTTCACCTCGTCCTTGATGAACGCATCCCAGATCGCTTCGAGGCCGAGCCCGAGAGCGATGCTGCCGACGAAGTAGAGGCTGACGGCCTCCTGCCCCCAGAGCTCCTCCGCGCCGCGCTCGTCCCCGGCGTAGCGCGAACCCATGCCGTGGTAGAAGAAGCCGGGCACGGTCGCGAGGAAGACCCCCCAGGAGACCGACTTCTCCTCGTGCTCGGGCGGCCGGATCTCCTCGACCTTCGGCCCCGTCGACGCGCAGCCACAGACCAGGGCGAGCAGCAGCACACCGAGCTCAAGGCGCATCCCCGGCCTCCACCGACAGCCGCCAGGGCCCCGCGCGAAGCGTGAGCGTCCCGGTGAAGCGTCCGCCTTCGAGGCCGACCCTGTAGCCGTCCGCCGTGCGCTCGAGCCGCGCCTGGCCCCGGTCGTGCGTCCGTACACTCCCCCGCCCCCCGCTCAGCGGACCGCTGTAGGCCAGGTAGCGGAAGCGGTGCGCCGGCAGCGCGGCGACCAGCGCCTCCCCCGCCAGCGCCTCCGGCGGCGCGGGCAGCTGCCAGGTCAGGAGCCCGTCGCCGTGCTCGACGCACAGGTCGTAGTGCGGCGCGGCGTCGGGCGGCGTGTGCAGGAGCACGGAGAACTCCGTCCGGCCCCACGCCGGAGGCTCCGCCAGGCCCCAGCTCGCCGGATGGGGCTCCGGGCAGAGGGAGAGCCGATCGGCGGCGCTCCCGTCCGGCGCATGCAGCGCGACCCCTTCGGGCCCGAGGACCGCGACCGGCAGCCGGTACTCGAGCGCCCGGGCCGGCCCGAGACAGGCCGGGGCGCCGCCGAGCAACAGGAGGTCGAGGCCCTTGGCGACCAGCCGCCAGCACAGCCGCGGCGCGCGCGCCCCGGTGCCGACCAGAAGCCCGACCCGCACGAGGTCGACCGTGTGCACCCGCGGCGCGTCGTCCTCCGGCCGCGGCTCCTCGACGACGACCGGGTCGCCGCGCCCGCAGAGCTCGAGCCGGGGCGGGCCCTCGGCCCAGCGCACGCGCGCCTTCTCCTGCGGGCCGACCGCGAGGACCAGCGCCGGCGCGTCGGGCACCGGGCGGAGCGTGAAGGTCGGAGGAAGCGGGGGAGGCATGCCTGATTCTCGCCCGGGGGCGCGGTGAATTCAAAGGGAAGCTGTGTGAAGATGTTGGAAACGCGCGGACGCGCGTCAACCTTCGGGGGCGAACCGGGACTCAGGGCAGATCGGGCCAGCGGAGCTCGTCCGTCATCGCGATGCCCCGTTCGCCGCCGCGCGAGCGCGCGCCGGCGGCGCTTCTCCTCTCCCCGCGCCCCGCTCAGCAGACGCTGCCCCAGGACGTCGACGGCGCCGTCGCCTGGGGCCGCTCGAAGCGCAGCCGCACCGTCGCCTCGCCACGGGCGTCCCCTTCCTCATGGTTCGAGAGCGGGATCTCGACGTGGCTCGAGCCCTCGAAGCGGACCGGCCCGCTGAAGGCCGCGAGCATCACCCCCGGCTCGTCGAGGTGCTCGCGCCGCGAGCAGTAGACCTGGACCAGCACCTGGTCGCTCCCCGGCCGCCCGAGCACGCTCTGGCGGACCTGGCTCGGCCAGCCGCCGAGCTCGGACGGGTAGCCGCTCTCGACCACGCGGCCGTCCTCCCGCTGGTAGCACCAGCCGCTCTGCAGCACACGGAACTCGTGGTCCTCGATCTCGAAGATCGTGTGGCCCTCGATCGCGATGCTGAGGTTGAGCTTCTCCTTGCGCTCCCCGCCCCAGGCCCGGGTCAGGCGGAAGCCGAGGAAGGACACCCGCCAGGTGTCCGGCGGCGCGGCGGCGAAGCGCGGGTCCATCGGCACGACCGGCAGGAAGGTGCAGCGGTCGACGTCCGAGAACGCATCGACAAGGTCGCCGCCGGCGCGGTTCCACTTCTCGTAGAAGTGATCCGCCGAGTCGACATCGTTGCCGACCGGCGCCTTCTCGTACTCGACGCCGGGCTGCCGGAAGCGCGTGTCGATCTCGCGCTCGGCGCCGGAGTTCAGGAAGTAGAAGCGGCCCTCGTCGTAGCCGACGAGGAGCTTCCAGTGGTAGACCATCAGCGCGTTGATCGCCGCGCTCCACTCCTTCTCCTTGACCAGCACGATCACCGGCACGCCCGCCTGGATCCACAGCTTCAGCAGCTTGAGCGCGCGCCCCCTCGACAGGTTGTCCGCGTCCCCGTCGCGGGTGAACAGCCCCCGCTGGCGCAGGCCGTCGACCGTGCGCAGGGCCTCGCGCAGCTGGCCCGGAGAGCGGGAGCCGCCGGGACCGGACGGAGTGTGCTCGGCGAACCAGGCACCGCCGTCGGCCCCGGGGTGGTAGGAGTGCGGGAACCAGTAGCAGGCCGCCGCCGCCAGGCAGTACGGCCCGCAGTGCGGGGTCTGGCCCTGGCCGTGCCAGGGGATGTCGCCGGGCAGGTGGCAGGCCGCGGGCGGGTCGGGCAGGGCGTCCAGCCGCTCCGCCTGGGCATCGCTCGGGGAGATGTCGAGCAGCGCCCGGACCAGGCCGAGGTCGTAGAGGTGGTGGCCGGGCAGCGCGACGTTGCCCCTCGCCCGGAGCTTGTTGACGCTCGCGACGTGGGCGTCGCCCTCGACGATCAACAGCTTGCAGGACGCGTCGTCGGGCACCGCGGACAGCGTCCCGACCCAGCGCGGCGCCCGGGCCGCGGTCGGGAAGGAGGCGAGCTCGGGGAGGATCGGCATCAGCGCCGACCACTCCTCCTGGCGCTTCTTCTGCGCCGGGTTGGTGTGCGGATGGAAGCGCTCGCCCCGGTACGCGCCGACCTCGTAGTCCTCGCGCCAGCGGGCGACCACGACCTTGTCCGGGCGGGTGCGCTCGAAGCCGTGGGCGGGCACGCACACCCAGTCGTTCTGGCGCCAGATGTCGAGCGCGATCTCCGGCTCCTCTTCCTCCCCCGTCGGGATCGACACCGGACCGAGCAACGGCAGCCCGTCGCCGCCGATCGCGAACAGGCGCTGGGTCTCCGCCGCGGGGGTGAACAGGCTCTGGTTGAGGTCGAAGCGATGGGTGAAGTACATCCACACCCGGTCGCCCCGCGGCAGGGAGACCGGCTCGAGCTCCTCGCCCTCACCGAGGCTGTGCAGGCGCCCGCCGCGCAGCTCGTAGCGCTCGACGCTGACGCCCTCGCCGTCGCGGCGGACGACGTAGGCGGAGAGGTTCTCGACCGGGATCATCCGGCTCGCGCCGGGCTCCTCCGGGGTCTTGAACAGCGGCCGACAGCTCGCGACCGTGATGCGGGTCGTCTCGCCGGTGTTCAGCTCGACCGGCGCGCCGATCGCGCCGCGCACTTCTCGTTCTCGTGCCATGGTCTCGATGATACCGGGGAGGAGCGGGAGAGGAAACCAGCGCGGCGGTGCGGAGGAAACCTCCTCCGTCGCCGGGACGAAGGCTTTACAGGGAAGCCCCCGGGCGGCATCTTCCAGGGATCCGACCTGCCGAAGGAGCTCCCCGTGACCCTACGCCTTCTCGCCTGCCTGGCGCTCCTGTTGCCCTGCGCCCAGGCCGACCTGTACTCCTATGTCGCCGCCCCCGACTCGAGCTTCGCCTACACCATCACCGAAGAGCGCGAGCTGCCGGCCGGCCTCGCCCTGAACATCGAGCTGACCAGCCAGACCTGGCGCGGCCATCCCTGGAAGCACTGGGTCAGCGTGATCGCTCCGAAGGAGCCGCGTTTCCCCGACGCCGCCGTGCTGGTCGTCAGCGGCGGACGCAACGGCCGCGGCGCTCCCAACCTCGCCGGTGAGACCGGGCTGATGCTCAGCCTGCTGTCCGCGAAGCTCGGCTGCACCATCGCGCTGCTCGGGCAGGTGCCGAACCAGCCGATGTTCGACGGCCTGCGCGAGGACGCCCTGATCGCGCACACCTTCGACGCCTTCCTCGACGAGGGCGACAAGGACTGGCCCCTGCTGCTGCCGATGACCAAGAGCGCCGTCCGCGCGATGGACATGCTCCAGGACCTCAGCCGCACCCGCCTCGACACCGAGCTTCAGCGCTTCAGCGTGACGGGCGGCAGCAAGCGCGGCTGGACCAGCTGGCTGACCGCGGCCGTCGACGAGCGCGTGATCGCGATCGCCCCGATGGTCTTCGACACCCTGAACCTGCCGCTGCAGATGGGCCACCAGCTGACCGCCTGGGGCGCCTTCTCGCGCTCGATCCACGACTACACCGAGCGCGGCCTGCAGACCCGCATGCAGGAAGAGGCGCGCGCCGAAGAGCTGCTCGCGATGGTCGACCCCTTCCGCCACCTCGGCCGCATCCAGCAGCCGAAGTACATCGTGCTCGGCACCAACGACCCCTACTGGCCGGTCGACGCCGCGCGCTTCTACTTCGACGAGCTGTGCGGCGAGAGCTACCTGTACTACCTCGCCAACGCAGGCCACGGGCTCGAGCGCGCCGTCGCGAACTCGATCGCCGCTTTCCTGACCC
>JAUIEM010000435.1 GCA_030428695.1 bacterium
GAGCCTGCGCATCTCCGCGGACAAGGTCGACATCGAGACCCGCATCCTGATGCCCCTCGCCTCGGACGACGACTACAAGGCCTACACGGCGAAGTTCAGCTCGCGCGGCATCCTGCAGCGCAACAGCAGCGGGCTGTGGCGCGACATCTTCGAGGCCGTCGCCCGCAAGCACGACGTGCCGAGCCGGCGCATCCTCGTCTTCACCCTGCTGCCCCGCACGGTCGACCAGTACCTCGCCTGGAAGGAGATCAAGGTCTGCCGGGCGATGGGCTTCGAGCCCGAAGAGGTCACCCAGGTCTTCGCCCGCTTCGCCCGCAACGACGACGCGACCTGGAGCCTCGAGATCTCGCGCCTGATCCTGAAGGACGGCAACCGCCAGGTCACCGTCCCCGAGCACGTCAACTACGAGTGAGTCCGCAAACCCCCGGAGCCCCATGGTCACCGTCAGCCGTCTCCTCTGCGTCCTCCTGCTCGCGCTGCCCGCCCTGGGCCAGCGCCTGAGCTACCGGGACTACATGGACCTCGGCGACGTGATGATGCAGCGCGGCGAGTACCGCAAGGCCGAGGACAGCTACCGCAACGCGTGCATCCTGATGGGCGAGCGCGAGGAGCCCCACGCCGAAGCCCGCTTCGCCCTGGTGCACGCGCTGTTCGCCCTCGGCTTCTACAACTACGCGGCGAACAACCTGCGCCTGGCGGTCCTCGACTTCGACGATCCGAGCGAGCTCGAGGTCGAGCTCGAGAGCCTGTTCCCCGACAGCCGCGCCTTCGAGGACCGGCTGCGCTCGCTGGACAACTACCTCGAGTTCAACCGCAGCTACGACCGCGATGCACGCGCGATCAAGGCCTACGTGCTGTTCAAGCTCGGCCGCACCGGCGAGGCCCAGGAGCTGTTCGAGCAGCTCGAGGCGCGCGACGCGGACGACGAGGTCGCGATGTTCTTCCTGCGCCGGCTCGCGCCGCCGGCGCTCGCCGACATCCCCGAGCTGCTGCCGGTCCTGCCCGAGAGCGACCTGCTCGGCCCGGCGCGCACCGCCCCGGTCCCGTCCGTCGGCGCGGCGCCCCGGGCGCATCTGCGCTTCGAGGCGATCCCGAGCTACACCCCGGAACGCAACTTCCACGCGCTGGTGCGCTGAGCCTGCGGCTGCCCACGAGGAGAGCGAGCACATGTGGATCGTGAAGAACCTGCTGCGCGGCACCCTGACCTTCCGCGGTCTCGGTGTGTCGATTCCGCCGAGCGGGGAGTACGACCTCGACAGCCTCGGGCGGCCGGTCGCCGAGGGCAGCAACCAGCTGGTCGTCGCCTTCGAGGAAGGCTACCTCCAGAACATCTACAAGGACCAGAGCGCCGAGCCACGGAAAACGGCGACCGCTCCGTCCGGGATTACGGCGAGCGAACTCGATGCCAGGCTGTTAGAGTACAAGACGGAGTTCTTCTCCGAATTCAAAGCGCTGCTCGGAAACATCGGCGCCAAAGACGATCTGACCCACCTGAAGGAAGGCATCGTCGGCGACGTCAAGGAGATGTTCGACAACCTGAAGGTCGCCAAGTTGCGCCTCGACGAGGAGAAACGCCGGATCGTCGGCGACGCCTCCCTGTCCCAGGCCGAGATCCGCGCGCGGATGGCCTTCCTCGAACAGCAGGAACGCGATCTACGGGCCAACTTCTCGAAGCTGGGGCACGAGACGTCGACCCAGAACGGAGACGACATACTCGGCAAGGCCGATCTGCTGAGCAACATCTGACGGGTCCGGACGCCCGGACCTGGCGGCAGGAAGCCACGTCCGGGATGCGATAGGAGACACGATGGCCAAAGGCATCGATATCGGGACCAGTTTCCTGGTCGGAGCGGAGATCAAGGACGGCAGGGAGGTCTTCACCGTCGAGCGCGACGCCTTCTTCTCGATGCCGAAGGAAGACTTCGCCGAGGAGATGCTCGACAAGGCGCGGGCCAAGTACCTGACCCGCGGCAACGTGATCTACGTCGTCGGCGAGGACGCCCTGAAGTTCGCGATGCTGACCGGGCGCCAGAAGGACTACCGGCGGCCGATGGCCAAGGGCGTGCTCAACCCCGGCGAGGAAGAGGCGATCAGCATGCTCGAGCTGCTGATCCGCGGCATCGTCGGCAAGCCCTCCTACAAGGGCGAGGTGATCGCCGCGACCGTGCCGGCCGCGCCGCTCGGCGAGGACATGGACACGACCTTCCACCGGGTGGTCGTCGAGCGCTGCCTGAAGAAGATGGGCTACGACGTCAAGATCCTCAACGAGGCCCTCGGCCTGATCTTCACCGAGAACCCGCAGGTCAAGAGCGCCAACGGCGAGATCGTGCCCTTCACGGGCGTCGGCGTGTCCTTCGGGGCCGGCATGACCAACCTGGTCGTCGCCTGGCGCGCCCAGAAGCTGTTCGAGATCTCGGTCAGCCGGGGTGGCGACTGGATCGACGAGCGGGTCGCCGCGATGCGCAACCAGCCGCAGAGCAAGGTGACCGCGATCAAGGAGAACCCGAAGAAGTTCCGGCTCGACCAGCCGAACCCGCGGAATCCGATCCACCTCGCCCTCGAGATCTACTACGAGGAGCTGATCCGCCACGCCCTCGAGCAGTTCGCGGAGTTCTTCCACACCAGCAACTCGGTGCTCGAGGACCCGCTCGACTTCGTGATCGCGGGGGGAACCGCCTCCGTTCCGGGCTTCCTCGACAAGTTCAAGGAAGTGCTCGAGACCATCGAGCTGCCCTTCCCGATCGGCGAGGTGCGGCTGGCGAAGGATCCGATGAAGGCGGTCGCGGCCGGCGCGCTGGTCGCGGCGATCAGCCACGAACGCAAGAAGTTCAAGTCCCAGGAAGGCCCCGCCGGCAACAACAACGCGCTCGGCAAGGTCGGCAAGCAGGTGCCCGGCGGGCCGGTCCCGCCCGCGATCGACGGCTCGCCGTCGGCGGTGCCGGTGCCGCGGGGCTAGTTTCCCAGCGAGGTAGAGCATGGGCGAAGCACAGGAAGCCGGCATCGAGATCATCATCGAGCCCGATGTCGTGCCGCTCGGCAAGGTCGACGCCCGCTTGTTCCCGGTCTACTTCGCCCGGCTCGCGGCCGAGCAGGCCGCCAAGCGCCAGGCCTCCCGGCCGGCGCCCGCGCCCGCTCCAGAGCCGGCGCCTCCGGTGGTCGAAGAGCCCGCTCCGGCCCTCGAGAAGGAGCCGGCGCTGGTCAGCGCCCTCGCGACCGAGGATGACTTCCTCAGCGGCCAGGACGTCGAGCTCGAGCTGACCCCCGAGGACGAGATCGTCTTCGAGGACACCGACGCCGCCCTGACCCCCGTCGACCCCGCCGAGACCCAGCGCGCGCCCCGCGTCGAGCCCGAGCCGACCGTGCTCGCCGCCGAGGCGCGGCAGTTCGGCGAGGACACCGCCGTGGTCAGCGCGGAGGCGGCCTGGGGCGGCAGCTCCGACGAGATCCCCGAGCTGTCGGTCAGCAAGAGCCTGCGCTCGGGCTTCTGGCAGCTCGCCCGCATCACCGTGATCCTGCTCCTGCTCGGCGGGCTCGGCTATCTCGCCCTGGTGCGGCTCGCCGGCTACGGCGATGGGCCGGTGGCGGAGAAACCCGACGGTCCCGCCCAGCCCGCGCTCCCCGACGTCGACCCCGCGCCCGCGCCGACACCGGAGGCGCCCCCGAAGGGCCCGGAGTTCGCCGTCGCGGAGGCCAAGCTGCTGTGGGAGGATGAGGAAACGCCCGCGACGCAGCCGCCCGGCAGCGCGGCGACCGAGGCCCTCGAGCGCAAGCCCCTCGAGGCGGTCCCGGCGCCGGAGCCGACGCTCGCCGACGCTGCGGCCCTCGCCCTGACGGAGGACGTCTCCGCGCCGGAGCCGGAGGCTGAGCCCGAGGTCAGCCGCGACGTGATCCAGGCGCTGCTCGACAAGGCGCGCACCGCCGAGATGGTCGGCGACTTCGACCGGGCGATCGAGCACTACCGCGAGGTGCTCGCGCTGAACCCGGGCGAGCCGGGCGTGCACTTCAGCATCGGCGCGGCCTACCACGAGCTCGGCAACCTCGACCGGGCGCGGGAGAGCTACCTGCTCGCCCTCGAGCAGAACCCGCGCGACCCGCGCACCCTGAGCAACCTCGGCCTGATCGCCCTGGCCGGGGGCGACCTCGACAGCGCCGAGGAGCGCTTCTGGGACGCGCTGATGGTCGACCCTGCCTTCGCGCCGGCCCTGACCAACCTCGGCCTGGTGTTCGAGTCGCGGGACCAGCTCGGCGAGGCGATCAGCTACTACCGGCAGGCGCTCGACGCCGACCCGGGCCAGTTCGACGCGCGCTTCAACCTCGCCGAGCTGCTCGCGAGCGGCGGCGGCACCGACGAGGCGATCCGGCACCTCGAGACCCTGACATCCTCACGGCGCGACCCGTACCGGGCCTGGGCCTGGAAGCTGCTCGGCAAGATCCGCGCCCGGGACGGCGACCTCGAGGGGGCCATCGAGGCCTTCGAGGCCGCCCTCGCCATCGATCCGGACTTCCTCGAGGTGCGCACAGACCTCGGCGTCGCCTACCTCGAGCAGGGGAATCCGAAGCGCGCCCGCGAGCAGTTCGACACCGTGCTCGCCCGGCGTCCCGATTCCGCCTACGCCTGGAACGCCCTCGGCGTCGCCCTGGTCGAGCTCGGCCGCTTGTGGACCGCCAAGGACGCCTACCTCAAGGCGATCGAGATCGACCCGGGCTTCGCGAACGCCCACTTCAACTACGGCGTGCTGATGGAGGACTTCCACGAGATCTACGAAGCCCTGCGCGCCTACGACCGCACCCTGCGCGTCGACAGCCGCCACTTCCCGGCCCTGATCAACCTCGGGGTGGTGCTGCGCCGCCAACGCCGAGACGACGGACGACAGCGCCCGCCGCGAGCGGCTCCTCAAGGAGTCGATCGACTACTTCGACCGCGCGATCGCGATCTCGCCGCTGGCGAGCGAGGCGACGATCAACAAGGGCCGCGCGCTGCTCCTGCTCGGCCAGCGCGACGAGGCCCAGGCCCTGTGGCAGGCCTACATCGACGCCGCCCCGGAGTCGGTCGGCGCCGAGCAGGTGCGCGCGCACCTCGAAGGCGAGGCCTTCGACACCACCTCGACGGGAGCGGTCGACCCGCAGTACAACTGGAACAAGTAGATGGCTCCTTCCGCCGCCCGCCGCGACGCGATGTCGCCGTACAAGAGCCTGCTCTCCAAAGTGATCCTGTGGACCTCCTGCGGCGGCGTGCTGATCGCCTTCCTCCTGCTCGGGCCGACCCTGGTCTACGCCCAGCGCGACCAGCTGCGCCAGGACACCGAGCGCTGCTTCCGCGGCGTCTACCTCGTCGCCCCCTACGTCCGCGACCAGCTCGCCGCCGGCCAGACCCCGCAGCTGCCGCCGAGCGAGCCCGGGGCGGGGGTGCACTACGCGCTGTTCGACGGCTCCGGGCAGCTCGTGCGCTTCAGCGGCGGCGAGCGGCCCGACTGCCTGCGCGACCTGCGGGCGGCGGAGCGCTGCGCCGACCAGGGCCACATCCATATCAAGGAGTCGCTGCGGGCCGCCGACCAGCGCCTGCTCGGCACGCTGATGGCCTTCCATCGCCCGGCGCCGCTGCTGGTCTCGGTCGCCAAGGGCCTGATCGGCCCCTTCACCTTCATCCTGCTGTTCCTGATCGGCAACGGCATGCTGACCATCTGGGTCTTCTACCGCCTGGTGCTGACCCCGATCGCCCAGCTGATCCACGCCGACCGGCGGGGTCTGGCCGGACGCGGCGCCGAGGTGCTCGTGCCGGACTCGGCGATCCCCCAGAACGAGCTCGGCCACATCATGCGCAGCCGCAACACGCTGCTGCGTCGGATGCGCGAGTACCAGCAGCTGATCCAGGAGAAGAACGCGGTGCTCGAGGCCCAGCGCGCCGAGCTGATGCGCTGGAGCCGCGAGCTCGAGGAGCGCATCTCCCTCAAGAAGCGCGAGCTGCGCGAGGCCCAGCGGCAGCTCGTGCAGAACGAGAAGCTCGCCTCGGTCGGCCAGCTCGCCGCCGGCATCGCCCACGAGATCAACAACCCCCTCGCGACCATCGCCGGCTACGCCGAAGATCTGCGGGAACAGGCCGAGGGCGAGCTCAAAGAGGTGGCCGGCTGCGAGGATCTGCCCCACGGCCTGCAGGTGATCGAGGACCAGGTCTACCGCTGCAAGAAGATCGTCCAGAACCTCCTGAACTTCGCGCGCAAGTCGACCCTGCGCATCGAGGAGGTCGACGTCGGCGAGCTCGTCGTGCAGACGGTCCCTCTGGTCGAGATCCGGCGCAGCGAGAAGGGCTGCTCGATCAGCAGCGAGGTCGAAGAGGTGCCGACCATCGCGACCTGCGCCGACTCCCTGCAGCAGGTGCTGGTCAACCTGCTCCAGAACGCGATCGACGCGGCGGGGGAGGGGGGCGAGGTCACGATCAGCGCCCGCGGCGTCGAGGGCGAGGTCGAGCTCGAGGTGCGGGACAACGGGCCCGGCATCCCCGAGGACATCCACGACCGCATCTTCGACCCCTTCTTCACGACCAAGGCCGTCGGCACCGGCACCGGCCTCGGCCTGTCGATCTGCTACGGCATCGTGACCGACTTGAAAGGCCATCTGAGCTTTGCTACGGTCCCCGGACGCGGATCAACCTTCAGCGTGCGCATCCCGGACTACCACCAGAGCCGGCATCCCGAGCCGGTGGAAGCCGAGCCGCACGATACGACGATCAGCTTCAAGCGCCTCGACCTCGACCTCAGCGAGGGGCTGGCGAGCAACGTGTGAGCCGAGGAGACCAGGCATGTCCGACGTGATGAAGATCCTCGTCGTCGACGACGAGGAGCCGCTGCGCGAGCTGCTGACCAGGAAGCTCGCCCGCCTCGGCCACGTCGTGCACAGCGCCGCGAGCGGCGAAGAGGCCCTCGAGCTGGTCAGCACCGTCGACGCCGAGATCTACCTCCTCGACATCAGCATGCCCGGCATGTCCGGCGTCGAGCTGCTGCGCGCGATGCGCGACAAGGGCCTGAGCGGCGAGGCGGTGATGCTGACCGGCCACGCGACCGTCCACACCGCCATCGAGGCGATGAAGCTCGGCGCCTACGACTACCTCGAGAAGCCGATCAAGTTCCAGACCCTGCTGCGCCTGTTGCTCAAGGCCCACGAGCGCTACAAGCTCAGCCGCGAGAACACGCTGCTGAAGGACGCGATGCGGCGCAGCTCCCCCGACGCGACCATCATCGGCGAGAGCGCCCCGATCCGCCGGGTCAAAGACCTGATCTCCCGCGTCGCCCGCACCAACAGCTCGGTGCTGATCGAGGGCGGCAGCGGCACCGGCAAAGAGCTCGTCGCCCGCTCGATCCACGAGCAGTCCCCCCGGGGCGACCGCACCTTCGTCGCGATCAACTGCGGGGCCCTGAACGAGACCCTGCTCGAGAACGAGCTCTTCGGCCACATCAAGGGCGCCTTCACCGGCGCGATGCAGGAGCAGGAGGGCCTGTTCGCCGCGGCGGACAAGGGCACGCTGTTCATCGACGAGGTCTGTGAGATGGGCCTGTCGATCCAGAAGAAGTTCCTGCGCGTGCTCGAGAACGGCGAGTACATGCGCCTCGGCGAGGCCCGGGTGCGCAAGGTCGACGTGCGGATCCTGGCCGCGACCAACAAGGACTGCAAGGCCGAGGTCGAGGCCGGCCGCTTCCGCGAAGACCTGTA
>JAUIEM010000436.1 GCA_030428695.1 bacterium
CCGCCGGGGCGTGTCGTCTCCGTGTAGGGGCGGGGTTTACCCCCGCCCGTCGTCCGGCCGGGAACCGGCGTCCGGCCGCGCACCAACGCTCCGCCGGGGCGTGTTGTCTCCGTGTAGGGGCGGGGTTTACCCCCGCCCGTCGTCCGGCTGGGAACCGGTGCTCCGCCCCGCCGCGCGATCTCCGCCAACAACGACGCCTGCCGCGCCATCAGCGCGCTGGTTCCGCGCTGCAGGCGCAGAAAAACCTCGTGCGCGCGCCCGCGCTCGAGCTCCGCCCGGCTGCTCGCGGTGACCAGCGCGGCGATCGCACGCTGTGCGTCTTCCCTGACGGGCACGGCCTGCGGCGGACGGACCGGACGCGCAGGCTGGGCAACCCGCGGAGCCGCGGCCGCCCGCACAACCGCAACAGGCTTCACCACCGGCTTCGGCGCCGGACGCGGAGGCAGCGGAAGCTCCGCCACGGGCATCGTCATCGGCAGCGCGAGCGCGCGTCCGGCCGCTTCCCCCGCTTCCTCCGCATCCTCCCCGAACAGCGCCCCGAGCTCGACCGCCACGCCTTCGGCGGCGAGCGCGGCGAGCAGGGTGGTGAGGGAGAAGCTCGCCGCGCGCGTCGCGACACACAGCGAGCGCGCGAGGTGTGGCCGCTCGCCGAGGATCGCGCCGACCATCGCCGTGCAGCTGTTGCCGGGACCGACCTCGACGAAGATGCGGACGCCGTCTGCGTAGGCCCGCTCGACCGTCTTCGGGAAGTCGACGCCCTCGAGCGCCATCGTCAGGACGGAGTCCGCGGCGGCCTCCCGATCGAGGGCGTAGGGCTCCCCGCGGGCGCCGCTGTAGAAGCGCACGCCCTCCGGCGGCGTGGTCTTCAACAGGTGCAACGCGCGGTAGGCCCCGGCGACCGGGCGCAGGGCCTCGGTGTGGCACAGGGTGATGCCGTCGAGGATGTGGGGCTGGACGTCGAGGGACTTCCCGAGCGCCTCGACCGCCTCCGGCGCGCCGCCGACCACGCAGGAGTCGGGCGTGTTGACGATCAGCAGGTCGCAGCGCTCCGGCAACGCCGCGCGCACCTCGTCGGCAGGCCGCGGAAGCACCGCCATGCACCAGGCGACCGGCTCCTCCGTGGGGACCTGCCAGGCCTCGCGCAGCGCGTCCAGGGGTCCGCACAGGTCGGAGACGAACAGGCTGGAAGCCTGCACCCGCCGGTACATGTCGTCCCGCTCGGTCCACGCCCGCAGCGCGAACAGGCCGGAGGACTCGCCGAGGCTGTAACCGAGCACCGCCTGCGGGCGCAGGCCGAAGCGGCCGAGCACGTCCGCCAGCGCCGAGCACAGCGTGACGTGGCCGAGGATCAGCCCGCGCGGGTGGTCCATCGCCGCGCGGGTCGGGGCATCCCACAACAGCTCCGGGCGCAGCTGGGAGCGCAGCGTCGAGGCCTCCCCGGACAACTTCCGCAAGCCGTCGGAGTAGCGCAGACACAGCTCCCGGCCCATGCCCGGGAAGTGGTTCCCCGAGCCGGGGAAGACGAAGGCGAGCTGACCGCCCACCGGCTCGGGGGCGTAGAACAGCCGCTCCCGCGAGCCCGGCGCGCCGTGGCCGGGCCGGGGCAGGGGAAGCTCCGGAGCGGCGCGCAGGGACGCCTCCGCCTCGCCGAGCAGGCGCGCGAGCTCGGTCCGGCCGCGGGCGACGACGGTCAGGATGCGCGGCGTGCCCGGCATCTCCTGGCGCGCCCGCCAGGCCTCGCGGGCCAGCGCGCGCGGAGAGGTTCCCGCCGCGAGCCGGGCGCGTGCCGTGGCGACGGCGGCGCGCAGCCCGTCCGGGGTCGGCGCGGCGAGCAGGAGGAGGGTCTCGTCGGAGGAGGGAGCGGCGCCGAGGGGGCGCGGTCTTCCCGCGGCCGGCGGGCGGGGGTAAACCCCGCCCCTACCGGAGGAAAGTCGCGCGGCCGCGGGAGATTCCCCCGCGTCGGGCGCCGCAGCATCCGCCACCCCCGCCAGACCCACGTTTGTCCTTGTAGGGGCGGGGTTTACCACCGCCCGTCGCGCTGCCGGCGACGATCCATCCGCCGCGTGTGCCGTGGACGCTGGGTTGATCCCTGCCTGATCGGCGTGGTCCCCGGTAGCGGCGCGGCCCACCCCCGCAGGTTGTACCGCCGCGGAAGATCCCTCCTCCGCCGGGTGTTCGGCAGGCGCCGGGTCGAACCCTCCAGGATCCACGTTTGTCCTGGTAGGGGCGGGGTTTACCCCCGCCCGTCGCACGGCCGGGGAAGATCCCTCCCCCGCGAGATCCCGCGCCGCGTCCGCGCACTCTTCCAGCACCAGACCGCCCACCCGCATCCGGCGCGGGCCCTCCGCGCTGTCGTGCACCCACACCTGCGCGCCGCGCGCCGGCGTCGCGGGCAGGATGCGCCGATGCAGGCTGAGCACGCCGCGCAGGAAGGCGAGCATCCCCGAGGCCGCGCCACAGTTCCCGGGAACTTCCGCTGTCGGCGGCATGACCTCGCGGAGCACGGCGTACACGCTGTCGCCGTCGCGGACGGCATCTTCCAGCCGCTTGAGGACCACCGCTCCGGCCGCGTCCCCCGCCCCGGGCACGGGAGCCGGCGAGCTCGCGGGCAGGTCGACGGCGCCGACCAGGGCGCTGTCCAGCTCGCCGCGGCGCAGGGCGCGGACGGCGAGGCGGAGGGCGTACAGCCCGGAGGCCTCCTCCGCGGACACGGTGTGGCTCGGACCGCCGACGTGCAGCTCCCGCGCGACACGGCTGGCGACGATGCCGCCGAGGGCGCCCATCGTGCGGTTGGCGCTCAGGGCCGGGCCGGCGGCTTCCCGTAGCTCCGCCACCCAGGCTTCTTCCGCCGCCGGGTCGAGGTCGAGGCCCAGCTCCCGCTGCCAGCGCCGGGCCTTGGACAGGAGCCGCCAGCGCGAGGCGAAGCGGCCGGTGTTCAGGTCGAGGCCGAGGCCGACAAACACCCCCGTCCGCAGGCGCGGCCCGGCGGCCGGTGCACGGCCTGACCCCCCCGCCTTTCGCCCGGCGGGCACCAGGCTCGGAGGTGCGCCTGCTGACAGGGGACGGTCTGCCCCCCTCGCCTGGTGCCCGGCGCGCAGCTCCCAGCCGGCGGACTCCGCGGCGTCGGCGGCGACCTGCAGCATCATCAGCTGCTGGGGCAGGGCCTCGGCGAGCTCCTTCGGCGGGATGCGGAAGCGCCCGAGCGGAACCTCCAGACCCTGCAACCTCCCGGGCACCTCGCCCCGCACCAGGGCGCGCTCGACGAAGTCCTCGACGCCGCCCATCCCGCCCGCCTTCACCGCCAGACCGACGACCGCGATCGGCGCGTCCGGCTCGGAGCGGACGGGCGCTTCCTCCGCCTCCGGCAGCCACTCCTCGAGCAGCACGTGGGCGTTGATGCCGCCGAAGCCAAAGGCGCTGACCCCCGCCCGGCGCGCTCGACCGGCGGGACGTGTCCAGGCGCGGGGGGCGGCGAGCACCGCGAAAGGCGCGAGCGCAGACGCAGAAGACGAGAAGTTCGCGGTCGGCGGCAGGGTCTCGTGGCGCAGGGCCAGCAGCACCTTCAGCAGGCCGGCAGCGCCCGCGCCGGTCAGCAGGTGACCGATGTTCGACTTCACCGAGCCGATCACGCAGTCCCCCTGCGCGTCACCCCACAGCGCCCGCAGGCTGGCGAGCTCGACCGCGTCGCCGAGCGGGGTGCCGGTCGCGTGGCACTCGATCAGGTCGACGCTGGAGGGCTCCCATCCCGCCTCCGCGTAGGCCGCCCGCAGGGCGCGCAGCTGGCCTTCGCTGTCGGGCTTGAGCAGGCTGCCGGCGATGTCGTTGCTCAGCCCGAAGCCGCGCAGCACCGCGTAGATGCGGTCGCCGGCCGCGGTCGCGTCGGCGAGCCGCTTGAGCAGGAACATGCCCGCGCCCTCGCCGACGACCAGGCCATCCCCCCGGGCGTCGAAGGGCGAGCAGGTGCCGCGGGGCGAGACCGCGCCGAGCTGGGAGAAGCCCATCTGGGTGTAGAGGGCGTCCGGACGGGAGACCCCGCCGGCGAGCATCGCGTCGGCGCGGCCCGCGCTGAGCTCCTCGGCCGCGAGCTTGAGGGCGTAGAGCGAGGAGGCGCAGGCGGCGTCCAGGGTGTAGGCCAGGCCGCCGAGGCCGAGCGCCGCGGCGAGGCGGCGGACGGGCAGGCCGGCGGCGCGGCGGTCGTCTTCCCGGGCCTCGACTGGCGGCGCCGCGGTCCCCGGCGCGAGGCGGGCGCGCAGGCGCTGCTCGAGGGCGCGCCCGAAGTCCGCTTCGACCAGGGCCGTCGAACCTTCCGTCGGCAGCACGATGTTGCCGGCGATCACCCCGACCCGGGCGCGGTCGAGGCCGTCGCTGCGGCCGTCCGCGAAGGCCTGGCAGCCGGCGGCCATCAGCAGGTCGAAGACCGGGTCGAGGCCCGACGGAGGCTGTCCGCAGGCTTCCAAGGCCGCCTCGATCTGGCCGGGGGCGAGGAAGCAGGCGCGCCGCGAGGCGACCTTGTCGGGGGTGCGGGGGCGCGGGTCGTAGACATCCTCCAACGACAGGGCCCAACGCCCCGGCGGAGGTTCCGACGCGCAGTCTTCGGCGCCGGCGATGCGGCTCCACAGCTCGTCGAGGGAAGCGGCGCCGGGGAACAGCCCCCCGACGCCGACGATGGCGATCGCCTGCATCAGGCCCCCGCGAGGATGGTGTTGGCGCGGAAGGACTCGGCCAGGCCGGCGTCGACGACGCAGGTGTAGTCCGACAAGGACGCGAGCAGGTGGCCGTCGGCGCCGCGCAGCTCGATGTCGGCGGTCGCGCTCCCCGGCCCCGCGCGCCGGACCCGGGCGACGATGCGCGCGCCGTCGCGGGGGAAGCTGCGGGCCGGCTGCAGGTAGCGGCCGACGGAGGTCGGCAGCGAGGGCGCGCCGAGGTTCTCCCACGACCACAGGATCATCGCCTGGAAGGCGCAGTCGAGCACCAACGGGTCGCCGATCCAGCGCCCGCGCAGGGGACGCTGCATCCACTCCGCCGGCGGCGCGGCGGCGCGGACCCTGGCGACGATGCCCTCCGCGGAGCAGGCCTCGACGGCGACGATGCCGTGCAGCGCGGGGCCGTGGAACAACAGCCGCCCGTAGACCTCCTCGAGGGCGTGGGGATAGCTCCCGCGCACCGGCTCGAGGCTCGGCTCCGCGGCGACGCTCGGCGTCCCGCGCAGGAGCACCCGGGCGCCCGCGTGCAGGGCCGCGCCGCTGCGCAGCTCGACCTCGACGCTGGTCAGGCCCTCTTCGGTGGTCCGCCCCGGTCCGGCGTACACCTCGACCGTGCGGCTCTCCGCGCCGTCGAGGATCAGCCCGCGCAGCACCCGCAGCTCCTCGAGCCCGTGCAGCCAGCGCCCGGGCTGGCCGTGCAGGGCCCCGTGGGCGAGCCACTCGCTGATCAGCGCGAGGGGCACGACCGCCCGGCCGCGCATCACGTGGTCGGCGAGCACCGGGTGGCTGGCGACGGAGACCTCCCGCCGGAAGGCGCGCGGCAGCACCGCCGCCGGGGCGGCGAGCCGGGCGGCCCCGAGCAGAGGATCGGGCAGCCGCGCGCCGGCGCCGAGCAGCACCGCCTCGACCGGAGCCCGCTCCGCGCGCAGGCTGGCGAGCAACGCGGCGACGCCGGCGTCCAGCGGGATCGGCGGCACCCCCTCGGACAGGAACAGCTTGCGCAGGCCCGGGGTGACCATGCCGCCGTCCCAGGGCCCCCAGCCCAGGGCGCGCACCCTGCACTCCGGCCGGCGCGCCGCCTCGCGCTGGGCGAGCTTGTTCGCGACCTCGTTGGCGACCGCGTAGTCGATCTGGCCGGTGCGGCCGAAGCGCGCGGTCGAAGAGGAGTACACGACGCAGAAGCGCAGCGCGTCCTCGGCCGTCGCCGCCAGCAGCGCGCGCAGCCCGTCGACCTTGGTGCCGTACACCCGCGCGAACTGCTCGCGGGTCTTGTCGACCAGCCTCTTGTCCGCGAGCACGCCCGCGCCGTGGATCAGCCCGCGCACGGGACCCATCCCCCGGGCTTCGGCGACCGCCGCGGCGACCGCGTCCGCGTCGCGCACGTCGCAGGAGCGGTACAGCACCTGGGCGCCGGCCGCCTCGATCCGGGCCAGGTTGCGGCACAGCTCGCGGGCGGCGAGCAGCTTGCGGCAGCGCTCCCCGAGCTCCCGCGGGGAGGTGCCCCGGTGGCGCGTCGCGAGGGCGCGTTTGAGCTCCGCCTCGGTGGCCAGTCCGCGCATCCAGGCGGGCTCTTCCTCCGGCAGCGGGCTGCGCCCGAGCAGCAGGAGGACCGGGCGGAAGCGGGCGAGCCCGAGCGCCGCCTCGGCCGTCACGCCCCGGGCCCCGCCGCTGATCACGACCACCTCGCCGGGCTCGAGCGGCGGCGCGTCGGAGGCTTCCACCGCCTTTCGCGCCAGCCCGAGCCGTCGCCGCCCGTCGCTGGCGACGCCGAGCTCGAGCGGCTCGGCGAAGGCGAGCTCGGCCAGGATCTCCTCGCCAGCGTCGACGTCCGCGGCGAGGTCGACTGCCCGGCAGATCACCCCGGGCAGCTCGTGGCGGGCGGTCTTGACCAGGCCCGCCAGGCCGCCGGAGACCGGGTCGAGCGGCCCCTCGGGGCTCAGCCCGAAGCGCCCGTCCTGGCGCGACACGGTCATCACCAGCGCCCCGTCGACCAGCACCCCCGCCGCCCGCTGCAGGAGCGCGAAGCCGTCGAGCAGGAAGCCGTCGTCGCAGGCCGGCGGCGCGATCAGCACCAGGCCGTGCAGGGGCCCCTCGGCCGCGGGCAGGGGCTCGAGCGCCACGGTCCGGGCGCGCAGCCCGCGCTGGACGAGCGCCGCGGCGACCCGCGCGCTCAGCTCCTCATCGCCGGCCAGCCAGAGCGTGGCCCCCGGCGCCCAGGTGTGGGAGCGCCGCGCACCGGCCGGCTCGAGGCCGAGCACGTAGCGGTCGAGGGTCTGCACGGGGGAAGTCGGCGTCCGGGTTGTACTGGGCCGCTCTTCGCCGTAGGGGAGGGGTTCACCCCCTCCCGCCGCACCGAGGAGGTCGACGACATCCTGGAGGGTCGCGATGCGGCCCATGTCCTCCGACTGCACCTGCGGCAGGCCCGGCAGGCGCTCCTGCAGCGCGGACAGGATCTCCACCCGCTTGATCGAGTCGATGCCGAGGTCGGCGTCGAGGGCCATGGAGAGGTCGAGCATGTCGGCGGGATAGCCCGTGGTGTCGGCGACGACTTCCAGGAGGAGCTGTACGACCCTCGAAGGATCACCCGAGGGGCGAGCATCGGTCCCCGCCGACGGGCGGGGGTAAACCCCGCCCCTACCTCGGTTGTTATCGGATCCTGCGGCACCCATGTAGGGGAGGGTTTCACCCCCTCCCGTCGCACCGAGGAGGTCGACCACATCCTGCAAGGTCGCGATGCGTCCCATGTCCTCCGACTGCACCTGCGGCAGGCCCGGCATACGCTCTTGGAGGGCGGAGAGGATCTCGACGCGCTTGATGGAGTCGATGCCGAGGTCAGCGTCGAGGGCCATGGAGAGGTCGAGCATGTCGGCGGGATAGCCCGTGGTGTCGGCGACGACTTCGAGGAGGAGCTGTACGACCCTCGAAGGATCACCCGAGGGGCGAGCATCGGTCCCCGCCGACGGGCGGGGGTAAACCCCGCCCCTACCTCGGTTG